>CAYYXP010000199.1:0-1814 GCA_964475685.1 uncultured Gemmatimonadaceae bacterium | reverse complement strand
CCGCCCCGGGTGAGGTGATCGTCGCTCGTCTCCGGATAGAAGTCGGCGGTGAGGGTCGCCTGCCAGAAGTTCTTGAACCGGGCGGCCTGCTTGAGCCCGATGTCGAAGGTGATCCGGTTCCAGTCGTAGTCCCACTCGTGGGTGGTGAAGAAGTCCACCCGGTAGTTCCGGAACAGGCGCCCGGGACGGTATGTCGCGTAGGCGATGTCGGTGGCCACCGCGCGCCGGTTGGTGAACACCTCGGCGCCCACGTCATTGGTCTCGTAGCCCGGGCTCTTGTCCTGCAGCGTGAGACTGCCGAGCCACCGGCCGGAGAGCTTGGTGATCGAGACGACCCCGTTATAGCCGGCCAGCGAAGTGCGTGTCGTGTCGAGTGAGAAATTCTCGGCGTCGGGCCGCTGGAAGTAGCGGACGGGGGTGCGCTGGGTGCGGGCGATCGCCGCCGGATCGCCCCGGACCAGGCTGCCGGTCACGAAGCCGTCGAGGACCCACCCCTGGTTTGCCCAGTACCGATTGAAGTCCACGCCGCCCACGTAGGCCGAAGAGCGGAGCAGTCCGGCGAGGGTGGGGTCGTCGAGCCGGCGGTCCACAGCCGTGAACAGCCCGCCGATGGCCCGGTTGCCGTCGGCCGATTCGTGGCGGACCCGCCCCACGAAGTAGTTGGTCAGCGGTTCGACCGGCACCTCGTGCTGGACGCCGAGGCTGTCCACGAAGCGTCCCTGCTCCTCCCGGGTCACCGCGTCCAGCAGCGCCATCGACCAGCCGTGGCCCGTCTTGCCTGTCAGCTTGACCGCCGCCGGGATCCGGGTGACGACCGGCGCATCGCTGTAGATCGGGTCGTCGTTCTCGAGATTTCGCTGGGGCGTCCGCCCGATCCGGCGCGAGTTGAAGACGCCGGGGAATCCCGCCGTGTTGTAGGCGTTGACCTGGGCGAAGGAGAAGAGGCTGGCGCCCTCGAGAAAGAAGGGCCGCTTCTCGTCGAAGAAGATCTCGTTGGCGGAGAGGTTCACGATGGCCGGGTCCACTTCCACCTGGCCGAAATCCGGGTTCACGGTCGCGTCGAGAGACAGGTTTCCACCCACGCCGAGCCGGACGTCGGCGCCGCCCGTGGTGAAATAATCGCTGCCGTCGCGGAACGGATCACCCGGCTCGGGGTGGGTATACTCTCCCCGACCGGTCACATAGGGCACGACCTCGATGTGACGCGGGGACGGAAGATCCGCGAGACCGGTGAGCCGGCCGAATCGGCTCACGCTGGCGTGCTCGGTCTTGGGGACGAAGGACCAGACGTCTTCCTCGCCCCGGCGCTGGATGAAGCGGATGAACTGCGCGCCCCAGGTGTCGGAGCCGTGGTTGAAGCGGAGCTGCGAGAGGGGAATCCGGATCTCCGCCGACCAACCCGACGAGTCCTGCCGCACCGCGGCCTCCCAGACCGGATCGGGCGAGTAGTCCACGCTCCCGTCGGCCTGGAGAATTCCGTCCCGGCGCACTCCGCGCGGATTGACCTCGAAGACAAACGCGGTCAGACGGTCGTAGCGGGAGTCGAGCTGGACGGTGAATCGGTCGCTCTCGCTGGTGGCATCCCGGCGGGTGAGCAGGGCGCGGATGCGGGAGGGGTCGCTGTCGTAGAGCCGGGCGCCGACGTACAGCGCATCGCCGTCAACGAGGACGCGGATCTCGGTCTGTTCGGTGGGCGCGGCGCCTTCGTCGGGATCGTGCTGGGTGAGCGGGCTCGCCGGTGTCGCCTCGGCCCATGCCGCTTCGTCGAGGGCACCGTCCAGGCGGACGCTGCCCTCGAGCCGGGCCGCGGCCAC
>CAYYXP010000198.1:0-2142 GCA_964475685.1 uncultured Gemmatimonadaceae bacterium | reverse complement strand
GAAGGACCCGGAGAAAACCATCCTCCGGACCAACAGCGAGGCCGCGGGGGAGATCGCCCGGCAGATCCGGCTCAGGGACATCGGCGG
This sequence comes from uncultured Gemmatimonadaceae bacterium, assembly GCA_964475685.1. GTDB lineage: Bacteria > Gemmatimonadota > Gemmatimonadetes > Gemmatimonadales > GWC2-71-9 > CAVVWJ01. Next base: position 2,055 of record CAYYXP010000198.1, on the reverse strand, counting down.
GATCATCGTCTGCGATTTCATCGACATGGAAACGCGGACGAATCGGGACAAGGTGCTTCAGGAACTGCGGACCCACCTGGGGAGGGACCGGGCACGCACCAAGGCGCTGGCGGTGTCGGAGCTGGGGCTGGTCGAAATGACCCGGCAGCGGGTGCGGCCTTCGCTCTGGCATTCGATGACCACCGATTGCCCCACCTGTGCCGCCAGCGGCCGCGTCTTCACCCCGGAAGTGGTGACGCGCCGGCTGGAGCGGGCCCTCAGGCGGGCCGGACACGAGAACCGGGAGCGCCAACTCGCGGTCCGGCTGCACCCCGAAGTGGCGCTGTACCTGCTGGAGGAAGAGCCGAAGCTGCTGCAGACCCTCTCCAAGCTCACCGGGCTCGACCTCGAGCTGCGGGACGATCCCATGATGCGGCTCGATGAGTTTCGGCTCATGAGCCGGCCGGCGGGGAGGGATGTGACCGACCTCTACGCGGTGGCCTAGCCCCCTTGTCCCAACCGCCCATCCTGCATACTTTTACCGGCTAGCGAAATTCCTTACCCTCAGTCATCGGAACGCACATGTACGCCATCTTCCGCGCCCTCGGCAAGCAGTTCCGCGCCGAAAAGGGCAAGACCCTTCGGCTCCCGCGCATGGACGCGGAAGCAGGGTCAAAGATCACCTTCGACGAGGTCCTCCTCTCGTCCGACGGTGAGACCATCCGCACCGGCGCGCCACTCGTCGCCGGCGCCAAGGTGGTGGCGGAGGTGGTCGGCGAGGGCAAGGAGCCCAAGATCTACGTCTTCAAGTTCAAGCGCCGGAAGAATTACCGCCGGAAGACCGGACATCGGCAGAAGTACACCGAGGTCCGCATCACTGACGTCAAGCTCGGCTGAGGCAGACATGGCACACAAGAAAGGCGTAGGCTCCAGCCGGAACGGCCGGACCAGCAACCCCCAGTACCTCGGCGTCAAGCACTACGGGGGAGAGAAGGTGGTGTCGGGGAACATCCTGGTTCGCCAGCGGGGCACCCGTTTCCATGCCGGCAGGAACGTGCGCCGCGCCAACGACGACACCCTTTTCGCGCTGGTGGACGGGGTGGTGCGCTTCGAGTTCAGGGACAAGGGCCGCCAGAAGGTGTCGGTCTATCCCGCCGCCGGCGAGACGGCAGCCTCCTAGCCGGCTCGAGGTGCGGGCGCGGTATCCAACGAAGGGGGCAGCGGACATCACGTTCGCGCCCCCTTGTGCTTTCCATCTGAAACATGCGGAATCCGTCCGACGTCCGGTCGGACCACGCCGATCGGGAGGGGCAATGTCCAAGTCAACGCTGTTCGACCGGTTGAACCAGGAGCTGGAGGCCTTTGGCAAGAAGGCCCAGTCCGCCCTCGACGAGGGGAAGCTTCAAATCGAGCTGCTGCGGGTAAAGCGCCAGCGGGACCACGCCGCCCGGGATCTGGGGATGATGCTGTACAAGAAGGAACGCGGTGGAGAGATCGAGCCCAAGCGGGTCGACGCGATCATGCTGCGGCTGGATGACCTGGGGGTCGAGATCGCCCGTCTGGAAGCGCAGGTGGCGGAGGCGAAGGCCCAGCGTTCGAAAGGCGAGGAGCGCGTCTAGCGCATGCGGTCCGGGTAGTTTCCGCAGAGCCCATCCACCCCCATTCGGGCCAGTTGTTCCGCGTCGCCCTTCTCGTTCACGGTCCACGCGATGACGAGGCAGCCCGCATCGTGAACGCGTCTCACCAGCTCGGCGTCCACCTGCTGCCACTCCTGCCAGAGGACCGTCGCTCCGACCGCCCGCATGGCGGAGACGGGATCAACGAGATAGGACGAGAGAAGGATCCCGCGGCGAAGGCTTGCGCGCGCCTCACCAAGGCGCCGCACAATTCCGTGGTCGAAGCCGTGAACTGCGTATCGCTCCGGGCAGGGCCCGCGATCGAGCACCTCGAGGAGCGACTGGTCGTGGATCGGGGGAAGAGACTTCACCTCGACCCAGACGGCCGTGTCGGGCAGCAGGTCGAGAACCTCCGAGAGCAGCGGAAGAGTCTCGCCGTTGGGGAGCCGTACCCGCCTCG
>CAYYXP010000197.1:0-11663 GCA_964475685.1 uncultured Gemmatimonadaceae bacterium | reverse complement strand
TCATCGATCGCGGCGACACCTATCCCCAGGAGATCGGGGCGAGCGTCCAGGCTGTCGTGGAGTGCCTCGCCCGCCCCAATCCCTACCTTCTCGCCTTCCAGAGCGAGGTGGGCCCAGTGCGCTGGCTTGGGCCGAGCACCGAACGGGTTATCAAGCGCCTCGGCGCCCGCGGGCAGGAGCGCCTCCTGGTGGTGCCGATCGCCTTCACCAGCGATCACATCGAGACGTTATCGGAGCTGGATATCGAATACGGCGAGGTGGCGCACCAGGCAGGTATCACTCAATACAAGCGCACGCCCGCCCTCAACGAACGTCCCGGTTTCATGGATGCCTTGGCGGACGTGGTGCGCGAGCATCTTGCCACCGGTCGTGCCCAGGGCCCCCTCGACTCCACTCGGTGCCCCGGGTGTGTGAACCCGCAGTGTCGGCAGATCCTGAATCCGGTGGGAGCGGCGGTGGCGGAGGGAAGCGGCTGAGCCTCGGAGATCACTCCTCGCGCAGGGACCGGCTCACAGGGTACAGCACGCGCCGCACCAGACGATCCGCCATCTCCCGCACCACCTCCTGCTCCCGCTCCGACAGATCCTCCAGCTGCTCCAGTGCCCAGGCGGTCTCCCGCTCAGCCATCTGCGTGCCCAGGCGATGGAGCTCGGCCAGCCGGGGCGCCGCCGCGCGCCCGCGCAGCGACTGGTCGAGGTGGCCGATCTCCTCCTCCAACAGCTTCTCGGCATCCTGAAGCGCGGCCGCCGGCGCGGCCGCCGCCGGGCAGCAGAGGCGCTGGAGATCGTCGAGGTCGAAGAGCTGGATGCCGGGCAGATTCCGCGCTGCGGGCTCGACGTTTCGTGGCACGGAGAGGTCAATGGCCACCAGTCGGCGGGCGGGCCGCGCGGCCATCGCCGCCGAGAGCTGGTCGGCCGACACCACCGGTCGTGCGGCGGCGGTCGCCACGATGAGGAGCTCCGCCTCCGCGAGGAGCGCAGGCATCTCGTCCCAGCTTCGGGGCGACGCGCCCCAGACGGCCGCGACCGGGCCCGCGCGCTCCGGATTCCGATTCACCAGCGAGACGCGGGTGGCGCCGTGCTGGTGCAGCGACCGCAGCACACCCTCCGCCGCCTCCCCCGCACCGAGGACCACGACCGGGCGCCCGTCGAAGCCGTTCTGCCACGTTCCCGCGGCCAGCTCGACGGCCGCCGAGCTCACCGATGCCGGATGCCGGCCCAGCATGGTCTCGCAGCGGACACGCCGGCCCGCAGCGAGCGCCGCGGAGAAGATCAGATCCATGTCGAGCGTCGTTGTCCCCGCCGCGCGGGCCGCGTCGTACCCGCGGCGCACCTGCCCGAGGATCTCCGACTCGCCCAGGATCTGGGAATCGAGTCCCGCCGTGACGGTGAACAGGTGGCGTACTGCCGCCTCGCCGTCGAGGCGGCCGATCTCGCCTGTCAGCGCCAGCCCGCGCGCGCGGGCCAGGTCTCGGAACCACGACTCGTAGTCGTGCGCGCCGCACCAGTAGAGCTCGCATCGATTGCAGGTGAAAAGGAGCAACGCGGAGCGGCCGGCTGCGTGCTCATGCTCGAGCACCACAGCCAGTTCGGCCTCCGCGACGGCGAACTGCTCTCGCACGCTCACGGTGGCCGTATGGTGACTCACCCCAACGACATGGAATGAGAGGCCGAGAAACATGATCACACGCTACATCACGCCAGCAAAAGCGACAATCCGCATCCCACCGGAGACCTCTCCCGTACTTCTACGGATCGGCGCCCGCTACTGCCCGAACAGACTCCCGAGCGTTCCCGTCTCCGTCACGCTCCCGAACTCCGCCGCAAGCTCCTTCATGGATTGGAACCGTTCGGCGGGGTTCAAGGCCAGGCAGCGGAGAATGATGGCCTCGAGCCTTTCCGGCAGCTCGGGCCGCAGGCTGCGCAGCCGGGCCGGGGAACCGCGGAGCCGGGCAATCATCGTCTCCTGCGCCGACTTGCCTGGAAACGGCAACCGGCCGGTGAACATCTCGAAGGCGACGATGCCCAATGCGTACACGTCGCTCCGGCCGTCGAGAGGCTTGCCCCGGATCTGTTCGGGGCTCATGAACTCCGGCGTGCCGAGGACGACGCCGGTGGCGGTGAGCCTTGCCAACTCCGGGCCGGCGCGGCGCTGCTTGGCGAGGCCAAAATCCATCACCACCGCCCGGACGCCGCCTTCCCGCGCGCCATCGGGAACCAGCATGATGTTCTCTGGCTTGAGATCCCGGTGCACGATACCCAGCTCGTGCGCGTGCTCCAGGCCATGACACACCTGAATGAGGAGGGTGATGCCCTCGGCAACCGAGAAGGGTCCGTGCGCCGACTCCCGTTCGCTCAGCGATTCGCCCTCGAGGAAGGGCATCACGAGGTAGAGCCTCCGGTCGGCCGTCTCGCCGAGGCGGAGAATGGGGCAGGTGTTGGGATGGTCAAGCCGTTCGGCGATCACCGCTTCGCGCCGGAGGCGCTCGACGGCGGCCGGATCGCTGGTAAGGCGGGGGAGAAGAATCTTGAGCGCGACCGTCTGACTCGTCTCGAGGTCCCTTGCCCGGTAGACGTACGACATGCCCCCTTCGCCCATCCGGCGGTCTACCTGGTATCGGCCGTCGAGCACTGTGCCGGCCATCGCGGTGTAGCGGTCGCTTTCCTCGGGCGTCAGTGGAAGGGTGTCGGGGTCGCCGTCGGCGGGAGGGCCGGCCGCCGCGAGGTCGTCCCCCACCTCGGCCAGTGGCGACCCGTCCTTCACACAGTAGCGGGCCGGCGCCGAATACACTGTCTGACAGCGGGGACAACGCCGGTTGGTCAATCGAGAGTTCGGTTCGGGGGGTCGCTCCGGGCCCGGGGGGCGAGCGGCATTCAGCGCACCAGGTCCGCGTACAGGTCGGGATCCACGTTGCCGCCGCTCACCACCGCGACGATGGGGCCCCCCGCCGGAGAGACACGCCCCGCGAGCAGCGCGGCCACAGCGACCGCGCCGGATGGCTCGGCGGACACGCTGGCCTCGTGATGGAGGAATCGCACCGCCGCCCTGATGTCGTCCTCGCTCACCTGGATCGCCTCGCGCACCATCCTGCGGAGGATGGGGAACGTGAAGCTGCCGACCGAGCGGGTGAGCAGCCCGTCGGCCAGGCTGCTGGTTCGTTCGAGGGTCGTCGGAGCGCCCGCGGCCAGCGCCGCGCCAAGTTTGGCGGCTCCGGCCGGCTCGACCCCGATCACCCTGGCCGACGGTCGAAGCTCCCGCGCCGCCACCGAGATGCCCGCAAGCAGGCCGCCGCCGCTGACCGGCACGAGTATCGTGTCGACGTCGGGCCGCTGCTCGATGATCTCGAGGCCGCAGGTGCCCTGGCCCGCCACGACGTCCGGGTGATCGAACGGCGGCACCATCGTCAGCCCTTCTTCTGCGGCGATCGCGTCCGCCCTGAGGACCTGCTCCGGGCCCCGGTTGGCCCCGGCGAAAACGACTTCTCCGCCCAGGCGGCGCACCCCGTCGACCTTGATCCGCGGGGTCGAGAACGGCATGACCACCACCGCGCGCAAGCCGAAGGCCCGCGCCGCGAACGCGATCGCCTGGCCATGGTTGCCGCTCGACTGGGTGACGACGCCGGCCGCGCGGCCCTCGGCCGCCACCCGCGCCACGGCGTTGTAGGCGCCGCGGATCTTGAAGGCGCCGACCGGCTGGAGCTGCTCGCACTTGAGCAGCACGGGCACGCCCGCCAGCACCGACAACGCCGGCACCTCGACCAGCGGTGTCCGGACCGCCACGCCCTCCAGCACACGGGCCGCGGCGCGGAGCTCCTCGAGGCCGACGGCGGTGCCGGCGGCTTCGATCACTCTTCGGCCGCTGTCGGCGCCACCTCGTCGCCGGCGGCTGCGTCCTCGGTGCCTCCCTCCTCCTCCTTCACGACCCGCGCGACGTCCACTACCGTATCGCCGGCATCGAGGTTCATGACCTTGACGCCCTGGGTATTCCGGCCGATGACCCGGATTTCGTCCACCGGCTGGCGGATGATGACTCCGTGCCGGGTGATCATCATCAGCTCGTCCTCGGGGATCACTTCCTTGAGCGCGACGATCGAGCCGGTCTTCGCGGTTTTCTTGAGGGTGATGATGCCCTTGCCGCCACGCTTCTGGACCCGGTAGTCGCTCAGCTCGGAGCGCTTCCCGAACCCCTTCTCGCTCACCACGAGGAGGGTGGCGTCCCTCCGGACCACCACCATCCCGATCACCTCGTCGCCCTTCTCCAGCTCGATTCCCTTCACGCCGGTGGTCGCGCGCCCCATGTCGCGGACGTCGCCCTGGTGGAACCGGATGCTCATCCCGTCCTTGGTGGCCAGGACGATATCGCTGTTCTGGTCGCACACCTGGACGTCGATGAGCTCGTCTCCGTCATCGATGTTGATGGCGCAGATGCCGGTGGCCCGGACGTGCCCGTAGGCCGACAGCACCGTCTTCTTCACCGTGCCCTGGCGGCTGGCAAAGATGAGTGACCGGTCGTCGGTGAACTCCCGCACCGGGACCAGCGCCGCCACCTGCTCGTCAGGCTTGATGGCGATGCAGTTGACCACCGGCTTGCCGCGGGCAGCGCGGCCCGCCTGCGGGATCTCGTGCACCTTGAGCCAGTAGATCTGCCCGGTGTTGGTGAAGAAGAGCAGGTAGTCGTGGGTGCTGGCGATGAAGAGATGCTCGACCCAGTCGTCTTCCTTGAGGCCCTGGCCGTTGAGCCCCCGTCCCCCGCGCCGCTGCCGCTTGTAGGTGCTCACCGGGATGCGCTTGATGTAGCCGGTGTGGGAGATCGTGATCACCATGTCTTCCTCGGCGATCAGGTCCTCCACGGTGAACTCGTCCTGGTCGGCCACGATCTCGGTCCGGCGGTCGTCGCCGAACTGCTCGACCACTTCGGCCATCTCGCCCTTGAGGATGGCCATCCGCCGCGGCTTGGAGGCCAGGATGCCCTTGAGCTCCTTGATGATCGCCAGCACCTCCGTGAGCTCCGCCTCCAGCTTTTCGATCTCCAGCCCGGTGAGCTTGGCCAGCCGCATGTTGAGGATGGCTTCGCTCTGCTTCTCGCTCAGGCCGAACCGCTTGCGCAGCCGGGTATCGGCCTGCGCCGCGTCCTCCGAGCCGCGGATGATCTTGATGACCTCGTCGATGTTGTCGACGGCGATCTTGAGGCCCTCGAGGATGTGCTCCCTGGCCTCGGCCGCCGAAAGGTCGAACTGGGTCCTCCGGACGACGATCTTGTGCCGGTGCTCGATGTACCGCTCGAGCAGCTCCTTCAGGTTCATCACCTTCGGCGCGCCCTTGTCGAGCGCCAGCATGATCACGCCGAAGGTGGACTGCATGGCCGTGTGCTTGTAAAGCTGGTTGAGCACGACGTTGGGAATGGAGTCGCGCTTCAGCTCGACGACGATCCGCATCCCCTCCTTGTCGGATTCATCGTTGACGCCGCTTATCCCCTCGATCTTCTTGGCCGACGCCAGGTCGGCGATCGCCTTGACCAGGTTCTCCTTGTTGACCTGGTAGGGGATCTCGGTGATCACGATCTGCGATTTCCCGCTCGTCTCGCGCTCCTCGATCTGCGCGCGGGCCCGCATCACGATGCGGCCCCGCCCGTTCTCGTAGGCCTCCTTGATCCCCTCTCGCCCGTAGATGTAGGCGCCGGTGGGGAAGTCGGGCCCCTTGATCACCTTGCGCAGCTCGGCGATGGTGGCCTCGGGGTTGTCGATCAGCAGCTCCACCGCCTTGGCCACCTCGCGCAGGTTGTGCGGCGGGATGTTGGTGGCCATGCCGACGGCGATGCCGGAGGAGCCGTTGACGAGAAGGTTCGGAACCTTCGACGGGAGGACCGTGGGTTCCTGCAGGCGGTCGTCGAAATTCGACTGGAAGTCCACCGTGTTCTTGTCGATGTCTTCCAGCATGGCGACCGCCACGCGGGTCAGCCGCGCCTCGGTGTACCGGTACGCCGCGGCCGGGTCGCCGTCCACCGAGCCGAAGTTCCCCTGCCCATCCACCAGCGGATACCGGAGCGAGAACGCCTGGACCATGCGGACCAGCGCGTCGTACACCGACGAGTCGCCGTGAGGGTGGTACTTCCCGAGCACGTCGCCGACCACCGTCGCGGACTTCTTGTACGGCCGGCCGGGCGCGAGGCCCAGCTCGTTCATCGCGTACAGAATCCGGCGGTGCACCGGCTTGAGGCCGTCCCGAACGTCGGGCAGGGCCCGGGAGACGATGACGCTCATCGAGTAGTTGATGAACGACTGCTGCATCTCGTCTTCGATCAGTCTGGGCAGGATGCGTTCGCGTGAATTGGGTGCGGTCATGGGCGTCGGTCTGTGGCGAGGGTCGGCGGCGGCCAGGAGGTGGCCGGGAACCTTGAAAAGTAGTCGGATGGGGGGAACCGGGACAAGCCCGCTGGCGGGCTACAACTTATTGGAGAGCAAATGGTTAGGGAGCCGTTGCAACCGGCTCCCCAAGGGACTGCGACGAAGTGAAAAAGGCGGACTGGCTGTTCCCCGTTACTGCTTGCACGGCGCCTGGGGATCGGGCTTCGGCTTGTCCACGACGACCCGGTGATCGAGATCCGCGATCCGTCGAGCCAGGTCGCCCACAAACGAGGTCACCCGGGCGAACTTCTTGAAGTCGAGGTACTGAACTTCGTCGGTGACCTGGTGGTAGTCGCGGTGCCCGCCGGTACTGAAGAAGGCGATCGGAATCCCGTACCGCGCATACATGTAGTGATCGCTGCGGCAGTAGGCGTGGTCCGGGTGTCCGTCGGCGTCGTAGGTGTAGTCGAACACGAGCCCGTGCCTGCCCTCGGTATTGACCTTCTCCGCGAGATCGCCCAGTTCCGTGGAGAGCCGGCGCGAGCCGATGGCCACGACGTAACCCGGGCCGCCCAGCTTCTCGTCGTCGGATCTGCCGCGTGCGATCATGTCGATATTGAGCTGCGCCACGATCGAAGCGCGCTGCACTGTCGGGTGATCGGTGAACCACCGGCTGCCGTGCAGGCCCGACTCCTCCCCTGTGTGCCAGACGAACAGCAGCGAGCGTTTGGGACGCGCGGAGCCCCTGCTCATCGCCTCCGCGATCTCGAGCAGCCCCATCGAGCCGGACCCGTCGTCATCCGCGCCGTTGACGATCGAATCCACCCGCGCCGGCCGCACCTTCCGCAGGCTGTCGAGAATCGTCTTGATCTGCGCCCACTGCTCGGGGGTCGGGTCGCCGGACGGGTTGTCGGCGCCGCGAGGGCGCACGACGCTGTTGAACGCGCGGATCGAGTCGTGATCGACCGGGGACACGATGCCGATCGCGTCGTTGTGCGCACCGAGGGCCACATACTCGCCGCGAACCGCGGAATCCGACCCCTCGAGGATGCCCACGATGTTGGTGGCCGCCAGGTCGGTCGTCTCGTAGGCCACCTCGCCCTTGATCGTGGCACCGGTATCGCCGGGGCGGAGCTGGTCGAGCGGCTTGCCGAAGAGCTGGGGAATTGACGCGGTGGGGACGAACAGGATTCGCGGCTGGGTAACCCCGGCCGGGGCCGCCGAGGCCTCCTTGACCTCGAGTGTGGGCGTCCGGAAGGCCTGTTCATTCGACTGGATGATCTCATCCATGTCGGTGATCGCGATGCCGGCGATCAGGCCGAGGCGGCCCCGGAGCCCGAGAGAAGGCGTGCCGAGCGACGAGCCCTCGGGGTGGGTTCGAAATACCACCAGCTTGCCCCGCAGTGCCTCCCGCTCGGGAAGCCGGGCCGAGTCCGCGGCCGTGCCGATGTACACCACCTCCGCGCCGTTCACCGGGCGTACCGGGACGTCGAATCCCGGCTGGTAAGGGTAGTAGTCCCGAAAGGCAGCATGCGTCGCCGATCCTGCCTGCAGCCGCGACTTCGCGGTGTCGACGGCATAACTCACCATCGGCACCTTCTGGAGGAAGGTCTCGCCGTCACCTCCGGGGGTAAGCCCGAGCCGGATGAGCTCGTCGACGATGTATGCGTTGCCGCGGGCATTGCCAATCGTGCCGGCGCGGCGCCCGAGCATCGAGTCGTCCGCGAAGATCAGTTCACGGATCTTGAGGTCGGCAGGCGTGATCGCCCCCGTGGTGGCAGCGCGCGGCGACGGGGCCGTCGACGTCGCGGCCCCCCCGCAGGCGCCAGCCGCCGGAAGCAGAGTGAGCGCGAGAATGCAGGCGCGGTTCATAGCCCATCCTGAGGTAAAGTGGGGGGAAGCAGCAACTTACTACCGCCCGTAGCTCCCAAACGTTTCAGCTGCTCCCCCCGGGGGCATCGGAAGACCACCGGAGGTTCGGCCCGCAGTTACATTACCCGCCATGTTCGACCGTCCCCGCCCGGCCCTCACGGCGGCTCTCGTCCTGGCGCTGTCGGCGTGCGGGGGTGACAGGCCGGTTCCAGTCTCGCGCCTCACCGGTCCGACGGACAGCGTGGTCACCGCCTTCGGCGAAATCTCGGAGGCTGCCTGGCTCGGCCGCAACCGGTGGGTGGTGCTGGCCCCGAACGACGAAGCAGTCGCGATCGCCGACCTGAGCACCCACGAGGTGCACCGGCTCGGCGGGGTCGGGGTCGAGGAGATCCGGAACCCTTCCACGCTGTTCCGGTCGGGGGACACGCTTGCCATCGGCGATTGGGGATTGCGCCGCTCGACTCTCTGGACACTCGAGGGCCGTGCAGTCGGCGCAGTTCCCGCATCCGACGTCCTGCGTGGCACGCTGCCGCGTGCCATGGATGGGGACGGGCGCTTCTATTACGAGTTGTCACCGCGGCCCGGACCTGACGGCCTGGGCAATCGAGACTCCGCCGTCGTCGTGCGCGCGGCCCTCCACGGGGCCGAAGTGGACACGCTGGCTCGGCTGACACCCGCCGATCTTGCGGACGTCGAGAGTGACGCAGGCCGGCGGTTCGAGCGGAGGGTGTTCAGCGGATCCGACCGGTGGGGGGTGCTGACCGACGGGTCGCTCTGGGTGGCCCGGGTCTATGAGAACCGGGTGGCGTGGCGCGACGCCGGCGGTCGGTGGCGGAAGGGAGAACCGCTGCCCGACCGGGTGCTCGAGGTGACGCGCTACGACAGGGAACTCTTCCTCCGGAGGTTCCCCCCGGAGCTTCGGAGCATGGCGGAGCAGCTTCCCTTCGCCGCCATCAAGCCGCCCTTCGAGGCGGGGCTTACCGCCTCCGGAGGCGAGGTCTGGCTGGAAAAGAGCCGGGCCCCTGCCGACTCGGTACGGAGGTACCAGGTCGTGGATGGGGAGGGACGGCTTCGCCGCGAGATCCTGCTGCCGGGACGGGGGCGGATTGTCGCGCTGGGGGACGGTGAGTTGCTGGTCGTCGAGCCGGCGCGCGATGGCGCGCATCTGCTCAGGTTCACGATTCCTGTGGAAACGGCCACGCCCTGACCGGCGGCGCCGTATCATTGCGATCAAACGGAGGAATGCCCGCATGAAGGTGGTTCCCACAACGTTTGCCTTGGCAGTACTCGCGGCGTGGGGCTGCGCGTCGGCCAAGAGTCAGGGCGCCGTGATCCTCGACACGAAGCTGCCGGTGACCTTCGGCCAGGTGAGCAACGTGATCGAGCTGGGAGACGGCCGGGTCGCTTTCGTGGACATGAAGAGCAAGATCTTCGTGACCGCCGACTTCACCAGCGGCAGGATCGACACGCTCGGATCCAGGGTGGACTCCCTCCCCGCGGGCGCGCCGGCGGCCCAGTACAAGTTCCCGGGATGGGTGGCCCACCTGTCGGGCGACACCATCGCGCTGGTGGACTTCGCCGGGCAGCGCACCACCCTCTGGAGCGAGGGCGGGCAGGCGATGGCCGTGCTTCCGATCCCGCCGTTCGCGGGGCCCACGCCGGTGATGGTATACGACACGGTCGGACATGGGTACAAGATCGATTATCAGGAGATCCTCGGGGGCGGCGAGCCGGGGAAGGCCGCTCGTCCCGACAGCATTCCCGTGCTGCGCATCACGTTCAAGAGTTACAAGGCGGACACCATCGTCAAGCTCCGCGCACCGGAGTTCGGCAGCGCGCGCTTTGGCGAACAGGTGCAGGAGACGGTCAAGGTCTTCGCTCCCAACGACTTCTTCGGCGTGTTGTCGGACGGAACGGCCTGGGTGGCGCGGGGGCACGAAAACAGGGTTGACTGGCGCGCGCCGGACGGCACGTGGATCCCGGGGACGAGCCGCGACTACGAGAGGATTCCGGTGACCCAGGCCGATCGGGACCGCGTGCTCACCCAGGTGCGGGAGCAGGGAAAGCAGTACGGGATGCCGCAGGAGCTCAAGATCGAGTACCCCTTCGCCGACACCAAACCACCCTTCGATTTCGCGCTGGCCCGTCCCAACGGCGAGGTGTGGCTTCAGCGGTCGCGGGCGCAGGAGAACGCGGCAATCGTGTACGACGTGTTCGACCGGAAGGGGACGTGGCGGCGCGACGTGGAGTTCCCCGCGGGAGCCGCGCTGGCCGGCTTCGGAAAGGGCGCCGCAGTCTACGGAACGGTCAAGGAGGCCAACGGCCTCCGAACCGTCGCGCGCTTCAAGGTGAACTAGCCGCTCAGTCGAGGATCGGCGGTTCGTCGCCCGGGGGGGTGTTGGGGCCCTGCCGGTCGGTGCGCCGCCGGTCACGGCGGCGCCCTTCCTCGTACCATCGCCGGGTGATCTCGCCGGCCAGCTCCCGGTTGCCGAGCCCGAACGCCAGTCCCACGGCCAGCGCCACCGCCCCAACCACCAGGGTGATCGTGGCGGTGATGATCTCTCCCGCGACACCCACCTGCTCCAGGGCCAGGAACATCGATACCAGCACCACGGCGCCCTTGGCCATCTTCGCCAGCGTCGGCACGCCGGCAACGGTCCCGGCCGAGGCGAGGATCACTCCCCGCACGAACTCCCCGACGATCATGCCGAGGATCACCACCACGATCGCGGCGATGAGGGTGGGGATGAAGCCGAGCATCGTCCCGAACATCTGATTGATGCTCTCGAGGCCGAGCGCGGTGCTGGCAAGCAGGATGACGACGAGCATCACCAGCCAGAAGACGAGCTTGGCGAGGGCGCGCACCGGATCGAGCCGGGAGCCGGTGCGCCCGACCACCTCGTCGAGCCCTCCGGCCGCCGCCACCCGGTTGAAGTCGAGCCGCTTGAGCACGTCGTCGGCCCAGCGCTGCACCTGCCGGGCGAGAAAGTAGCCGGTCAGGAGAATGACCGTGGCGCCCAGCAACGCCGGCACGACGCTGCCGATCTGCTCGGCGCCGACACGCAGCCGCTCCCAGAGTTCGTTCACGAGGCCACCTCGATCACGAGTTTCCCGGTTTGTTCTCCCCGCTGGAGGCGCCCGAGCGCGGCAACGCCGTCACTCAGTCCAACGGAGCGGTCCACCACCGGCCAGAGCTTTCCCTGATGCGCCAGCCGCACGATCTCGGCGTACTCCCGGCGATTGCCGAGCGTCGAGCCGAATATGCTCCACTGATACCAGAAGAGACGTCGAAGGTCGAGCGAAACGATCGGGCCCGTGGTGGCGCCGCAGATGACGAACCGCCCGCCTCGGCGCAACGCCCGCTGCGACTTCGACCAGCTCTGCTCGCCGACGCTGTCGACCACCACGTCCGCCCCAAGGCCGCCGGTGAGCGCCCGCACCTCGGCGG
>CAYYXP010000196.1:0-2392 GCA_964475685.1 uncultured Gemmatimonadaceae bacterium | reverse complement strand
AGCCCGACCACCTCGCGGCAATGGTGCATCTCGCCCGCATCTCCGCCATCGAGGGTCGCACCGGCGAGATGCTCGATCTGATCGAGCGCATCCTTCGCGTGGGCCCAGATAGCGACCAGGCGCTGGCGATGAGTGCGCTCCGCGCGTACACGCTGAAGGACCCTTCAGCGATGGCCCGCGTCACCGAAGAGCTTCAGCAGGCGCGCGCGATGACCGTCGCGATCGCCTTTTCAGACGTGGCGCTGTATTCGGGCAATCTCGAAGGGGCCGAGCGGCTCGCACGGAGCTTCATCCAGGTCGCGCGGTCGCCCCAGCTCCGCGCCCTCTGCCACATCCTGATCGCCTGCCTGGCACTGGCCGCCGGAAACGTGGAGGTGTCGAAGAAGGAACTGCTGGAGGCCGAGGCGCTCGACTCGACATGGGGTCTCGAAATGCGGGCGCTCTTCGCCACGCTGCCGTTCCTCTCGCCGCCGGAAGGCGAGGTCCGCGCGATCCGTGATGCACTTGAACGGTCGGATGCCACGGCAGTGGCGCCCGGCAGCTTCCTGATCTTCGCGATGCACAACGAGCTGCATCCCGGCATCCGGGCGTGGCTGCTGGGCCTGCTCGACCTCAGGCTGGGGGACCCGAGAGTCGCGAAGAAGGGGGCGGAAGAACTGGCAAGTCTCGAGAAACCCGGGGGCGGGCTGATGCGAAACATGCTGGCCGAGCTGCGCGCGGCGATTGCGCGGGCGGAAGGCCGGCCGGGAGAGGCACTCGCGCTGCTCGAGGCGGACCGGCCTGAGCTCTGGTTTCAGTTGACGGTGGGGTCGCCCTTCTTTTCTCTCGCCTCTTCCCGCTTCCTCCACGCCGAGCTGCTGCGGGAGCTTGGCAGGAATCACGAAGCGGCGGGATGGTACAGGTCTCTGGCGGAACGGTCACCGTATGAGTTGATCTATCGACGCGCAGGAGGCGAGGGGCTGAGGGCCGTCGGCTAGCCGTCCACTCTCTTCATCCCCGCCTCGTGGTACCGCGCTCCCGCGGCGACACCCCTGGGCGCGATCGCGTCGATTTCGTGGAGATCGTCCGGCGTCAACTCGACACCAATCGCCCCGAGGTTCTCCTCGAGATACCGCCGGCGCTTGGTGCCGAAGATCGGCACGATGTCGTCGCCTCGAGCCAGCACCCACGCCAGTGCGAGCTGGGACGGCGTGCAGTTCTTTCGCGTCGCAAGAGCCCTGACCCGCTCGACGAGCTCGAGATTCTTCCGGAAGTTCTCCCCCTGGAAGCGGGGCGACATCTGCCGGTAGTCGTCGGGCGGAAGGTCGTCGAGCGACCGGAACCGGCCGGTGAGGAACCCTCGGCCGAGCGGGCTGTAGGCCACGAAGCCGATGCCGAGCTCGCGGCAGGTCGGCAGCACCTCGTCCTCGGGGTCGCGCGTCCAGAGCGAGTACTCGGTCTGCAGTGCCGCTATCGGATGCTCCGCCGCCGCCCGGCGAAGGGTCGGCGGCGCCGCCTCGTAGAGCCCGAGGAAGCGAACCTTGCCTGCGCGCACCAGCTCCGCCATAGCGCCCACCGTCTCCTCGATCGGCACCGTGCGGTCCACCCGGTGCTGGTAATAGAGGTCGATGTGGTCTACGCCCAGGCGCTGCAGTGACGCGTCGCAGGCGCGGCGGACGTACTCCGGGCGGCCGTTCACACCCACGAAGCTCCCGTCCGCCCCCCGTTCGTTGCCGAACTTGGTGGCGAGGATGACGTCATCCCGGCGGCCCTCGATGGCCCGGCCTACCAGCTGCTCGTTGGTGAAGGGGCCATAGACGTCGGCGGTATCGAGAAAGTCGACGCCCAGGTCGAGGGCCCGGTGAATCGTGGCGACGGACTCGTCGTCGTCCCGCCCGGCATAGAAGTCCGACATGCCCATGCAACCGAGCCCGAGCGCGGAGACGCGGAGTCCCTGGGTGCCGAGGGTACGGTGGTCGAGCTGTGCCATGCATTGCTCCTGTGACTTCTGCCAGTGGCTGGTGGCCATCAGCCGTCCTTGTGGTGAAATAGGCGCCTCCCCGGCTAATATCAACTCTCATCTCGAGACTGGGCGACGAATGGCGAGCGAGCGTTCATTCCAGCGGCTCTGCGTCTTTTGCGGGACCAACGCGGGCGAGCGGCCGGAATACGGCACCGCCGCCCGCCGGCTCGGCGAGCTGCTGGCAACGGAGGGGATCGAGCTGGTGTATGGCGGTGCGAGCGTCGGGATCATGGGCGAGCTGGCCGACGCGGTCCAGGAGCACGGCGGTCACGTCACCGGCATCATCCCCCAGCAGCTCATGCTGAAGGAAGAGGCCCACCGCGGCATCCCCGACCTCATCGTCGTCTCCTCGATGCACCAGCGAAAGTCTCAGATGGCCGACATGTCGGA
>CAYYXP010000195.1:0-3108 GCA_964475685.1 uncultured Gemmatimonadaceae bacterium | reverse complement strand
GGCTTGCAGACGGTGGGCTGGCTTTCCGGCGGGGGCACCGGGATCGAAGCGGAATTGGCGGCCGCAGCGCGTGGCGTGGAAGTGGTCTCGCTTTCCCGCTATGCCCGCGAGCCCCTGCCACGCGAAGGAATACAGCTCGGTTTCGCCGCTGTGGATGAGGAGGAGATCCGTCGAGGAGTGCGAGAGCTCGAGGCGGCGCTGGCTACCCGCACGCGTCGCGGAGCGACAACCTGATCGCAGAAGCCGTTGAGGTGAGCACGCGTCAGCGGTTGGGAGGATGCTTGCGTCGATAGTACGCCTTGGCCTTGGCGCTGGCGCCACAGGTGTCCATGCTGCACCACCGGCGCGACCGGTTCTTGCTGCCATCGAGGAAAAACCACCCACAACTGCGGCAGGCCTTAACCCGCTCCAGCTGAGCTGAGGTGAGCAATCCCGCCGCCGCGTCCGCGACCCGTAGTCGCAAGATCGCCGCCCCAACGGCCTTGAATGCGATCTCCCGGCGGAGGGGAGACCCCGCGACACCACGAAAACGGATCCCTCGCGCCACTTCGATGGCTGCCGCGCCGAGAGCAGCAAGGTCGGGAGCCGGTGGCGGTTTGGCCCCCACCCATGCGCGGAAGATCTGCTCAAGCCAGCCGCGCAGCTTGCGCAGTCGTGGCAGTTCGGCGTCACCCCCCATGCGAGTGAGCCGTCGCCCTTCGCTTCGGGAGAGGAGGCCGACGGCCTCGCCGAACCGAATCGCGTCCCCGAAATCCCTGAGATGATCCCTGGGCTCCTCCGCCGTCCAATCGTGGACGGTGTTGAGGAAATCGAGCGCCGGATGGCCTCCCACGAGCTCGACGTGATACGATGTTGCCATGCTCCAGTATAGCCCCGAGGCATCGAACCACCAATAGACCCTTGACAGGTGATACCATCAGTCATACCATCTATCAAGCGTTTGGAGGTATGACAAGCTGAGGGCGGACCCATGGAACGCACGATCGCAATGATCGGGGCACCGTCGAGCATCGGCATCCGTCCGTACGACAACGGGCTCACCCGTCGTCTCGACCTGGCCCCCGGGACGCTGCGGGATCTGGGTCTCGTGTCCCGGCTCGGAGCGCGCGATCTGGGTGACGTGTTCCCGGCTCCGTACCAGGATTTCACTCGCACGCCCGGGCGGGTGCGAAACGAAGCCCAGGTCCGGGACTACTCCATGGCCATCGCCACGCGGGTGGCGGCGGCGATCGGGGCGGGCGCGTTTACCCTGGTCGTGGGCGGGGACTGTAGCATCGTGCTTGGCACGATCCTGGGCGCTCGGGCGGCCAGACGTGGGACCATCGGGTTGGCCTATCTCGACGGCCATGCCGACTTCGGCACACCGCAGGAATCCCGTACCGGATCGGCGGCAAGCATGTGTCTGGGGCTGGTAGCGGGCCGCGGAGATACACCGCTCGCACGGTTGGGCGCCGCCGGGCCGCTGGCCGCGGCGCGGAACATTGTCCTGATCGGGCGGCGTGATTCGGCGGAGCCGTGGTACGGGCACGAAGCCCTGCGCCAATCTGGGGCGCTGGATCTTCCGGACTCGGCCGCTCGTGCGATGGGGTATGCCGCTGCCGCGACCGCCGCGCTGGAACGGCTGACGAAACCAGAGCTGACCGGTTTCTGGGTGCACCTTGATGTCGACGTGCTCGATCCCGCGGTCATGCCGGCGGTCGACTCGCCGCTGCCGGGGGGACCCGGGCTGGCCGAGTTGGAAGATCTCCTGGCGCCACTGGTACGGCACCCGAAGGTGCTCGGATTGGAGCTCACGCTCTACGATCCGACCCTCGACCCGGATCGATCGGCCGGAGCCCGTTTGGTGGCACTCATGGAAAGACTCCTCACACCCTCCTCGATCGGGGCGCCCGCATGATTGCTCGCACCTGGCACGGGCGCGTTCGCGCCGCCCAAACCGACGACTACTACGCCTTCCTCCTCCGCACCGGCCTCGCCGACTACCGGGCCACGCCCGGCAATCGCGGGATCCTGGTGCAGCAATGGATCGAGGGGGATGTCAGTCACTTTCTTCTCACCACCCTCTGGGATTCCGTCGAGGCAATCAAACGATTCGCGGGCGAAGAGTATGCCATGGCGCGGTACTATCCCGAAGATGACGCCTTCCTGCTGGAGAAAGAGCCCCGCGTCGTCCACACCACCGCGTTGATGGCCGTCATGCCTTCCTGACGGGAAGGTGGGCGTGTGGGCCGGAAATAGAATTGGTGAGGGTGGCGGCGCGAGCGTCGACGGAAGCAGCCAGGCGGCCGTAGCAGACTCGACAATGAGTGGTTCGCGAGCCCAACGGCCGCTCCGGCAGTCTCGTGACGCGCCGTCTGACCACCGGGTGCAGCGGACGGCGTTCCGCCGCCGCTGAACTGGATGGTTAGGCCACACCGTGTCATCCAGAACAGCTGACTGTCTCGAGAGAGTATGATCGCGCGCGTATGGCATGGCCGTGTCCCGATCGCGAAGGCGGATGGGTACGCCGAATACTTGGCGCACTCTGAGTTGGGGGTGCCTGCCTATCAGGCTGTTCCCGGCAACCGTGGCGCATCGCTACTTCGCCGCGTTGAAGGCACGGAAGTGCACTTTGTCTTGATCTCGTATTGGGAGTCCGCCGAGGCGGTGCGGGGGTATACCGGGCCGGACACTGAACGCGCGCAGTACTTCGCACACGATCTGGAATGTCTCGTTGAGCCGGAGCTGAACGTTGCCCACTACGATGTTCTGGCCAGGGCTGGGGACGGTGTGGCTTAACTACGCGTTGAAGCTGACCGGCGCGCCGGCAGCTTAGCGCTTTTCGTTGGGCAGCAACGAGCATCGAAAAAGCGGAGGGCGGCGTGGGTGAAGGGCATAGTTTGCTACGCTACACCATCGGCGGTACTCTTCCGTAATGCGACCTCTTCGGTATTCCATCAACGTCACATTGGACGGGTGCTGCGATCATCGTGCAATCGTCGCGGACGAAGAGTTGCATCGTCACGCGGTCGAGAACCTCAACCGGGCCGATGCCCTCCTGTTCGGCCGAGTGACTTATGAAATGATGGAGGCCGCCTTCCGGTCGCCAGCCCAGACTGCAGCGATGCC
>CAYYXP010000194.1:0-13563 GCA_964475685.1 uncultured Gemmatimonadaceae bacterium | reverse complement strand
TGCCCGACCACGACGAACGGGGAAAAAGTGTCCGGGCCTTCGTTCCCGCGGACCCACTCCTCGCCGAGTCCGCCGAGGAGGGAGCCGAGCGTGGCAGGGGTCCGCGCGAGTACGTCGACGGCTGCCTCGAGGGCGAATTTCATCCGCCGGCCAAGGACTCAGTAGCCCGTATTGTGGAATGCGCGCAACCGGCTCTGCAGGTCGGCGGGCTCGAGCAGGAGAATCCGGCCCGTGGGCGCCACATAAATGCGGACGCTCGGCGCCCCGGGAATGCGCGTGGGCCCGAAGGCGAAACGCCACGCCCGCGGGTGTCCCCGCAACTGCGGCATCCCCTTCCAGAGCAGAGTGGTGGACTGCGTCCCCATCTGCGGGGGCGGAGCCCCGAGGAGCTGGCCGACGCTCATGTACGCGACTGCCCAAGACGCCCCGATCAGCAGCGCGGCGAGGACGCCGAGGATCATGATCCACCAGATGAGGCGCGCCATGGGACTCCAGCGTTGGGGAGGAAGTTCGGATCGCTCTGGGTCCTTTTGGTGCTGAATACTATACGGAAGAGTCCCTCGTGCGATGTTCCCGGATCGCGAGCCAGAGGCAGACGAAGCCGAGCGGCGCCGCGAGCCCGACGATTTCCCCACCGGCCAGCACCCACGATCCCTTGAGCCGGGCCATGACCGGAATCTGATGCCGAAGTGCGGAGATGACGATCGGGGCCCAGCACCCGAGGAGCGCCGCGACCGCCACCGCCGCGAGCGAGCGCTCGCGAGGCCATCGCCAGATGAACGGGGCGACAGCGGTCACCGCCACGGCACTCCAGAGGAGCATCCAGGCGCCGTCGTAGACGCCCAACTCCGGCATCGCCTCCGCCCAGGCGGCGTAGCCCGCCAGGAGCAAGCTCGCCCCGCCGACGACGGCGGAGAGACGCCGGCCCGCTGACCGCCTGGTGAGGGAGAGATCGCGAGTCACCGGCCATCCACCGGTCGGCCCATGAAGAGCGTATCGGTAAAGACGTTGCCGATTCCCTGGTCGCGGGTGATTCGACCCTCCGCCACCCACCCCAAGCGCTCGTAGAGGCGAATGGCGCCGATGTTGTCCACCCTGGTCCGCAGATTGAGCTTCCGGATGACACCACCCTCTTCCGCCCATACGATCAGGGCCTCGAGGAGAGCGCGCCCGATTCCGTTGCCGGCAAAGGCGCGCGCCACGCAGATGCCCAGCTCACCGGTGTGCCGAGTGCGCATGCGCTGGCCACCCTCGAACGACAGCGATCCGACGATGGTCCCTTCGTGCAGCGCCAGCAGGACCAGCGCATTGTCGGCCGCGGCGGCGCGCGCCAGATACTCGCGCTCCTCCGCTTCGGTGAGCCCCGGCCCCTCGGGGCCGAAGGTCAGGTTATCCGACTCGCCGCCGACCGTCTTCAGATAGGCCAGAATGGCGCCGGCGTCATCCGGCGTGGCGCGCCTGATCTCGATCGGGCTCCCGTTCGCCGCCCGGAAGATGTTCGACACGTCCGACCTCGCCTTCATACGTGGCACGCCATCCGCTGGGACAATCACCGTCACTCCGCGTGCTGATGCGGTTGATCCGCTCTCTCCGGCTCCCTGGGGGCGGGGAGCTTCAGCGAGTCGAGGAAGAAGCCGGCAAGGCCCGACCGTCCGTCCACTCCGGCCTTCCGATACGCCACGGCAGCCTGCTGCCGGATCGTTCGTTCGCTCCGGCCCGTCTCCGATGCAATCTCCTTGTGGCTCTTCCCCCGAAGGAGGTCCAGGGCAACCTCGCGTTCGGCCGGCGTCAGCCGCCAGGCTGAAAACTGGCGATCCACCGCCTCGGAGAAGTCCGCCAGGGCCCGCTCGGCGTCCGCCCGCCAGGCATCACGCGCCGCCTGGCCCATCCGGCGACTGCCGGAGACGGACCAACTTCATGAAGATTCATGATATCCTGCACTTGCCGGATTGTGGGACAGGGGTGGGCGCAGCATGATGCGTCCAACCCGATCATGGAGCTGGAAATGTTGCCCACACCGTTGCATCCCGCCATCGTGCACTTTCCGATCGTCCTCATGTTTCTGCTGCCGCTCGCCGTGTTCGGCGCGCTCTGGGCCATCCATCGAGGGTCGCCGCCGGGCCGCGCCTGGTGGTTCCCCCTCATCACGGCCGTTGCGCTCGCCGCGAGCTCCTGGGCAGCGGTCGAGAGCGGCGAGTCCGACGAGGGCCGTGCCGAAGACATCGTGGGGGAGCAGGTTCTGGGCGCCCACGAGGAGGCCGGTGAGCGGTTCCTTCTCCTGTCGGTAGGCGTGCTCATCCTCACAGCGGCGGGACTCGCGGGTGGCCGCGTCGGACGCGTGGCGCGTGGCCTTGGCGGCGCCGCGGCACTGGCACTCATGGCGGCGGGCTATCAGGTCGGGCATTCGGGCGGCGTGATCGTGTATGGGGAAGGCGGAACCGGCGGCATCGCGGGTGCGGTGACCGGGCAGGGTGAAGACGAGGAGTCGCGAGAGAATTCGCGATCGGACGATTGAGCGGATTGTGTTCCCCCGCCTCCGGCCTCACGCGGCGGCCGGATCGGGGCCGAGCGCGTAGTGGGCCTGCACCCGCCGGATCTTGCCGGCGGCGTCCAACTCCATGCATTCCGCGCTCATGAGTCCCTGGACGCTCCGATACCGGAGCACGACGCTCTCCACCCCGGCATAGGCGCGGTGCAGCACGAAGTGGAGGTCGGGATATCGGGCGAGGACCGGGCCCCAGTATGCACGCAGGGCGGCCTTCCCGACGACGGTCTTCCGTCCGGGGCCAAGAATGGTTTCGACGAAGGGCGAGGTGACCTCGACCTCCTCGGCGTAATGCCCGAGAATCCGGTCGAGATCGTGACTGTTCCACGCCGCGATCCATTCGACGGCGAGCCGCTGGGCATCAGCCTCGGTCATCCGTCGCTCGCAGTGGCCGGGTCATGCGGACTACCGGCAGCTCCTCGCCGTCGGGCATCGGGGCGGCCAGCCGTTCGACCTCGACGAACCCCAGCGCCCGATACAGCGGCTCGCCGGGCAGCGTTGCCATCAGCTCGAGCCGGGTGAATCCCGCCGCCGCCGCATCTCGACAGCACCGTTCGAACAGCCGGCGCCCGAGCCCGCGCCGGGCCCACCGGGGATGCACGAAGAACGCCCGGATTCGCGCCGGCTCGACGGCGGGATCGAGGAGCGGATCCTCGGCGCCTTTCATCTGATCACCGCCGTAGAGCGTCCGCCGGCAACTCCACCCGCCCGCGGCGGCGATCTCGCCAGCAGGCGAGGCGACAACGTAATAGGTCCCGTCGGCGATGAGGCGGGTGTCGGGACCGAAGACGTGACGGAGAGCGCTTTCGATCTGGCGCGGCGTGTAGTAGCCCTGGCTCAGGCTCCTGACGCTCGACTCGATGAGCGTCTCGAGGGCGGGGACGTCGTCGTCCGTGGCGAGGCGGAGGACGAGATCGGAGGCAACTCCGGTGTCGGTCATCGGGGTCTAAGCAGCGGTCCACCGGCGGGAGGGCCAGACTCAGCGGAAGCTCCGCATTCCGCGCGAAACCGCTGTTGCACGTCGAGGCGGTTCTCCATTGCGCCCGACTGCGCGGAGATCCGCCAGGCGTATTCCCGGCGGATCTCGACGCTGTCACCGCCCTGCGCAACGGCGACCCGCCACTGGGCGCAATAGGCAGGAAGCTCGACGTCCACGACCCGGCGGGCGGAGCGGATGGAGGTGACGAACGATTCGCAGGTGGAATAGGACTCCGCCTGGGCCCGGTGGACCGCCTCATGCGCCTCGAGCTGGGCCAGCAGCAGGGTGTCGCGCACATCGGGCCTCATGGTCGTCACCGCCCGGCCCGACTCGCAACGGGTGAGGCCCAGGAAGTCGTCGGGAGTGGCGGCCCGTTGAGCCGTCGCGCTCGCCGGCGCGAGCATCAGCACCGAGAGCAACAAGGCAACCCTCAGTCGGGCCCTGCGCGGCGCGCCCAGCGGACCAGCGACGTTCCGGCGACGATCGCGAGGAGCCCGGCGACCACCCACTCACCCCTCAGCTGTCCGCCCAGCAGGTACTCGCGAGAGGCGAGGCCCAGGATAGCGACACCCACGGCCGTCAGGATCCATCCGAGGACACGATGAACGGCTCCGAACTTGAAGAGCATGGGAGTTTCCTCCGGGAGAGAGGATGCTCAATGGTCGGCCAATTGTCGGGGCGGCGCAAGGAACCAGGGATGACCCGCGCCATTACCCACGGCGCAGCCGGGTGAGCACCCGGTCGAGCGCGGCGGCGAACGCCTGCTTCGCCCTCGCATCGAATGGCGGCGGACCCGAGGTCGTCCCGCCGGAGCTGCGCACCCGTTCCATGAAGTCACGGATCGAGAGTCGCTCGCCAATAGTGTCTTCGGTGTGCTCCTCGCCGCGAGGGTCGAGGACGGCAATGCCTTGCGGCACGAGGAGGGCCGCGAGGGGAATGTCCTGGGTGACCACCAGGTCTCCCGCCCGGGCGTGCTCGGCGATGTAGCCGTCCGCCACGTCGGGGCCGCCGTCCACCCACACCGTGCTGACCAGAGGATTACCCGGCGGCGCCTGCAGCCGCTGGTTGGCCACGAGGATCGTCTCGACCTGGAGCCGCTTCGCCGCCCGAAAGACGAGTTCCTTCACATCGCGCGGCGCGGCGTCCGCGTCCACCCAGATCTTCATCGCGCCGAGCCGCGCGGCTGCCGCACCTCATAGTGCTCGGATCGCGCATCGAAGTGGTCGAGCAGGGCCCGCGCCGCGGCGGGGACGACCGCCACCTCGTAGTCCTCGCCCGCGAATGCCCGCACCGCCTCCAGGGAGTCGAACCACATCAGGGTGACGAACTCCTCGAAATCCCCGCTGCTTCGGCGGAGCAGCTCGATACCGTGATACCCGGGGATGGCCCGGTCGGCAATGCCGTGAAAGATCTCCGACCGCAACAGCCGCTCGTAGGCGTCGCCGTTGGCGTGCGACGTCCACCCATGCCAGATGCGGCAGATCATTCGGGAAGCCCGAACGCCATGACCATGTCTCCCTGGGTGAATCCGAAGAGTGCGTTGCCCCCCACCGCGACCGCCACGAACTGCTTCCCGCCGGCTGTGTAGGTGATGGGCGGTGCATTCACGCCGGCATCGCACCGGTACGACCAGAGCTCCCGGCCGGTCCCGGCTTCGAACGCGGCGATCCTCCCCTTCCCCACTCCCGAGAAGACGAGCCCACCCGCGGTGGCGAGCACACCACCGATGAGCGGTTCCTCGGTCTTCACCTGCCACCGGAGGCGACCGCCCGCGGAGAGGTCGAGCGCGCTGAGGGTCCCCCACGCCTCTTCGGTATTCCGGGTGCTCGCGTATTGGAGCACACTGCCGTCCGGCCGGCGCGCCTCGTGCGCGATGTACCGGGTGGGCAGGTGCAGCGCGCCGACGAAGAGGAGATCCGTGCTGTCGTCGTATGCCGAGGGGGACCAGTTGGCGCCGCCGCCAATGCCGGGCGCGATGAGGACTCCCTCGCCCGTTTGCGGTGGGGTGAAGAGATTCCGCTGGGGCACGAAGGGCTCGGACCGGAAGAGCACCTTGCCGTCGCGGCGATCGACCACGTAGACCCATCCCGTTTTCCCGGCATGCGCCACCGCCGGCACCCGCCTTCCCTCGAGCGTGAGGTCCAGCAGCACCGGCGGGCTGGCGACGTCGTAGCCCCACCGGTCGTGGGGCACTTCCTGGTAATGCCAGACGAGTTTGCCCGTTCTGAAGTCCACCGCGACCAGCGACGACGTGTAGAGGTTGTCGCCCGGGCGCGAGGCATCGGCCATCTGGGGAGAGGGGTTGCCGGTGCCGAAGATCAGCAAGTGACGGTTCGGATCGATGACCGGTGTGGAGTAGATGGACCCGCCGCCGTACTTCCACGCGTCCGCGCGGGTCGCCGCCGCGGACCGCTCCATGGCGATGTCGCGGTTGAGCGGCGCGCCGTCGGGAGTAGTGCTCCGGTACTCCCCTTCCCATCCCGGGCCGGTCACGTCGAACCGCCAGAGCCTTCGGCCGCTCCTCGCGTCGAAAGCAGCCATCATCCCCGGTCTTCCGTATTGCCCGGACACACCGACGACGGCCAGCCCCTGATCGGGGTGGAGGCCGTATCCGACGCCGGCGATCCCCACGAACACCTGGCCGTCGTAGACCAGAGGTGCGGCACTGATGCCGACGCCGGTCGAGCCGGTCGCCGCCACTTGCGAGAGCGGGTCGTCCTGACGAAGCTGGCTGGTGGCCTCGGTGGTCCCGGCGTACTCGGCGACGGTCACGTCCCAGACCGGCGCGCCAGTGGCCGTGTCCAGAGCGATCAATCGCCCATCCACCGTCCCCACGTAGACTCTCCCTCCCTCGACGGCGACGCCGCGGTTGGCGGGGCCGCAGCAGAGCTTCTCGGCGCGCGACACGTGGGTGTAGCGCCAGCGCTCCCGCCCGGTCAGGGCGTCGAGCGCGGCGACGCTGCTGAACGGCAGCGAGACGTACATCGTCCCACCGACGACGATGGGTGTGGCCTGGAAGGTGGCCGTGACACCGCTGTGGTAGGTCCACTTCGGCACCAGGCGCGCGACGGTGGCGGTATCGATCTGGGCGAGCGGGGAGTGGCGCCGCCCGGCAAGGTCATGCCCGTGCAAGGCCCAGTCGCCGCCGGTTTGCTCCGGCGCCGGCGTCGCGCGCGCGCAGGCGAACGCGAGCAAGAGCAGGGCAACGTGTGAGGCAGGACGGAGAATGGCGATTCGTTCCCGCCGGGTCGAGGAGGACTTCATCTGTTACTTCATGTGAAATGAACTAAGTGACTGACTCTTAGTATCTTAGGAGACTATGCGACGTTTCAACGGCGCTTCACGCCCGCTTCACCCGCGGAGTAGTATCGTTGCGCCATGATGCGGCACCATTTGCTCCTCACGATCACCTTCCTCGCGTTCCCCGTCGCGGCAGCCGCCCAGGCTTCACCGAGCCCTCGCCCGCCCGAAGTCACCGACAGCGCCATCGCATGGGGCAAGCGGCTCTTCCACGGCTCGGCCAACTGCGCCGCGTGTCATGGGCAGGATGCACGGGGAACCGACGAGGGCCCCGCGCTCACCGGAGCGATCTGGCTTCACGGCCCCGGCACCTATGAATGGCTGATCGAGCAGATCAAGCGCGGGATTCCCGCGCATGAGACCTGGACCGGGAAGCCGATGCCTATGCGGGGCTGGGCCAACATGCCCGACCACGATGTGCGGGCGGTTGCCGCGTATGTCTGGTCGATCACTCACCCGCCGCGGCCACAGCCCTCGAAACCGCGCCCCGCCTGAGACTCCGGCTGTTGCCGAGGAGGCACTTCGGACGAAGAGGTCGGTGTGGAGATCGAGTCGCCTGGCGGCCTCCGCTCCCAGCAGCTGCTCCAGCGGCCCTGACTTCCGCGCGTCGCTCCTGAACACCAGATTTCCTGTCTGAAGCAGCGATCGCACATCTCGCATGCCCAGGTGCGCAAGCAGGTCACACAGATCAGCCATGGCCACCGGCTTGTGCCCGCCCACGTTGATGGCGCGCAAGAGTGCGATGTGCACCGGCATCAGGGTCTCACCTCGGAAATGGAACTTAATCCGCCATCTCTTCCGGCGCAGAGGGACCGATCGCAGATAGGTTGGCGTGAACTTCTTCGAGACAATGAAGGGAAACAGCCATGAGCAAGTATCGAGGCGCCCTCCCCCAACTGAGGAGCGGGCTCTTTCTCACCGACGGCGGCCTGGAGACCACGTTGATCTTTCACGACGGGCTCTCGCTCCCGTTCTTCGCGGCCTTCGATCTTCTCAAGGACGAGAACGGCCGCCAGGTCCTCCGTCGTTACTTCGAGCGCTACGCCTCCATCGCGCGCGCCCAGGGTGCCGGGCTCGTCCTGGAAACAGCGACGTGGCGGGCCAACCGGGATTGGGGGGAGAGGCTGGGCTACGATGCGCCGGCCCTCGCCGAGGCGAATCGCCGGTCGGTTCAACTCCTCCTCGAGATCCGCGAGGCATTCGAGACGCCGCGGACGAGGATCGTCATCAGCGGCAACCTCGGGCCCCGTGGAGACGGCTACAAGCCGGGAGCACGGATGAGTGTCGAGGAGGCGCAAGCCTATCACGCGGAGCAGATCGGGCTCTTCTCCGGGACCGACGCGGACCTGGTGGCTGCGCTGACCCTGAACTACACGGAGGAGGCGATCGGCGTGGTCCACTCGGCGAAGGCGGCCGGAATGCCGGTGGTGATCTCCTTCACGACCGAAACGGATGGCCGTCTTCCCAGCGGCGAGACGCTGCACGAGGCGGTTACCAGAACGGACGAGGCGACCGGTGGATATCCCGCCTATTACATGATCAACTGCACGCATCCCACCCACCTCGGCTCACTGGTCCAGGATGAGGGCGGGTGGAAGGAAAGGGTACGGGGTCTTCGGGCGAATGCCTCGAAGCGGAGTCACGCCGAGCTGGACGAGAGCCCCGACCTCGACGCGGGAAATCCGGTCGAGCTGGGCGAGCAGTACCGGGAGCTCCGCCGTACATTCCGCCGTCTCATGGTGGTGGGCGGCTGCTGCGGCACCGACCACCGGCACGTCGAGGCCATCGGGCTGGCCATGGGGTCTGTGGTCGCGGCCGCCAGGTGACATCGACAGTGACCGACGAGCTGCTGGCCCGGCTGGTCCGGCTCGAGCGGGCAGCACGTCCTCTCGACCCCGGTTCCACCAGACGCAGGGCGCTTCGGAACGCGGTGGTGGCCTCCTCCGAGCGCTACCTCCGGAGGATCGACACGATCAAGACGTACGAGGAGACGGAGGACAAGGGCATCGGGCTCCTCGCCGCGCCCATATCCGAGAGCGGATTGCCGATCGAGGCGGTAATGAACCTGATCGAGCACGACGTGATCCGCCCGGGCGGCCATCCTGCTGCACCGGGACACCTGGCCTACATCCCCGGCGGCGGACTCTACCACTCGGCGCTCGGCGACTTCCTGGCGGCGGTGACCAACAAGTATGCGGGGGTCTTCTTCACCGGCCCCGGACCGGTGCGGATGGAGAACCTCCTGGTGCGCTGGGTGGCCGACCTTGTCGGCTTTCCGGCGACGGCAGGCGGCACGATTGCGTCGGGCGGGAGCCTGGCCACCCTTGCGGCGGTCGCGACCGCGCGAGACGCCCACGGCCTCAAGGGCGCCGATTACGCGACCGCGGCGGTCTACCTGACGACTCAGGCCCATCATTGCATCGAAAAGGCGCTCCGCATCGCCGGCCTGGGTGAAGCGCCGATCCGGTACGTGCCGATGGACGACGGGTTCCGCATGCGCCCCAACGCGCTCGCGGAGGCGATCGCCGCCGACCGGCGCGCAGGGCTCCGGCCGTGGCTGGTCGTCGCCGCGGCGGGCACGACGGACGTCGGCGCCGTGGACCCGCTCGACGCCATCGCGACGATCGCCACGAGGGAGCGGTGCTGGTTTCACGTCGACGCGGCCTACGGAGGGTTCTTCCTGCTGACCGAGGAGGGACGGAGCGCGCTCGCAGGGATCGAGCGCTCCGACTCGGTGGTGCTCGATCCGCACAAGGGACTCTTTCTCCCTTACGGTTCAGGGATGGTGATCGTGCGCGATGTGGCGCAACTCGCCGCCACCCACGATTCCTACGGGCACTACATGCAGGACGCCGTGCGTGAGCCGGGCGAGATCTCGCCGGCGGAAGTGTCGCCCGAGCTGTCGAAACACTTCCGGGCGCTCCGGATGTGGCTTCCCCTCATACTCCTGGGCACCCGGCCCTTCCGCGCGGCGCTCGAGGAAAAGCTGCTGCTGGCGCGCTACTTCTACCGCGAGGTCCCGGCGCTCGGGTTCGAGGTGGGGCCGCCGCCCGATCTCTCGATCGTGACCTTTCGGTGGGCACCACGGGGGATGAGTCTCGAGCGCGCCAACGAAATCAACCAGGCGATCGTGGACGGCGTCCGGCACGATGGCCGGGTCTTTCTCTCGTCCACGATGCTGGAGGGCCGGTTCACGCTCCGGCTCGCGGCGCTCGCCTTTCGAACCCATCGGCGAACGATCGACCTGGCGCTTCGGGTGCTACGCGAGCAGGTAGCGGCGGCGGGCGCGTAGCGATCGGCTGTCAGGAGTCGCGATGTGCCGGCGCATGATGGTCGTGGCGCTGAAAAGCGAGGAACTCGTGGATCGCCTGCACTGCCGCGGGGTCGTCGCTCCGGACGCGCACAGCGGCTCCGCGCGGCAGGGCCTCGACACTGTAAGTGATGGACGAGCGCCTCTCGGCCATCACGGCCGTCCCCGGCACCGCCTGTGCGTGCACGTATCCCGGCAGGTGGAAATCGCCGGCGGTGAACTGGGCCGCAATCTGGCTCATGTGCTGCCGGATCTGTGCTGTCCCCGCGCTGTCGTCGGCGTCACGCTGAAGCTCGATACGTCCCCCATCGGCGAGCGGCTCGAAAACGTGGCTCGAGGTGTACTGATTGACGCCCATGGCCTCGGCGCCGCGGCCCTGCACGGCCGCGTACGAGGGGTCACGGGAGGCCACCGCTCGCCTGGCCTGGGACTGATCGTGTCCCCGGGTGCAGCCGAGGAGTAAGACCAGCAGGATCGCGGTCGATGTATTGGCGAGCATGTGCGTTCTCCTCAGGCGACCGCGGTGCCGAACAGCGTGCCGATCCCCGCCGTGATCCCCATCGCCAGCGCGCCCCAGAACACCACGCGCAGCGCGGCGACCAGCGGGCGCGCACCCCCCACCCCCGCAGCCAGCCCCCCGAGCGCGCCGAGACATACCAGCGAGGCGACCGCGACGACGGGGACGAGCAATCCCTCCGGCGCCAGGTGCGCCACGCCCAATGGAAGGGCGGCGCCTACGGCGAAGGTGAGTGCCGAAGTAAGAGCCGCCTGGATCGGCCGCGCCCGGAGCGCCGTGATGATGCCCAGTTCGTCGCGAGCGTGGGCACCGAGTGCATCGTGCGCCATGAGTTGGTCGGCCACCTGGTGGGCCAGCTCGGAGGTCAGCCCTCGCTCGATGTAGATACCCGCCAACTCTTCGCGCTCGGCGGGACCGGCCGACGCGAGCTCTCCCCGCTCTCTCTCGAGATCGGCCCGCTCCGTGTCGGCCTGTGAGCTCACCGAGACGTATTCGCCCACGGCCATCGACATCGCTCCCGCGACGAGACCGGCCAGGCCCGCCACCATCACGGATGACCGGCCTGCCTCGGCCGTCGCGACGCCGAGAACCAGGCTGGCGGTCGAGACGATGCCGTCATTCGCCCCCAGCACGGCGGCTCTGAGCCAGCCGATGCGCTCGGTTCGGTGGCGCTCGATGTGACGCGGACGCATTCATCCTCCAAGGCTTCCCCAGCCAGGTTCACTCGGCGCGAATCGCCACCCGATGCCACGCGTTGTTGTTGTAACCTTTTACGTTCCAGACCTCTGCCAGCTCGCGAGGCTGCGTCGTGCCGGCGTTGTCGATCGCCCGCACCGCCAACGTGTGGCCGCCCGCCGCCAGATCCACCGTCGCTTCCCAAAAGACCCAGCTCCACGCCATATCCTGAATGATCCGTGCAGCGGTCCAGTCCCGCCCCGCGTTGGCGGACACTTCGACAGTCGTCACCGGCCGGCCACCCTCCCCCATCGCCCAACCGCGGACCAGTACCCGGCCCGGCGCGACCACGCCGCCGGGTGCCGGATCCACGATGACCGCGTTGAGTGGCACTTCGCTGAGGGCGATCCCCGCCGTCACGTCGCGCGGGTCCAGCGGGTCGACCTCGCGCTGCACCCGGTACGCCTTGTTCTGGAAGTAGTTCGAGGATGGCTCGTCCGACAGGGTGATCGTGCCGAGCCACTTGACGCTTCGGGCACCGATCCAGCCCGGGACGATGGTCCGGAGCGGGAATCCGTGCGCCGGAGGGAGCGCCTCCCCGTTGAGCTGCCACGCCAGCAGAACTTCGGAAGACAGGGCCTTGGCCACATCTATCGATCCGCCGAAGCCGAATCGTTTCCCCTGGCGCTCCACCTGGTCGAGACCGGTGAAGTGGACATGGCTGGCCTGTTCGGCGATCCCGAGCGAGCGGAGGAGATCAGCCAGCGAGACGCCGGTCCATACGCCGGTGCTCGCCGGCTCCGGTCCCCAGGGAAGCTCTCCCGGCATTGGCCCCAGGGTGAGCAGCTCAGACCGCCGGAGTCCGGCGCACACCAGGGTCGCGGCCACTTCGCGCCGGGGGAAGGCGCCGACGATCTCCTCGAAGGTGAAGGTCCGCGGGTGGCGCACCAACCCCCCGACCTGGAGGCGCCATGTCGTGGGATCGATGTGGGGAACGGCGCCATGGCTGCGGGTGAAGAAACAATCCACCGGGGTGATGAAGTGCTCGTCCCGGATGGGCCAGACCGAGGTGTTGAGACCCTCGGGGTCGTGGATCGTGCGCTCAGTCACGGCGTCCCTCGCGGGGCTCTCGCCAGGCGCGCTGTCTCCTCATCCAGTCGCGCCCGAAGCGCGGCCATGACGGGGTTGGCGTCGGTGTAGCGCTGGCCGTAGCCGAGATTGAAGGCGTAATCGAAGCCCGGCGGGTTCCTTCCCTGGGTGTGTTGCAGAATCGTCTCCAGCTTGTCGAGCCCCTTGGCGAGTCGTGCCTCGGGCGAGCCTGCCGCTTCGTATTCCTCCCACAATTCGACGATCTCCCTCCGCAACGCCGGAGGAAGCGGTGCGGTCAGCTCCAACAGATCGGCGCGCTCCACGCCTGCCTTGTACCCGTCGGAGGTCTGCGCCGGCGCCGGTACGTCGCCGCTGATCGCTTCGCCGAGATCGTGGACGAGGCACATCGTGAGGAGCCGCGCGAGGTCTATCCCCGGCGCGCGGCCGTAGAGGAGCATGGCCATCAGGCAGACACGCCAGGTATGCTCCGCGACGCTCTCGGGCTCGCCCGCGGAGGTCCACCCGCTCCGGGGGACCACCTTGAGCCGCTCGGCGGCGCGCAGAAACGTCAGGATGCCTTCGAGCTCATCCACCCGCATAGTGCTCCGATTCCCGGGTCAGAGCCCGAACTGCCTGAGATGATGGTCCACGTGCCGATACGCCCAGCGCTGCCAATCGCGCCGGCTCATCAGGCCGAAATGAAGATGGGCGGGAGGGAATACCGCAGCCGGAGCCACTGCCAGCTCGGCCACTCCGGCAACGACGCGGCGCCGGTCCTCCTCGAAATCGCCTGGCCTCGTCCCTCCCAGGCGTGGGTCCACGCTCGCGCGCGTCTTGACGTCCTTCGGCCAGGGCAATGCCGTGTACAGGGACGCCCATTTCACGAACGGGCGTGATGCCGCCAGCGTTGGTGGGCCCGACCGGGGGCGCTGCCCGAGCACGCTGGCGCTGGAATCGGCCAAGTGGCAGAGCATTTCGCCCGGGGTGAGGGTGCCCCACCGACGCAAGCTGTCCGGCCGGAGAGCGGCTAGCCTGCCGCGAGTTCGGCAACGACGCCGCGCGACGCGATGGTCTTCATCGTGGGCCTCCGATCACCCGCTCGGTCCGCTCCCACAGCTCCGATGCCAACGATTCACTCTCCGCAAGCG
>CAYYXP010000193.1:0-17166 GCA_964475685.1 uncultured Gemmatimonadaceae bacterium | reverse complement strand
GCAGCTTCAGGTCGGAGACCAGCGCGTCCGCCGAGCCGTATCCCATCGGATCGGGACGGGTGTCGCCGCGCTCGGTGGCGGTGACCATGACGTCGAGGCGGCGCAGCATGCAGGCGAGGTATTGCCGGAAGACCTCGCCCGGGTTCCGCTGGGCGATCGCATCCGCTTCGCCGGTGGCGGCGAGCTCCTTCTCGAGAGCCTGCCGGAACCTGTCCGAGATCGGGAGGGCCTTCTCGGTGATGCTCAGCGTGCGCATCAGGTCGTCGAGCCGGCGGCGGTAGCGTCGGAGCGCCGCCAGTCGATTCTCGAGGAGCGTGCTCCGGGTGACGTCGTTGGTCACGAACGGATTGCCGTCGCGGTCGCCGCCGACCCAGGACCCGAACTGGAAGAACGGGGGCACAACCCACCGCTCCGACGGGTAGGAGTGGGCGAGGACGCGCTCGACCTTCTCGATCAGGTCGGGCACCGCCTCGAAGAGCGTCTCGTTGAAGAAGTGGAGCCCCCAGTACACTTCCTGGGGCACGGTGGGCTTGGTGAGCCGGAGCTCCCCCGTCATCCAGAGCAGGTCGATCTCGTTCCGGACCCCGTCGAGGAGGCCCTGCCGCTCGCGCGGCGTCCAGCGCGAGGACTCGAGGTCCACCAGCCGGCGGTAGATCCTCCGGTGCTTCTCGAGCACCGTGACCCGCTTTGCCTCCGTGGGGTGGGCGGTGATGACCGGGCGAACCCGGAGGACTTCGAGGAGGGCGTGGATCTCCGAGGCCGGCACCTGGGCGGCGGCGGCGGCCCCGATCACCTGAGCGAACGTGCCGCGCAGCTGATCGTAGCCCCGTTCCATCTCGACCTGCCGCCGCCGCCGCATCGCCGCATTCTGCTCGGCGATCGAGAGGAGCTGGAACCAGATGCCCTGGACCTGGAGGGTCCGGGCCATGAGCTCGGGACTCAGCTCCGAGGGCTCGCGCTCGCCCCGGAGAACCGGCTCCACTTCCGGCGCCCGCCGCCGCACCAGATCGAGCAGCAGCCCCGAGAGCAGCTCGGCGACTTCGGTCGCGTAATGCGCCGCGCTCGCCGAGACCGGGTCGGGCGATTCCGGCAGTTCGGGGGCGGAGAACGGCTCCAGGGCCGCGGGGCTCACACCACGCGGTCCCTGAGCGGCGACCCCTTGAAGAAGAGCCGGAGATTCTCCAGCGCGCGCATTCCCATCGCCACCCGGGTCTCGCGCGTGGCGCTGCCGAGGTGGGGCAGCAGGACGACGTTCTCCATCGTGAGCAGGGCCGGCGTGACCTGGGGCTCCTTCTCGTACACGTCGAGTCCGGCGCCGGCGATCTTCCGTGACGTGAGCGCCTCCACCAGCGCCGCCTCATCCACGACATCGCCGCGCGCGGTGTTGATGAGATAGGCATCCGCCCGCATCAGGGCCAGCCGCTCCTTGTTCATCAGGTGGCGGGTCTCCGGGGTGGCCGGACAGTGCAGCGAGACAAAGTCCGCCTCCCTGAGCACCTGCTCCAGCCGGGCGCGGGGCTCGGCGCCGAGCGACGCCGCCACGTCCGCCGGCGGCGGATAGGGGTCGTGGAAGATCACCTTCATGCCGAACCCCTGGTGGGCCCGCTGCGCCACGGCGCGGGCGATGCGCCCCATCCCGATCAGGCCCAGGGTCTTTCCCGATACGTGGGTACCCAGCATGTGGGTCGGCCGCCAGCCGGTCCACTGCCCGGCGCGGACGTGGCGCTCCCCTTCGCCCGCGCGGCGGGCCACCGTCAGGAGAAGCGTCATTGCCGTGTCGGCGGTCGCGTCGGTCAGGACGTCCGGCGTGTTCGAGACGGCGAGCCCGCGCGCCTTGGCCGCCTCGGTGTCGATGTGATTGAAGCCCACACCGAAGTTGGCGAGAATCCGCGCGCGCAACGGCTCCGCCGAGAGCACGTCGGCGGTGAGCTTGTCGGTGACGGTGCAGAGCAGCGCGTCGGCGGACTTGAGTGCCTCGCACAATCCGTCGGGCCCCAGGGGGCGATCGTCGGTGTTGAGCCGGGCGTCGAACTCGCGGGTGAGCTCCTGCTCCACCGGATCGGGGAGCCGGCGGGTAACCACGACGGTCGGCCGGGCGCTCATTGCGAGACCATCTTTCGCTTCGAGGGTTTCTTCGCGAGCGCCGCCGCCACCGTGGTGCCCAGCTCCGCGGGGCTGGGGGCGACGATCAGGCCCGCCGACCGCATGATCTCCGCCTTCTCGGCGGCGGTGTCTCCGAAGGCGGAGATGATCGCCCCGGCGTGGCCCATCCGCCGCCCCTTCGGCGCGGTGAGGCCCGCGACATACCCGATCACCGGCTTCGTCATGTTCTCCTTGACGAAGAGGGAGGCCTCCGCCTCCTGCGGTCCGCCGATCTCGCCGATCATCACCACCGCCTCGGTCTCCGGGTCCTCCTCGAAGAGCTTGAGCATGTCCACGAACGAGCTGCCGTTGATCGGGTCCCCGCCGATACCGACGCTGGTGGTCTGGCCGATGCCGAGCGCGTTCATCTGCGAGGCAGCCTCGTAGCCGAGCGTCCCCGACCGGGTGACCAGCCCCACCGACCCGCGCGAATAGATGTGGCCCGGCATGATCCCCAGCATCGCCTTCCCCGCGCTGATGACGCCCGCGCAGTTGGGGCCAATCATCGTGGTCCGGCGCTCCTTGGGAAAGCGGAACAGGTACCGCTTTACCATCATCATGTCCTGCGCGGGGATGCCGTCGGTGATCGTCACCACCAGACGGATCCCGGCGTTCGCCGCCTCCATGACGGAATCGGCGCAGAAGGCCGCGGGCACGAAGATGATGCTGGCCGTGGCGCCCGTCGCTCGCACCGCTTCCTTGACCGTGTTGAACACGGGGCGGTCGAGATGCTGGGTCCCGCCCTTCCCCGGGGTGACGCCGCCGACCACGTTGGTGCCGTACGCGATCGACTCCCTGGCGTGGAAGGTGGCCTTGTCGCCGGTGAAGCCCTGGAAGATGGCCGGCGTCTTCTCGTCGATGAGGATGCTCATTGTCCGGTCCCGGCCGAAGCCTTTGCCTTGCTCGATGCGGGGAGAGCGGCGACCACGCGATCGGCGGCTTCCGCCAGCGTGTCCGCCATGATGAATGGCAGCCCGCTTTCCTTGAGGATCTTGCGTCCTTCTTCGACGTTGGTGCCGGCGAGGCGGACCACGAGGGGAATCTTGAGCTGGGTCTCGCGGGTGGCCTGGACCACGCCTTGCGCCACCCAGTCGCAGCGATTGATTCCGGCGAAGATGTTCACCAGCATGGCCTCGATGTTCGGGTCGGAGAGCACCAGCCGGAACGCCGCCGCCACACGATCGGGCGAAGCGCCGCCGCCCACGTCGAGAAAGTTGGCGGGGGCGCCGCCGGCGTGCTTGATCATGTCCATCGTCGCCATCGCGAGCCCCGCCCCGTTGATGATGCAGCCGATGTTGCCGTCGAGCGCCACGTAGTTGAGCCCGAACTCCGCCGCCTGGGCTTCCCGCGGGTCCTCCTCGGCGTAGTCCCGCAGCTCGCTCACGTTGGGCCGGCGGAACATGGCGTTGTCGTCGAAGGTCATCTTGCAGTCCAGCGCCAGCACCTGCCCGTCGGTGGTGACGACGAGCGGGTTGATCTCCACCATAGTGGCGTCGAGGTCGCGGAACGCCCGGTAGGAGCCGAGAAGGGTCGTCACCGCCCGGCTCACCTGGGCCGGGGTGAGACCCAGCCCGAAGGCGACTTCCCGGGCCTGGAACGCCGTCATGCCCACCGCCGGCTCGACGACTTCACGCACGATGGTGTCGGGCGCGTTCCGGGCGATCTCCTCGATCTCCACCCCGCCCTGCGGCGACGCCACGACCATGATCCGCTCGCTCTTCCGGTCGAGCACCAGGCCGATGTAGATCTCCCGCTCGATGGGGACGGCCGCTTCCACGTAGAGCCGGTGCACCACCCGGCCCTCGGGGCCGGTCTGGTGAGTCACCAGCCGCTTGCCGAGAAGCGTCTTGGCCGCCTGGCGCACCTCGTCCTCGTTGGAGCAGAGCTTGATCCCTCCCGCCTTGCCCCGCGCGCCCGAGTGGATCTGGGCCTTCACCACCCAGCGCGCGCCGCCGATCTCCGACGCGCGGTACACCGCCTGCTCCGGGCTGTACGCCACCCCTCCGCGAGGGATCGCGACGCCGAATCCGGCGAGGAGCTCCTTGGCCTGGTATTCGTGGATGTCCATTGACGATTGCTCCGAGTATGCGGCCGACTTACCTCTTCCCGATCGCCTCCGCCATCCGCACGATATTCTCCGCCATCCGGGCCGACGCTGCGTCGATCATCCGCCCGTCGAGCTGGGCGGCTCCGCGTCCCTCGCGCGCCGCGTCCTCCAGCGCGACCAGGATCCGCTGGGCCCGATCGACTTCCTTCGGAGGCGGAGTGAACACATCGTTCGCCAGCTCGATCTGCGACGGGTGGATGGCCCACTTCCCCTCGATGCCGAGGGCCGCCCCGCGGCGGGCGGCGTCACGATAGCCGTCGGGGTCCTTGAAGTCGCCGAACGGACCGTCGATCGCCCGGAGACCGTAGGCTCGGCAGGCCACGATCATCCGGGAGAGCGCCGCATGCCACTGGTCTCCGGGATAGTCGGGATTGAGGCCGCCGATGTTGACCGTGCGCGCCCGGCAGCTCGCGGCGTAATCGGCGACGCCGAAGTGCATCGCCTCGAGCCGGCGGCTCGATTGCGCGATGGCCTCGACGTTGGCCATTCCCAGCGCCGTCTCGATCAGGACGTCGATGCCGATGCGGTGGGGAATCCCCTTCGCTTCCTCGATCTGGGTGAGCAGAGCATCCACCAGGTAGACGTCGGCGGGAACCCCGACCTTCGGGATGAGGATGGTGTCGAGCCGATGCCCCGCCTGCTCCACGACGTCCACCACGTCCCGGTACATGTAGTGGGTGTCGATGCCGTTGATGCGGACGCATATGGTCTTCCCGCGGCCGCGCCAGTCGTGCTCCAGCAGCGCGGCGATGACGTTCTTTCGCGCCTGCTCCTTGTCTCCCGGGGCGACCGCGTCTTCCAGGTCGAGGAAGACGTAATCCGCCCCGCACTCGAGCGCCTTGGCGAACATCCCCGGCTGCGAGCCCGGGACGGCCAGTTCGCTCCTCTGCAGCCGCTGCCGCGCAGGCTCGTAGCGGGTGTGGCTCATCGTCCCGCGCCGGCGGTCGCCTTCTCCTTGGCGGGCCCCGCCGGCGGCGAGGCGTCAGGGGCGCGCGGTGGGAGATCGCGCTTGGCCAGCGGCGCCGCGGTGCCGCGCCAGTATTCCTGCGCCGCGCCCACGCCGCTTCCCGGCGTCACCTTGATGCCGACGTCGCGCATGGCCATCTCCGCGCCCGCGATGCCGCCGAGAAGCATCAGCTCGTTGAGATCGCCGAGATGACCGATCCGGAAGAGCTTGCCGGCCATCCGGGCGAGGCCGGCGCCGAGGGCGAGATTGTATCGGCGGTAGGCGACGTCGATCACCTCGGCGCCGTTGAATCCGGCCGGCACCATGATCGCGCTCACGGTGTCCGAGTGCCACTTCGGCGACCGGGCGCACAACTCCAGCCCCCAGGCTTTCACGGCCTGACGGGTTCCCTCGGCGAGCCGGTGATGCCGTGCGAACACGTTCTCCAGCCCCTCCTCGAACAGGATGGCGAGGGACTCCCGCAAGCCGTAGAGCATGGGGAGCGACGGCGTGTACGGGAAATATCCCGTCGCATTCGCCTTCCGCATGTCGCCGAAATCGAAGAACACCCTCGGCAGCGTCGCCTGGTCGTACAACGCCAGCGCCTTCTGGCTCACGCAGACGATGCCCAGGCCGGCGGGAAGCATGAACCCCTTCTGGGAACCGGTGACGGCGAGGTCCACTCCCCACTCATCCATCCGGAAATCAATGCTCGCGATGGAGCTGACCCCGTCCACCATCAGAAGCGCCGGATGCTTCGTGTCGTTGAGCGCCTTGCGCATCCCCGCGACGTCGCTGGTGACGCCCGTGGCCGTTTCGTTGTGGGTGAAGAGCACGGCCTTGATCTGGTGGCTCTTGTCCGCGGCGAGCGCCTCCTGGTAACGCTCGACCGGCGCGCCCTCGCCCCACTCGGCGTCGAGAATATCGACCTGGAGCCCGAGGCGCTGCGCCATGTCGATCCAGAGGTGGCTGAACATGCCGAACCGGGCGGCGATGACGCGGTCGCCGGGCGACAGGGTGTTCGAGAGCGACGCCTCCCACGCGCCGGTGCCGCTCGCGGGGAAGATGAACGCCTGGCCAGTCGAGGTCTTGAAGATCTTCTTCAGGTCCTCGAAGAGGGGCGACGCGAGTGCCGGGAACGACGAGGAGCGGTGGTCCTCCATGGCCACGTGCATGGCGCGGAGCACCCGGTCGGGCACGTTGGTGGGGCCCGGAACGAAGAGGAAGTTGCGGCCGGCCATCGCGAAACCTCTCTAGTTGTGGATGAGACCCCGGCGGAGCGGGACGCCGCCGCTGGTGACTACATTTGGAGGCGCAGGCCTCCGAATATTCATGCGTTAGTCTTGATATAGCACTTTGTGCTTTTTTTCACAAGGTTCCCATCCGTGCCCCAAACCGGTCCCCATTCCACCCCATCCGGAGGCACCCGCGAGCTTCTCGCGGAATTGTATCGCGTTGCCACGGAGGCGGTTAATCCCGGCCCGGTGCTCGCCACCCGTCTCCGGGCCCTCTCCCCCGCTACCGGGAACGGACCATGGATCCTCGCGCTCGGCAAGGCGGCGATGCCGATGGCGCGGGCCGCGGTCGAGGTGCTTCGCGAGCGTGGGACGGAGCCGGCCGGGGGAGTGATCGTGGCTCCCCAGGTCGACGATGCTCCCCACCCCCGCCTCGCGGTCGTCGCCGGCGATCATCCGGAGCCGGGCGCCGGCTCCCTCGCCGCCGCGGACGCTCTGGGCGAGGTAGCAGCGCGGGTTCGCGCGGGCGACGAAGTCTGGGTGCTGTTGTCGGGGGGAACCACCAGCCTCATCGGGGCGCCGGAATCCGGCATCTCCCCCCGCGACCTCACCGCACTCTATGCTTTGCTCCTCGGCTCCGGACTCGACATCACCGCCATGAACCGGATCCGGAAGCGGTTCTCCCGCTGGGGCGGCGGCAAGCTCGCGCGGGCTCTCGCTCCCGCGACCGTCAGGGTCTACGTCGTGTCCGACGTGATCGGCGACGACCTTGCCTCGATCGGGTCCGGCCCCTGCGTTCCCGATCCGACGACCGCCACCGAGGTGCGCCGGCTGCTGGAACGGTCCGCGCTCTGGGACCGCATCCCATCGTCGGCCCGATCGCTGGTGGCGGCGATGGAAACCGGAACAGCGCCGGAAACACCCAAACCCGGCGATACCGCCTTCTCGCGCGTGTCCCTCGAGGTGATCGCCAGTAACCGGCAGGCCCTGGAGGCCGCTGCCCGTCACGCCGCGGCGGCGGGCCTGGAGCCGGAGGTGGCCGCGGAGCCGCTGGCCGGGGAGGCGGCGGCGGCCGGGGCGCGTCTGGCCGCTTTTCTCCTACAAAATTGCGGCCGTTCGGGTATCCCGCAACAGGATACCGTTCACGCTCATCGCCGCTGCTTCATCTGGGGCGGAGAGACGACGGTGACCCTCGGAACGGAGCCGCCCGGCCTCGGCGGTCGGTGCCAGGAGCTGGCGCTCGCCGCCGCGCGAACGCTGGACGGTTCCGCGATCGGAATCGCGCTCCTGGCTGCGGGCACCGACGGACGCGACGGCCCCACCGACGCGGCCGGGGCGATTGTGGACGGGGCCACCTGGGCCGCAGCGACCGCGGCGGGGCGCGACCCCGCCCGCGACCTGCGGGCGCACGACGCCTACCGCGCGCTCGATGCGGCCGGCGCCCTGCTCCACCCCGGGCTCACCGGAACCAACGTGATGGATGTGGTGATCGGGATCTGCTGAGGTGATGGGTACTACGGATGCAGCTCCAGCTTCGGGCGGTAGTCCTCACCGAGGATGACCGTCGCGTCCACCCTCCGGAGAGTATCGGGCTCGATGCGCAGCCGTCCCGTGCCGAGCGCTTCCACTACGTCCTTTCCGCGCCCGGGGTCGCCCCGGCGGACGAGTACCCGGGTCGAATCGGCGGGGGCGTCCGCGTTCCCGAAGAAGACGACGTCGATGCCCCGTTCCCGCAGAACTCGCGTGGCCACCCGGGCCAACCCCTGACGCCCGGTTCCGTTCAGCACCTCCACCGTAATCCTCCGCCCGGGCGAAGGCACGGCGTAGGCGTGCCCCCGGACGTGCTCAGGAGGCGTCGGCCACAGGCTCCAGATGCCGCCGACTGCCAGGAGCACGACCGCCGCGATCAGCGCGAGGCGGTGGACGGCGCGACGAGGCTGTTCCAGAAGCGGACCGTCGGTTCCGGCAGGGTCAATCCCGATGCGACCAGGCGGGAGACCCGTTCTCCGGCCACCTCGCGTAACACCCCGCCGGGATCGCGGGGATATCGGGCGGCCAGCTCGGCGCGGCGATCCCGGTCGCCGGAACGGCCCGGCTCGAGGTAGTCACCGCAGTAGAGGCTCCGGCCCGCCATGTCCCACTCGGCGAGCCCGAGCGAGTGATAGCGCACCGCGTCCAGCACACCGCGGTCGCTCTCTCCCTGCGCCTCAGCGCGGGCGGCGCTGGCCGGACCGTGGCGCAGCTCCGCGGGCCCGGAAGTGCCGGGCGCCCACTTCTCCAGCTCCCCATCCGGTGCGTCCCGCAGAGCGTCGTGCAGCCACACCGCACGGAGCCAGCGGTGACGCTCGTTGATCGGTATCCCCATCTCCTCGGCCCACGACGAGACGAGCTTCGCCACCCGCTCGACGTGCTCGAGCCGCGCAGGCGACACAATCGCCCACGTGGGAAGCGCCGGGTGAAGCCCCGGAGTGGAAAGAGGCGCGCGAGTCATGGATCGAGACCGTCGCCGAGCACGATGTTGTCGATGAGTCGCGCGCGGCCGAGCCGGGCGGCGAGCGCCACGATCGTGTCGGCGCTGGCGGTGGCGACGGGGGTCAGCGCGCGCGGCTCCGTGATCGCGATGTACTCGACGAGGATGCCCGGGAACGTATCCAGCCCCTCCCGCATCGTCGCCTCCAGCGCGGCGGCACTGGTCTGCCCGGTGCGCCACGCGTCGTGCGCCGCGCGCAGCGCGCCGCTCAACCCGGTCGCCTGCCGTCGCTCCTCCGGATCGAGATAGGCGTTGCGGCTGCTGAGGGCGAGCCCGTCGGGCTCCCGGACCGTAGGGATCACGGCCACCTCGACCGGCCAGTCGAGGTCACGCACCATCTGCCTTATCAGGACCGCCTGTTGCACGTCCTTCCGCCCGAAGCACGCCACGTCCGGCTCGACCAGGTGGAACAGCTTGGCCACCACCGTCAGCACGCCGGTGAAATGCCCGGGGCGCGCCGCTCCTTCCCAGCGCTCGGCGGTGGGACCGGGGACCACGCGAATCTCCGCGCCGGGCGGATACATCGTCTCGGTGGAGGGAACGAAGAGCGCGTCCACGCCGCGGGCGGCGGCGAGCGCGCGGTCGCGGTCGAGGTCTCGCGGGTAGCGGGAGAAGTCTTCGGTGCGGCCGAACTGCAGCGGGTTGACGAAGATGCTCATCACCACGGCGTCGGCGCGGCGCCGTGCCTCGTCCACGAGTCGAAGATGGCCTTCGTGGAGAAACCCCATCGTCGGTACGAGGGCCACGCGGCGGCGCTCCGCCCTTTGGCCGCGCACCCAGCGGCACAGGTCGGGAATCGCGTCGCGTTCGACCATCGGGGGGCTAGAAGCTGTGCTCGGAGCCTGGATAGCGACCGTCCCGGACTTCGTCGGCGTAGGTCCGCACCGCCGACCGCACCGCCTCCCCGAGCTCCGCGAAGCGCTTGAGAAATTTCGGATTGAACTGGTCGTTGAGGCCCAGCATGTCGTGCAGCACCAGGACCTGGCCGTCGCACCCCGGGCCCGCCCCGATGCCGATCGTGGGGAT
Organism: uncultured Gemmatimonadaceae bacterium; assembly: GCA_964475685.1. Lineage (GTDB taxonomy): Bacteria > Gemmatimonadota > Gemmatimonadetes > Gemmatimonadales > GWC2-71-9 > CAVVWJ01. The sequence goes on along the minus strand of CAYYXP010000193.1, from coordinate 7,180 downwards.
CGTGAGCGATGCGGAGATCCTCGCGGCCAAGTCGGCCGGCATCAGCTCGAGGACGATGGAGCAGGCACCGGACTCTTCGAGGGCCTTGGCATCGGCGAGGAGGCGGCCCGCCGCCTCCGGCTCCCGTCCCTGCACCCGATAGCCGCCGAGCGCGTGCACCGATTGTGGGGTGAGGCCGAGGTGTCCCATGACGGGTATGCCCCGGTCCACGAGGGCGCGCACCGTCTCGGCCATGGGGCGGCCCCCTTCGAGCTTGACCCCGTGGGCACCGCTCTCCTGCAGGACCCGCCCGGCGTTCCGAATGGCGTCCTCGACGGAGACCTGATACGTCAGGAACGGGAGGTCCACGAAGATCAGCGCCCGCCGGGCCCCGCGCCGGACCGAGGCCGCGTGATAGATCATCTGGTCGAGCGTGGCGCTGAGCGTCGTGTCGTGACCGGCCAGCACCTGATTGACCGAGTCGCCCACGAGAAGCACGTCCACCCCCGCGTCCTCGAGCAGCCGCGCGAAGGCGGCATCGTAGCAGGTGAGCACCACGACGCGGCGGCCTGCCGCCTTCAGAGCCGGGAGGTCGAGGACGGTCAGGGGACGCGTTTCAAGGGTCATAGGCCCTCATGGGATCGCAGTTCCTCCAGCTCGCGGAGCCAGAAGTCGCGGTGGGGCAGCCCGGGATGGGGAATGATAAGGTCTGGCTCGTCAACGCGCTGATCGCCGTACCGCACGATGTCGAGGTCCAGGGTCCTGGCCTCCCACCGGGAGCCGCGCACCCGGCCCGCCTGCCGCTCCATGGCGTGCAGGGCATCGAGGAGGGCCCGAGGGGAGAGGGTCGTCTCGAGCATGACCATCTGGTTGAGGTAGGGCGGCTGGGACATCCCCCCGAGCGGGTCGGTCTCCTCGATGGAGGACGCCCCGATCAGCGCGGTCCCGGGCAGGCGCCCCAGCGCCGCCCGGGCCGCGCACAAGTGACCTTCCCGGTCACCGAGATTGCTGCCAAGCGCCACGAACGCGCGCTCCCGCCGTTCTCCTTCCACGTCACGCCTCGACCGGGCGATCGAGCGCCTCGCGGAGCGCATGCAGGAACGCGCTCGCGCCCGCCACGCCCTCGCGGCCGAGCACGTCCACGAGTGCGCTTCCCACCACCACTCCGTCGGCCAGCCTCGCGACCTCGGACGCCTGGGACGGCGTGCTGATCCCGAATCCCACGGCGATCGGCAGGTTCGTCGCGCGGCGCAGGCGCCCGATGGAATCGCCCAATCCCCCGGCGAGCGACGCCGTGGCGCCGGTCACGCCCAGTCGGGCGACGAGGTAGACGAACCCCTCCGCCCCCGCCACCGCCGCCGTCAGCCGCTCCGGCCGGGTGGTGGGAGCGACCAGCCGGATCAGGTCGAGCGGGCTTCCCTGCACCGCCGACTCGACCGCCGGGTCGCTCCCCGCGGGCAGGTCGGTCAGGAGGAGGCCGGCCACGCCCAGCTGGTCGGCCTGCTGGAGGAAGCGCTCGACCCCGAAACGCAGAATGGGATTGAGGTAGCTGAACACGACCACCGGCCGAGCGAGCCGCGCCTGCGAGATCAGCTCGAGGGTGCCGGCCAGCGTCATGCCCGCCTTGAGCGCCTCGAAGGTGGACCGCTGGATGGTCGGGCCGTCGGCGAGGGGATCGCTGAACGGCACGCCAACCTCGATGATGTCGGCGACCTCGTCGGCGGTGCGGAGCGCGTCGAGACTGGCCTCCTGCGAGGGGTAGCCGGCGGTGAGGTACGGAATGAGTGCGGTGCGCCGGGCCGCCCTGAGCGTCGCCCAGGCGGCCGAGAGCCGGGACTCAGACAAAATAGTCGCCGACAGTCAGCCCGTAGCGGTCGGGGTTGGTCACCTTGACGATGGAGCGACGGTAGGTGCCCGACTCGTCCTTCTCGGCCAGACTCACCTGCAGACCGGGAGGAGGGACGGTGCCCCCGTTCACGTCCACCGCGATGCGTACCAGGGGACGGTTGAGCTGCTGCCCCTCCGGATCGGGGCCGGTCACCACGCCAATCTCGAACGTGTCGAGGATGACGCAGGTTCCCACGGGATAAACTCCGATCAGACTCACGAGCCCCTTGACCAGCAGGGGGTCGTACCCGCGTTTGGGGTTCTCCATCATTTCCCGCAGCACCTGGTCGGGCTCGATCGGCACCGTCTGATAGGTTCGCCGGGTGGTGGCGGCGTCGTACCCGTCGACCACGGAGACAATGCGGGAAAAGATGTGCAGCTTCCGGGGCCGGATTGACTTGGGGTAGCCCGTCAGGTCGGTCTTCATGTGGTGCTCGTGGGCGACCAGGATGGCCCGGAAGGGCAGCTCCTCGTGCGTCTTCAGGTGGAAAAGTGTCAGCGCGCCGAGCCAGGGATGGTCCTGCATCACCCGCCACTCCTGCTCGTCGAGGCCGGTGGTCTTGTGCAGAATCTCGAGCGGGACGCGTGCCTTCCCCACGTCGTGCAGCAGCGCAGTCATGCCGAGGTCGTAGAGTTGCAGGCGGGTGAAACCGAACTTCTTGCCCAGCGCGACCGAGAAGATGCAGACGTTCACCGAATGGGTGAAGGTGTATTCGTCGTAGTCCCTGACCGTCGTGAGCCCGACAAGCGATGTCTCGTTGTTGAGTACCTGGTCCACGATGAGCTGGACCGCGCGCTTCACCCGTTTGACGCTGCCCGTGCGGCCCAGCCGCGCTCCGGTCATCACGTCCTTGGTGACGGCCACGCCCTGGGAGTACACCCGCTTGGCGGCCTGGCGCTGGTCTTCCGATTCGGCATCCTGATCGTGGTAAGACGTCCTCTCGATATCGATTCCCTCGACGGCGCCCGAATCGAGGCGCTGGCTGAGCTCATCGAACCGTTCGTCCGGCTCGGCCTGCTCCGACAGGCTGAGCAGGAGGCTCAGGAAGATCTGCCACTCGCGCCGGGTGACCGCGGGCCCCACGCGGAGGGCGCCGATGTCGAAGGCGCGAAGCATGGTGAGGATGTGACTGAACGAGGCGTAGTTGTCGAGCTCGAGTCGCAAGCGGGTGGAGTTCACGAAGATGAAGTCGCCGGCCATCCGGAGCTCGAGGTCAGGCTCGACCGCGAGCAGCGAGCGGGCGACAGCGTCGAGGTCGTCGAGCGCCTTCTGCACCGTGGCGTTCTCGACCGGATAGAGCTTGAGGCTCCGGAGCGCCGTGTAGAGGGCCAGCAGCAGGGCGCGTCCCCCCTGCCGCAGCTGGGCGTCGGACCCTCGCGAGGAAGCCTCGCCCGGGTGGCTCATGGCGCGCTCTCCCGCAGCGCCCGGCTGACGGCGTTCCGCACCACCAGGTCCTTGTCGTCGGCCGCCTGCTGCAGCACGCTGCGGGCCTCGGCGGTCCGGATCTTCCCGATGGCGATCGCGGCGCAGGCCCGCGTCTCCGAGGATTCCTTCATCCGGAGCAGGCCGCGGGGAAGGAGGATCCCGCTCATCGCCTTGAGACCGGAGGCGCCGGCGATCGCGCCGTAGGCCTCGAAGAACGCCATCTTCTCGGTGAGATCCATCTCCTTCACCGCCTTGCCGAGCACCACCGCCTCCACCCGGCGCTGCGCCGCCTTGTAGCCACGCGCCGACACGACGCGCACCGCGGCGAGGCGCACGCCGCGATCGCCATCCTCGAGCGCCTTGTCCACCAGCGCGAGCGCAGCCGGGGTTCCCAGCTGCGCCAGCGCCTGCACCGACGCGAGGCGCACGGCCGGGTCGGCGTGGTTGACCGCCTCTCCAAGCCCCGGCACGGCCTGAAGGAGGTTGAGCCGACCGCACACGCCGATGGCCGCGACGAGCGCCGACGACCCCGGGTCGCGAAGTATCCGCACCACCTCGGCGGAGTGGGCCTCCGCCAACCGGTCGGCCACGCCTTCGAGCAGGCCGCGCAGTGGCGCGGACGAGAGGTTGGGCAGCCAGGCCAATACCGGTTCGAGGGCCGACGCCCGGAGCTCGTTGAGCAGCTCGGCCACCTCCGCATCCGCGACCACTCCCGCCGACTCGTCGAGCGACTGGATGAGCTGGCTGACGATGGCCGGCTCGCTCAACCGGTTCACAAATCCCTCGAGGCGCACGACGTGCGCCGGAAGGATGTCGGCCCCGCGCTTGGCCAGCACCCGGCATTCCCGGAGGATCGTCGCGGCGGCGCGGAAATCCCGGGCGGTGAGAAGGCTGGGGAAGAGCTGATCGAGAATCCCGAGGATCTCCTCCCGGGCCTCATCGCTCTGCCGCAGCTCGAAGAGATCGAAGAGCAGACTGAGCGTCGAGCCGCGCACGTCGCGCCGGTACTCCTCCTCGAGCTCCACGGCAATCGTCTGGATCTCGCGCTCGTCGAGGAAGTAGAGCGTGGAGTCGAAGTCCTCGACGTCCACCACACCCTTCGGCCGGGGCGGCGCTTCTTCCACCGCCTGGGCGCGACGCCGATCGGACGCCACGCCCTCCTCCGGCCCGCCCACGGTGTAGCTGCCCGTCGTTTCGGGCACCGGGCCGCCTCCCTCGCCGAAGAACTCGATGAACTTGTACCCGATGAACTGGTATTCCTGCTCCCAGAGCAGCGTCAGCAGGTCATCCCCGGCATCGGTGGTGAGGAAGCGCGCCCGGTTCATCAGCACGAGGAAGTGCGGCAGCTCTTCATCCTCGGCGCCGCGGCGGATCGTGAGCGAGCGCATGCCATCCTTGAACACGCCCCACGCCACGCTCTCGCTCTTGTTGGGCTGGTGATAGACAACCTGGTCCTCCCACACGAAATCGGTCTCGGCGACGGCGAGAAGCAGCTCGTCGGTGATCTCCCAGACCGGCTTGAAGGCGGCGCGGAGCGCCTCGGTGGCGCGCTGGTGGATCGGATTGTTCGGGAGGTACATGTGGTAGGCCCGGAGCGCCTTCACCAGGCTGTTCAACAATTCGGTGACGTGCGCCGCCGGGGCCGCGGTTGCCGGATCGGGCCGGGTCACACCGATTTCCCGGTGAGCGCGGCCACGTGCGCCACGTCCTTGTCGCCACGGCCGCTCAGGCAGACGAGCACGATCGCGTTGGCGGGCCAGCGCCCCGCCATCCGACGCACCCACGCGAAGGCGTGGGCGGTTTCGAGCGCCGGGATGATCCCCTCCATCCGGCAGACCGCACCGAAGGCGTCGAGCGCTTCGGCGTCCGTGGCGGACTCGTAGGCCACCCGGCCGCTGTCGTGGAGGAAGCTGTGCTCGGGCCCGACGCCGGGATAGTCGAGCCCGGCGGAAATCGAGTGGGCCGGCGACACCTGCCCGTCGGCGTCCTGCAGGAGGTAGCTCAGGCTGCCGTGCAGCACGCCGGGGGATCCCGCACCGAGCGTGGCGCTGTGGTGCCCTGAGGCGATGCCCTGGCCCGCCGCCTCCACGCCAACGAGACGAACGTCCCGGTCGTCGAGGAAGCCGGCGAAGATGCCCATCGCGTTCGAGCCGCCGCCCACGCAGGCCACGACGGTATGCGGGAGCCGGCCGTAGCGCGACAGCATCTGCGCGCGGGCCTCCTGCCCGATCACCGACTGGAAGTCCCTCACCATGCGCGGGTAGGGGTCCGGCCCGACCACGGAGCCGATGATGTAATGGGTGGTGGGGACATTGGTGACCCAGTCGCGGAGCGCTTCGTTGGTGGCATCCTTCAGGGTACGGGTACCTGACTCGACGGGCACCACCGTGGCCCCGAGCAGCTCCATCCGGTAGACGTTGAGCCGCTGCCGCACCACATCCTCCGCGCCCATGTACACCACGCACTCCAACCCGAAGCGGGCGCACACCGTCGCGGTGGCCACGCCGTGCTGGCCCGCCCCCGTCTCCGCGATGATCCGGCGCTTGCCCATCCGCAGGGCGAGCAGCGCCTGCCCGATCGTGTTGTTGATCTTGTGGGCGCCGGTATGGTTGAGATCCTCCCGCTTGAGCGCCACCGTCGCGCCCACTTCCCGGCCCAGCCTGGGGGCCTCCGAAATCGGCGAGGGCCGCCCGACGAATTCGCCGAGCAGGCCCTCGAACTCGGCCCAGAACGCCGGGTCGGTCCGGGCAGTGTCATACAACTCGGCGAGGTCGTCCAACGCCGCGACGAGCGTTTCGGGCACGTAGCGGCCGCCATAAGGGCCGAAACGCCCCCCAACGGCTCGCTCAGGAGATAGCGCTATGGCCAAACACCGCCTCCATGAATCGCGCGATTTTCTCGGGGTCCTTCTTCCCGGGCAGACTTTCGACCCCTGAACTTACATCCACCACCTCCGGCCGAACGAGTGCCACGGCCTCGCCCACCGTCTCCGGAGTGAGCCCGCCCGCGAGCACCATGGTACATCCGGCAAGACGCGATCGTGCTTCGCACGCCACCGTCAACTCGAGCGGGACCCCCGTGCCACCCGCGACCTGGGGAACTCGCGGCTCGACCAGGACAGCGTCGGCATCGAGCGGGGCGGCATTCAGCGCATCCAGATCCCCCGGCCCGGCGATCCGCACTACACGCCAGACGCGCACTCCCCTTCGCCGCAGCTCCGCCGCGGCCGCTCGCGGGTAGGGTCCATGCAGCTGCGCGCCGCCCAGTCCGGCCGCTTCGACGATTCGGAGGATCTCTTCCACCGGCTGATCGCCGAAGACCCCGATCACCGGAACCGTCCCTCCTATCGCGGCAATCTCCATCGCCCGGGCGACTGTCACTTGTCTCGGGCCCCCGGCAAAGACGACGCCGAGGTACGACGCGCCCGCGGCAACGGCGGTGGCCGCGTCCTCGAGGCGGGTCAGCCCGCAGATCTTGGCCTTAACGAACATGCCGCGTCACCCGGGTCACTTCGGCGAGGACGGAGGCGGGATCAGGGGCCGCCGACAGCGCGGTGCCCATGAGGACGGCGTCGGCGCCCGCATCCGCGGCCGCCGCGACATCGGCGTGCGACGCCATCCCGCTTTCGGCCACGGCCAGGGCCCCGCTCGGAACTTCACGGAGGATGTCCCACGCCTTCGCGGTATCGACGGTGAAGGTGTCGAGGTCCCGGCTGTTGACACCCACGATGCGTGCGCCCGCCTCGAGGGCGGTGTCCAGCTCGGCGGCCGTGTGCACCTCGACCAGCGCGTCGAGCTGCCACTCCGCCGTGCAGCCGAGCAGATCCCTGAGCCGAGGCGCGGTGAGCGCCCGCACGATGAGCAGCGCCGCCGAAGCGCCGGCGGCGCG
>CAYYXP010000192.1:0-1794 GCA_964475685.1 uncultured Gemmatimonadaceae bacterium | reverse complement strand
GGACGGCGGAGGCCTACGGATGGGTGGACGCGGCGCACCAATCGGGCGCTCGCCGCGGCGGCGTGGCGCTCGACCTCGATGTTCTCACTCGGTGGGGAGACATCGGCCGCATGGCGGGCAATGACTTCGAGTCCCCGGTGTTCGGCCGTTTCCCCCAGGTTCGTGCAGCCTTCGAGGCGCTGGTGGGCACCGGTCCGCTGGTCTGCCGCATGAGCGGGTCGGGGTCCACCCTCTTTGCCGTCGACCGCTCCGGCCGCGACCGGGACGAGGCGGTCATGCAGTTAGGGAAGAAGCACGGCGTTCTCACGCCGGTCGAGACGATGGCGTCCCCTGCCCCAGGGCCCGCTTCCGTTACTTGACGAGCGGTGGCGTGTGCCCGGGGCAATGCGCCGTTTACCCTGCCTCGCCCTCTGGTTACGTTGTTGCGACTGGCCCTTCGTCCAATGGCAGGACAGCGGACTTTGGATCCGTTAATGGAGGTTCGAATCCTCCAGGGCCAATCCGCGGCGGATAGCTGCTCCTCTCCTACAACGCGACTGAAGCTCGGGAAGGAGGAACCATGACCGCCGTCCGCCTCCTCGTCGGCACCCGCAAGGGCGCCTTCGTCCTGACCACAGACGGAAAGCGAAGCAGGTGGGATATCAGTGGCCCCCACTTCGCCGGCTGGGAGGTCTACCACCTCAAGGGCTCGCCCGCTGCCCAGAACCGGCTGTACGCGTCGCAGTCCAGCGGCTGGTTCGGACAGCAGATCCAGCGCTCCGACGACGGCGGCAAGACGTGGGAGCCGGTCGGCAACGAGTTCACCTACGACGGGGTGCCCGGCACCCACCAGTGGTACGACGGCACCCAGCACCCCTGGGAGTTCAAGCGGGTCTGGCACCTCGAGCCCTCGCTGACCGATCCGGACACCGTCTACGCCGGGGTGGAAGACGCCGCCATGTTCCGCACCGCGGACGGCGGCCGAACCTGGCAGGAGCTTCCCGGACTGCGCGGCCACGGCTCTGGCCCCTCCTGGGCGCCGGGAGCCGGCGGGATGTGCCTGCACACGATTCTCCTCGATCCCACGCATCCCGAGCGCCTCTTCACCGCCATCTCGGCCGCGGGGGCGTTCCGCTCCGACGACGCCGGCAACACCTGGAAACCGATCAACCGCGGCCTCAGGAGCCAGCAGATTCCCGATCCCGACGCCGAGGTGGGCCACTGCGTTCACCGCATCGCGATGCACCCGTCGCGCCCGGACGTGCTGTTCATGCAGAAACACTGGGACGTGATGCGGAGCGATGACGGAGGCGAGTCATGGCGCGAGATCAGCGGCAACTTGCCGACCGACTTCGGGTTTCCCATCGACGTGCACGCCCACGAGCCGGACACCATCTACGTCGTTCCCATCACCAGCGACTCCTTCCACTACCCGCCCGAGGGGAAGCTGCGCGTCTACCGCAGCCGGACCGGCGGCAACGAGTGGGAAGCGCTCACGGATGGCCTGCCGCAGAGCGACTGCTACGTCAACGTGCTGCGCAACGCCATGGCCATCGACTCGCTCGACCCGTGCGGCGTGTACTTCGGCACCACGGGCGGGCAGGTATATGCCTCGGCCAACGCCGGCGACAGGTGGGCGCCGATCGTCCGAGACCTTCCGCCCGTCCTGTCCGTCGAGGTTCAGACATTGCCATGATCCGCGTGGAGCTGCCGACGCATCTGCGAATGTTGGCGCATGTCGGCGGCGAGGTGAAACTCGACGTCTCGGGCCAGGTCACGCAGCGCTCGGTCCTCGATGCGCTCGAGGCCTGCTAT
>CAYYXP010000191.1:0-3319 GCA_964475685.1 uncultured Gemmatimonadaceae bacterium | reverse complement strand
GATCCCGAACCCCTCGTACCACGACGGCAGCGCCAGGCATCGAGCGCCCGAGTAGAGGGCGGCGAGATCTTCGTCGGCCACGTACCCGACATGCTTGACCCGCTCCCCCAACCCGAGCTCGCCGATCGGCGCCAGCTCCTTCTCGAAGCTCCAGCGCTTGAAGCCGGCCAGGACGAGGTCCACCTCGTGCGTCGAGGCAACGCGGGCGAAGGCGCGGAGCAGGTTGCCGAGGTTCTTGAGCGGGGTGATGCCTCCGAGAAAGAGGATATAGGGGCGGGTGAGTCCCAGCCTGGCCTGGAGCGCCGTCTTCGCCGCCTCGGGAGCCGGCCGGAGATAGCGGTCCACGCCATGCGGCACCACGAAGACCCGCGCGGGGTCGGCGCCCATCATCCTGCAGTCTTCCTTGCCGATCTGCGTGTGGGTGATGAGGGCGGTGGCGCTCCGGCAGAAGGCCGGAATGCTGAGCGAGTTGTAGATCCGGTTGTACCAGGGGAACACCCGCGCCATGGCGAGCTGCTCGCGCCCCGGGATCACGATGAGGGTCGGCACGCTGCTGAGCAGTGGCACCGAGAACTTCGGGTTGAACAGGAGCGACAGCCCTTCCCGCTCGGCATACCGTGGCGCGGTCACCTGGTCCCACCGGAGGCGGGCCGAGTCGGGGAGGACGACGTGGGTAGCGGGCAGGTCGGCGAAGGCCTCGCGCTGGCTGTCGTCGCTGTAGAGGAGATGGTAGTCGAGGCCGTCGGGATGGGTGAGGAGGTATCGCACGACGCGCTTGGTGAACACCGTGATGCCGCCCGGCGCCGCGATGTGGCGCAGCATCACCCCGACCTTGGGGCGATCAGCGGTCATGGAAGTCGCTGCGGTTCATGGCGACGATGGGCGCGGCTGGTCGCTCACCAGAACGGAGAGCTCGGCCACCGTTTCGCGAGGAACTCGTCAATCCCGAGCGTCCGCCCCGCCGCACCGATCATCAGCGCCAGGGAGATCGCCGCGTAGGCGGCGTCGTTGCTCGGCATCCAGAACCATGCCCCCTTCGCGAAGAGATAGTTGACCATCAGGAGGAATACCGCCGCCGCAGCGAAGCGCGTCACCACCCCGAGCACCAGTGCCGCGCCCGCGAGCACCTCGCCCCAGCCCACCAGCGCCGCAAACACGTTGGCGTTTGGTATGACCACGTTACGCACGAATTCCTGGTAGAAGGGATGCCCCCGCTCCAACGCCACATTCTGGAGGAACTCGATGAGGTGGGGGGTGAACACGTCCCGGACTTTCGGGACCCCGGCCACGAGAAGGGCAACGCCCAGCTGCAGGCGGAGGAGCACGAGCGCGCTCCGCGCAAGGACGCCCTGGCGCACCTGGGAAGGCAGGTTCATGCCCAAAGCTATCGCGGTCCGGCTCCCGTTGCAGGGGGCAGCGCGGTTATCCTGAGGGCAGCAATGATCCGGTTCCATACCCTCGGCGTACTGGACCTCCGCGGCCCGGACGGCGCTGAACTGGGCGCGGTGCTCAGGCAGCCCAAGCGCCTGGGGTTGCTGGCCTACCTCGCAATCGCCTCACCCCGCCGTTTCCATCGCCGCGACTCGCTGCTCGCGCTCTTCTGGCCGGAGCTGGACGAGGAACACGCGCGCGCCGCGCTCCGGCGCGCGCTCTACTTCCTGCGGGTCGAGCTGGGGGCGGAGGTCCTGACGGGAAGGGGCGACGACGAGGTCGGCGTATCGGAGGACTTGCTCTGGTGTGACGCCCCGGCGCTCGACAGTGCGCTCGCGAGCGGAGATTTCGAGGGCGCCATGGCGCTCTACCGCGGGGGCCTGCTGGAGGGACTGCACGTCACCTCGGCGTCCCCCGAGTTCTCGGAATGGCTCGACCGCGAGCGGGGCCGGATGCGGGAGCGTGCGGCCGCGGCGGCTCGCTCGCTGGTGACGCGCGCGGAGGCCGAAGGCCGCCTGACCGATGCCGCCACCTGGGCCAAACGCGCCCTCCAGCTCGACCCGGATGACGAATCTTCGCTCCGGCGGTTGCTGGGCCTCCTCGACCGCATCGGCGATCGGTCGGGGGCGCTCCGGGCCTACGACGAGTTCGCCCGGCGGATGGCGCAGGAGTACGAGCTCGACCCCTTGCCGGAGACCCGGGCGCTGGTGGACCACGTCCGGGCTCGCGCCGAGGCCGCACCCCGGGCGGCCGCGTCCTCGCCGGCCGTCATCGCCATTCTTCCCTTCTCGGTCCGCGGCGACCCCAGGTTCTCCTACCTCGGCGAAGGGATGGTCGAGCTGCTGGCAGCCAAGCTCCACGGCGCCGGGACGATCCGCACGGTAGACCCGCGCGCCCTCATCCGCGCAGCGGTCACCGAGGGCCGTGTCCTGGAAGAGCGATTCGGGGCGGGCCGGTATCTCGCGGGAACGATCGTCGAGGCGGGTGGGCGCCTACGGGCAAGTGCCACGCTTTACAACGCCGACGACACCGAGGTCGCGAGCGTGGACGCGGCGGCGGAGAGCGAGGCAGGGCTCTTCGATCTGGTGGACGAGCTCGCCCGGCAGCTGCTCTCGGCGCACGGCGTGTCACGGGGGACGCGACTCACCAGGCTCGCCACCCTCACCACCGACTCGCTCGGCGCATTGAAGGCGTACCTGCGCGGCGAGGGAGATCTGCGGGCGGGCCGCTACTTCGACGCGATGGAAAGCTTCCAGGTCGCGGTGGATGCCGATCCGTCGTTCGCGCTCGCCTACTACCGTCTCGCCGCCTCCGCGGCAGGGTGCGCGCTTCCCGACCTCGCGCGCGAGGTGGCCGACCGCGGCTTCGTGCACCGGGAGCGACTCTCGTCGCACGACCATCTCGTCTTCACCGCGCAGCGCGCCTGGCTTCACGGAAGGGTGGGAGACGCGGAATCGCTCTACAACAGCATCACCGGCACCTACCCCGACGACGTCGAAGCGTGGTTCCATCTCGGCGACCTGCTCTTCCACGCCAATCCGCTTCGGGGCCGGACCGCGGCCGAGGCGCGGGAGCCATTCGAGCGGGTTCTTCGCCTGGAGCCCGACCATCTCGCGACGATGGTGCATCTCGCCCGCATCTCCGCCATCGAGGGTCGCTCCGGCGAGATGCTCGACCTGATCGAGCGCATCCTTCGCGTGGGCCCCGATAGCGACCAGGCGCTGGCGATGCGAGCTCTCCGGGCGTACACGCTGAAGGACCCCGCCGCCATGACCCAGGTCGCGGAGGAGCTTCAGCAGGCGCGCGCGATGACCGTGCCGATCGCCTTTTCAGACGTGGCGCTGTATTCCGGCAATCTCGAAGGGGCCGAGCGGCTCGCACGGCGCTC
>CAYYXP010000190.1:0-1785 GCA_964475685.1 uncultured Gemmatimonadaceae bacterium | reverse complement strand
CGCGACTGGCACCGGCCGACAGATCGAGGTCGCTCACCCGGAGCCCGCCGAGATCCAGCTCGCCGTCCACCGCGCCAAGCACCACGTCGAGGTCCAGGTCGGGCCTGGGGGACAGGGCAACTCCGGCGGACTGCCGGAGCTGATTCTGGGACACCACGCGCACCCCGCCGCGTCCTTCCGCCGCCAGGCCGAGCCTGACCGCACCGCCCGGGGCGTCGAAGTCGCTCACCGGCACGAACCGATCTTCGTCATACGTCACATCCATGCGGTACAGCTCGCCCGCGCTTCCCGCCCCCACGCGGAGCGTGCCGGCGGCGTACTCGAGTTTCACGGCGAGGCGCGTCTCCCCGTGCCATTGGCGGAAGGTGCTGAAGGGACGCATGCTCTGCGCGGCAGCGTCGGCGGCGCAGAATAGGAGGGGAGTTGCGAGCAGAAACCGCCGCACCGTCAGGACCCCCGCGTGGGAGTCCGGGATCCCGGGCGGCGTACGGCCTGTACCCCGAACTGCGGGGTGGCCCACAGATACTCGTCGGTGAGCGCCTCGGGAGGGAGGAGCCGTCCCGCGAAGTTCTCCCGGATGCCGGCGCGGCTGAGGAGCGCGGCGCCCAGGCCGGCGGTGCCCAGCAGCCAGGTGACCAGGAACGCCGCGCCCCGGATCAGGTTGCCGGCGACCGGTACCCATCCGAACACCGCCCACACCAGCCAGCAGGCCGCCAGCGCACCCAGTCCGATCAGCAGGTAGCGGTAGCTGTTCGGCGAACCGACGATCACGCCGAGCGCCATCCGGCGCCGGACGTAGGTCTCTCCCATGGCGTGCGCGACCGCGAGAAATCCACCCACGACCCCGACCACCGCGAGGAGCACGTAGACCGCCACCGCGAACGGGAGAAGCAGGATGCCGGCGACGCTGAGGATGAGCCCGACGACAAGCATCCCGAAGGTGGGCAGCAGGAGGATCTGTCCGAGCAGACCGGTGACGAAGGAACGCCCGAACGAATGCGAGACGGTGTCGGAGACTATTTCGAGGTTGGGCCGGCCGAACATCACCAGGCCGAACCCGAGGGCGACGAGGGTGAGGAGCACTCCGACCACGCCGGCGCCGCGCCGGAACACCGTGGTCAGGGCGGAGGGCGCGGGTGGCTCGGCGGGCAGGGCAACCGGCGCGAGCACCGACGCCGTGCGGAGCTGGCGCACCTCGCCGCCGATCTCCGCGAAGTCCCCATGCCGCACCAGGCCACCCAGCGCGAGGATATCGCCCACGACCTCGCCGCCATCGTGCACGAAAACGTCGCCATCGACGGTGACGAGATTGCCCTGGAGGCGGCCGTAGACATCGGCGTCGCCCTGGACCACGAGCAGGTGGCCCTGCATGTCCTGGTTGGTTCCGATGGTGAAGTCGCCGAGACGCGCGGTGCCGTTGGTGACGGTCGCCCGCAGGGTTCCGCCGGTGGGGCGCAGCGCCTCCCTGAGCTTCGCTTCGACTTCCCGGGGCTTGTTCAGGTCTGCGAGGCTGATCGGCGCGCTTCCCTCCGGGGCAGGCGGGATGGCCTGCGCCGCAGGACTGGGCTGTTGTCCGTGTTTCAGGGTCCGCGCCAGGGTGGAGACGTCGGAGACGAGCTGTTCGATTCCGTTGACGATGGCGGCTGTTGGTGAATCGCCGGGCTGCTCAGGCGACGCGGCGACGGCGGTGGCGGGGATTCCCAGGCAGAGCGCCGCCACCACGGCGCCGATTTGCCTAGAGGTTGGCATGAGCCACCCGCGGCATCGGCAGGGCCAGGAGCCGGC
>CAYYXP010000189.1:0-1898 GCA_964475685.1 uncultured Gemmatimonadaceae bacterium | reverse complement strand
CACCATCGCCGACGGTATTCGCAACCTCTCGCCCGGGGCGCTGACCTTCCCGATCAACATGCAGAACCTCGCCGGTGTGCTGCTGGTTTCGGACCTTGAGATCGAAGAGGCGGTGCGCTTCCTGCTGCTCCGCTGCAAGATTCTCGTGGAGCCCACGGGCGCGGTCGCCGCCGCCGCCGTCCTCACCCGTAAGCCGCCCATGCCGAAAGGCTCCAGGGTCGGCATAGTCCTCTCGGGCGGCAATATCGACCCCGCCCTTCTCGCGGACATCCTGACGCGGAGCTAGTGCTTATTGGAGGGTCGGCCGGCGCGGCACACTCCGGTGCGGGCGCTGGGCTCTCGAACCCGCGGTTCGGGATCATCCGGTCCGGCCTCTGGCCGCTCGCGCCGACCGACCCGGGAAGTGTAGCAGATGCCAGAGGGACGTTCCGTGCAACGGCGACTCGGGGAGGCGGCGAACGAGGGCAGCCGCCAGGCGCTCACGCCGGAAAGCTGAGCCGTTCAAGTGACTCCACCAGCCGGGCCCGAAACTCACGCAGTTCCTCGAGCGACACAGGCACCAGCAGGCCATCGAGGAGACGGTCGAGCGGAACCTGGCTGATCGCCCAGGCGAGTTGAGCGGGAGTCAGCCCGCCGTCCTTTCGCCGGGCGTCGTCGAGCGCGTTGACAACCCGGAAGCCGACGCGGTCCAGGAAGAAGAGATCGACCAGATCCCGCGGCTCACTGCGGCCGAGAATTGCGCAGATCTTGTTGATCAGGATCTCGCGCAACGTGTCGAGCCGGAGTCCCTGCGATTCGACGGGCGGCCCGCCGATGCGATCGACCGTATCGTGAACAAGATCTACGCGAAGCGTCTGTCCAGCAGGGCCCGAAAGGAGCACGCGTCGAAACGCCGGCCCGTCGGCGAGGATCTCGACGCGCGCGTCGAGGGCGGCCGCGATGACCGGCAACGAGGCGCGAGCGGCCGCGAAGGCCGCGTCGTCACTCGTGAACAGATCCAGGTCGAGCGAGCGGCGATGACCGAGATGGAGGCCGAGGGCACTCCCCCCGGAGAGATAGATCGCCGAAACGGAGTCAAACAGCCTGCGCAGGAACGCCCGTTCGAACTCGCCGAGGACCCTAGCCGAGGAGTCCATGCCGCCGCCACGCTGCCAGCAGATAATCCCAGAACGGTCGGCGGCGGCCGAGCCGGGGGGCTAGCTCCGTGTATCGCGCGGCAACGCGCCCAACCGGGAGGAACAACCAGACCTGTTCGTCCCGCGCTTCCCGGAGCAGCTTCGCGGCCAGTTCAAGCCACCGGGGATGGCCCTCATCGGCAAGCACCTGCCGCAGCTCTCGCACGGACATGTCCTCATCCCAGAGGAACCAGGGACGGGTCTCGGGGTCGTCCAGGTCCGTGCCGAGGGTGCGGGGAGAAGGGCTCATCGTGATCCAGTGTAGCATCGCGATTGCTTTCGCCGAACGGCGCACCGGCCCAGCCTCACGAGCCCCTCCGGGTGAAGGAGCACCACCCCGAGCCCGAGCAGGTAAACGTAGCGGAGCTGGAGCAACAGGAGACCGGGGGTGAGGCCGACGAAGACCGTGCCCAGAATCGGGCCCGCCACGGTGGTCGGGCTAGCGCCGGCGGATTTCTAGCGTCGGTGGAACTCGGGGATGACGTGCTCGGCGGCGAACTCGAGCTGGGCGAGCATGCGGTCGGGCGGGCAGAGCGGGCGCAGGATGAACTTCGAGCCTCCGCCCTTGGCGTACTCCTCGATGCGCGAGGCCAGCACCTCGACGGGACCAAAGGCGGTGCAGGCGCGCATGGTCGTCTCATCCACGCGCCCGCGCGGGATATAGGGCTGGGCCATCGCGAGCGCCTCGGCTTCGCTCGCGGCCACCGTGTAGTTGATGAGGGT
>CAYYXP010000188.1:0-5567 GCA_964475685.1 uncultured Gemmatimonadaceae bacterium | reverse complement strand
CAAACTCGCTGAGGACGAGCGCGCCGTCGCCATCGATGCGCGAGGCGATGAACTCCTTCGCCACGAGGTTCATCCCGTCCCGCAGAGGCGTGACCAGCATCACGTCGGCCGCGAGATAGAGCGCAACCAGTTCGGGCTCCGTCAGCCCCCGGAAGATGTAGTGCACCGGCACCCATCGCGGGGTTCCGAACGCGCCGTTGATCCTCCCCACCAGCTGGTCCACCAGCATCCGGAAATCCTGGTAGGCGCCGACCCCGGTGCGCGAAGGGACCGCCACCTGGATGAGGCGGACCCGCTCCTTCAGCTCGGGGTGGGCGTGCAGCATCCGCTCGTACGCCAGGAGGCGGCGCGGGATCCCCTTGGTGTAGTCGAGCCGGTCCACGCCGACCAGGACGCGCACGCTGCCGTCGCCCCGGATCGCTCCCGCTTCCGCCGCGACGGCGGAATCCGCGGCGGCCGCGGCGAACGACGCCGCGTCTATCCCCATCGGGAAGACGCCGAGTCGCACCTCGCGCGAGGGAAGCTGCACCCGGTCGATGTCCACCGCGATGCCGAGGATGTCGATGAGGGACGTGGCGAAGTGCCGGAGGTAGGCCGGGGTGTGAAACCCGACGAGGTCGGCCCCGAGGATACCCTCCAGGAGCCGCTCCCGGGACGGGAGCGTGCGGAAGAGCTCCTCGGAGGGGAACGGGATATGGAGGAAGAAGCCGATCCGGGCATCGGGGATCCGCCGCCGGAGCAGCTCCGGCAGGAGAAGAAGCTGGTAGTCGTGGATCCAGATGAGGTCACGCGGTCGGTAGTGGGCGGCGACGACGTCGGCGAAGCGCTCGTTGGCCTCGACGTAGGCGTCCCAGTCGCTCACCTGGAGAGGGATCTGCTCCAGCAGGTAGTGGAAGAGGGGCCAGAGGACCCCATTCGAGAAGCCCTCGTAGTAGCGGGTCACCAAGTCGGGGGACAGCGGGACCGACACCAGCCGCATCTCCGCGAGCTTGGCATCGAGCTCGGCCTGGCGTTCCGACCCCAGATCGTCGGTTGCCCCCGACCACCCGATCCAGAGACCATCGGATTGCTCGTGGGGCCCCTGGAGGCCGGTGGCAAGGCCTCCGGTGCTCCTCCGCACGTCCACCCCCGCCTCGGTGACGGTGACGGTGACGGGGAGCCGGTTGGCGACGATCAGGAGCCGCGACATCCCCATAAGGTACCCCTCGAACGGCCGCTTGGGATGAGGGTTACCCTACCTCGGCCATTTCTGGTTCCCCCGGTCGATGTCGGGGAAATCGTTGCCTGGATCGACCTCGATAGCCTTGATGGCCGGCTCGCGCGCCACCCGCACCGTCGCGCGCCTGGCCCCTCCCAGCCAGACCTCGACCGGCACCGTCACCGTATCGGCGGCACCCCCTTCCCGGGTCGCCACAACGATGGCCGGCATGGGCGCCTTGCCCCGGTTGGAAATGGAGACTTCGACCGAATCTCCCACCGTGGTGACGGTGTCAATCGCCTGGTCCAGCTTCCACGTCTCGAAGAACCAGGTCCGCCAGAACCAGGAGAGATCCTGCCCCGACACGTCCTCCATGGTGGCGAAGAAATCCCAGGGCGAGGGGTGCTTGTAGAGCCACCGGCGGCCGTACTCGGTGAAGGCCTTGTGGAAGGTCTCCTGGCCCAGCACGCCTCTCAGCGCGACGAGCGACGCGGCGGGCTTGTAGTAGGTCGCCACCCCGTAGGCGTAGTAGTTCGGGTACCGGTCGCCGTGGCGGAGGAGTTCGACTTCTCCGCCTTCTTCCGCCATGCCGAGGTACTCCTTCCGATTGCGCGCCTCGTCATCGAATCCCTTGAAGAAGTCGGCCATGCCCTGGGACTGGTCGAACTGGGTGAATCCCTCGTCCATCCAGGCGAACCGCTTCTCGTCGGAGCCGACCATCATCGGGAACCACATGTGGCCGATCTCGTGGCCCACCGTCTCGTACATGTCCAGGGTGTCCGCCCCCAGGCCGATGCAGGTCATCATGGGGTATTCCATCCCGCCGCAGGAGCCGGGACCGTCCACCATGGACATGTGGGGCCAGGGGTAGGGCCAGAGGTACCTGGAGAAGAACTCGATCGCATGCCGGCCGTAGCGCGCCACCTCGTCCCAGTGGCTGATCCGCTGCTCCGGGCGATAGAACGAATAGACCGCCGAGGTGTCGGGGTGGCCGTCTCTGTCCGTGTCGCCGACGGCGGCGCTGGTGGCGTCCCAGAGGTATCTCGACGACGTGCCCCAGGCAAAATCGCGGACGTTCCTGGCGGTGAAACGCCAGACGAGCTTGCCGTCCTTCCCGGCGGCGGTGGACCTGCCCGCCTCCCGGTCGCTCTCCCGGACGACGTGGACGACACTTGCGGCGCTCGAGGCCGAGTCGAGGCGGGCCCGGGTCTGCGCGCTCAGGACGTCCGCGGGGTTCTCGAGCGAGCCGGTCCCGGTCACGAGCCACCCGGCGGGCACCGTGAGCGACACGTCGTAGTCGCCGTATCCCATGTAGAACTCGGCGTTGCCCAGGTATTGGTCGATCTGCCAGCCGTTGATGTCGTCGTACACCGCCATCTGGGGATACCAGTAGCTGAGGAAGTAGACCTCGCCGTCCTGGCCGCCTCGAGGCGCGCCGTCGGGCGGGACCCTGAGTCTCCAGTTGAACTCGAGATCCGCCGAACCGCCCGGTGGGATCGGCTTCGGCAGCCGCATCCGCATGACAGTACCGTTCACGTCGTAGCCGGGGGCATCACCCTCGGCGGCGGCGAGGGTGGTGCCTTGCGCCGCCACCTTGGCCAGATCCACGCCCTCGACCGCCCACGGGATGTAGGTGTTGTGCCGAGCGCCGGGGGCGAAGATGTTGTGGAGGAGGTGCAGGTAGACTGTGCCGAGCGTGTCCGGGGAGCGATTGTGGTACTTGATGGTCCCGTGTCCGGTGAGCCGCTTGGAGAGAGGGTTGAGCTCGGCCTCGAGCTTGTACTCCGACCATTGCTGCCAATACTTTGGTCCCGGCGCCCCGGTACGGCTCCGCGTCCCCTTCGAGACGGCCAGCTCGAACCCCTCGAAGACCGGCACCGTCATCGCCCTCATGCGCGTGGCGGTTCCTCCGACCGGCTCGGCCGGAGCGGGGGACGGCGGAGCCGTCCGGCCGGTGCTGCAGGCGGAGAGAAGGGAGAGGGCGAGGAAGCGCAGGAGGGCCTTCCGGGGGGCGGCTACCACTCGGTCCATCCGGGTCTCCAATCGGTCATTCGGTCGAAGGGCGGCAATTCGCCCGGCCGGGATCATCACCTGACTACGGGACGGGTGCAAGCCTCGGTTTCGGGTGCCCGCCGGCGCGCGACGCTCCCCGTCGCCCAGGCATCCCATGACGTGTCCGGGCCGGTTGCCCCGGGAATGGGCATCACACTCAAGGGAGCGCGTTACATGTCTTTCGGCACCCTTCTCGCCGGGCTGCTCTTCACCGGCCTCTTCCACTTCCCGCATCTCGCCTCGGCCCAACAGCCTTCGGCAGGCGCCGCCGGTCTCAACGACCTGAGTCAGGCCTACGCCGCCGTCGCCGAGCGGATCAAGCCGAGCGTCGTGTTCATCAGGTCGGGGAAGAAGGCGCCTTCCCCGACGGCCGCCCCGCGGTTCGATGTCCCACCGGGATTCGAGGAGTTCCTCCCCCGCAATCCGCACCAGCGGCCCGGCCCCGACTTCCAGGAGAGTGCCGGCTCCGGCTTCATCGTCTCCCGCGACGGGTACATCCTGACCAACGACCACGTGGTGGACGGCTCGGACAAGGTCACCGTCCGCCTGCTCGACCGCCGCGAGTTCACCGCGAAGGTGGTGGGGACCGACCCCAACACCGATCTCGCCGTGCTCAAGATCGATGCGGACAACCTCACGCCGGCCCCGCTCGGCGACAGCGACGCGGCGCGAGTCGGCGAATGGGTCCTCGCCGTCGGCAATCCCCTCGGCCAGAATCTCACGTTCACCGTCACCTCGGGAATCATCAGCGCCAAGGGACGCAGCCTCGCGCTCCCGAACAGGAGCGACCGCAGCATTCAGGACTTCATCCAGACCGACGCCGCCATCAACCCCGGCAACTCGGGCGGCCCGCTGGTGAGCGTCAGCGGCCAGGTCATCGGCGTCAACTCGGCCATCGAGAGCAGAACCGGGTTCTACTCCGGCTACGGCTTCGCGATTCCGATCAACCTCGCCCGCCGGGTCATGGACCAGATCATCGCCCACGGCCGGGTGAAGCGCTCCGTGCTGGGCGTCACTGTCCGGAACATCACGCCCAACGACGCCGCCTACGTCGGCCTTCCCGACATCCGCGGAATCGTGGTACAGGACTACGGGAGCGAGACGTCGCCGGCCAAGAAGGCGGGGATCGAGCCGGGGGACATCATCGTTTCCATTGACGGGAAGCCGGTCGAGTATGTGGGACAGCTTCAGCAGGAGATCGCGTTCCGCCGCCCCGGCGAGACCGTCAAGGTCGAAGTGGCGCGGAAGGGCGGCGTGCGCAAGACGCTCAAGGTCCAACTTCAAGAGCTGACTCCGCCGAAGGAGGTTTCCTCGACGGATTCCGGTGACGCTGACGCCGAGGTGGTCGGCGGCGCGGCGTCGGTCGGCCGGCTGGGCATCACCGTGTCACCGATCGACGATGATGACATGCGGCAGCTCAGGCTCCGGACCGACCAGCGCGGACTTCTCGTCACCGACGTCAAGGCGGGCGGCCCGTCGTGGGGCGAGCTGGTGGACGATGATCACGGCGGGCCCGACATCATCCTCGACGTCGAGGGGACGCCGGTAACGACCGTGGCCGAGCTGCAGAAGGTGCTGGCCGCCCAGAAGCCGGGGGGCGTGGTGAGTCTCCGGGTGTACAACGCGCGGGTACGGGTCCGGCGCATCGAGCGGATCAGGCTCGCCGACGAATAGCCGGAAACCGGCGGGGGACGGTCGAGGGCCGGACCTACCAGGCAGAGTATGCCAACAACGACCAGGCGACGCTGAGCACGGCCAGCGGAGGCGTGCGCCAGGCCTGGGTCTGGGACTGGGACTGGGGCTCCAGCACGGCGAGCACCACCGCCCCCTGGTCTCCGCAATTCCCGCCGATCACGTTGTACGCCTGCCGGACTCCATCCTTCCGGCGGAACATCGCACCGCCCACCCGTTCCTCTCCCCGCTCGACCAGCGCGAACACCCGTGATTGTTCATCGTAGCTGGTGAAGACGCCGAGCGAGCCGGCGACGCGCAGCAGCTCGGCGGGCGAGTCGTATCCCAGCAGCCGGGCGAAGGGGCGGTTGGCGGCGACGGGCGTGCCGGTGGCGCTGAACAGGCAGAGACCGACCGCCGCGCCGTCGGCCAGCGCACGCATCTGTTCTTCGCCGGCGCGGAGCGCGTCCTCCACGCGGCGGCGGGCCATCATGGCCTCCTTGAGGTCGGCCACCTGCTTCCGCAGCGCGGCCACCTCGTTGATCAGTTCCTGTTTGGGGCGGTGTTGGTCTCGCATGTCGCACATTATGACGGCGAGACCGGGTGTGCCTTGCACCGGTCGGTCAGATTGAAACACGCGGCGTCA
>CAYYXP010000187.1:0-1865 GCA_964475685.1 uncultured Gemmatimonadaceae bacterium | reverse complement strand
AGCCAACCGACGGCCGCGCCCCGACTGGTGCATGCGCTTGTTAGACCGCATCACTCGCGGGACTGTTGTTCGCACTCCTCTACAAGCTCTCTAATCAATGGTTCGTGATCAGAGAGCTCCTTCGCGGAGAGTCTTAGCTTGATTTCCTTCCCCCGTGGGCCTGAATACACTCCAGCAGACTCAAGCTTTTGAAGCATCGCCTGCCGTTGCTGGCCGTCGAGCTTCAGGTGCATATGGAGATGGGAGGCATTCTTGCGGGGGTGCAACCATAGGAAGTTTTGGCCAGTTGCACCCACAGCAATATGGTATTTGTTGTAGGTCACGCGAGGAGGCCCGGACGTCGTTGGTACCAGACCTAGCATCCGATCGACGATCTTGAGTGAAGCAGGATTGGATCGTTTCTCCCAGTACATCCGATCCACCTTTTCGCTCCCCAACCCCTGCTCGTCGGACTCGGGCTCCGGAAGATCTAGGACGGTGGTGAAGTGAAGGACTATCTTGCCGTCCAACTCGAAGGCGCTGAGCTGAATCGCAATTAGAGGGATAGCCTGATTGAGGAGGGAGATAATGTTGAAGAAGCGATTGGTGATCTCCTCTGCGACGATGACGGCGCGATGCTGTAGGCTTGGAAACCGCTTTCGCTCAACGTCCCAGTACTCGAGCGTGCGAATGATGTGGCTCTCGTCGACCCGACCGAGCATGACCTCGATTTCGTAGCGAGCCTCCTCCTCGGGGTCGTACATGAGGAAGTCGATCCGGCCGCCGCTGGGTTGTGTGTGCTCCCTCGTGATGACCACGAGATCACCCAGGCCGAGTATCGACGGATCCTCGTTGATGCGGTCCTGGAGCCACTTTTCTTCGAAGCCGAGTTCCCGCAAACGCTTCGGCTCCGATCGAACGTAGCTGAGGCTCATATGTGACCCCGATGAGAATTTGTTTGATGCGGTCTAACGACCTGGAATTGAGCCGCGGGCGCCGCGGGCGACCGGCGGCTCCAATTCCTTGTTAGGCGTCTACCCGAGCGGCTGAGCGGCTTGCTCGGATCAACCATACACCGAAGCCGATCATCCACGCTGGCAACAGGTAGTTGTTTGCCGCCGCCACCGCCTCCACCGAAGCGGTGACATTGCGCCACATGCCGACGAGGCCCAAGACACCGGTGGCGATACCCCACCAGCCGAGCCATCGGGGTGCTCGCTGATGGCGCAAGAGACCGATGCCGGACAGGACGAAGAACAGGCTGAAGCTCAGTTCGCCCAGAAACTCACCGATGAAGTTGCCCAAATAACGATTCAATCCGTCAAAGAGCGCAGTGAGCACCAAGCGCTCGCCCTCGGCTGCCGAGCCCCACGCCCCAGCCAGAGCCCAGTGCACACTCGGCCATCGCATGAGCCCGAGCATCATGCTGACCGCCGCGAGGAAGGCAAAAAGCGCCCCCACGCGAAGGGGACCGGCCGCCCGCTGGCGGAGCGCCTCGAGCGCTGCTACACCCGCGGGGATGAACACCAGCGGCAGCACACTGTACAGCGCCCACGCCGCGCGCCCCGCCGGTCCAGTGGCCAACAGGGCAGGCAGCACGTCCTGGGCCTTGCCGTCCAGCACGGCTGGATAGTGGAAGCGAGCCGCGAGGTACGAGAACACGCCGAGAAAGGCGAGCGCGCCGACGACAAGAGCGATCCCGCCTGCGAGGATGGTGCCATTGCGTGGCAGTGGTTCTTGCGTGGCCGACATTCGGTTTCCTCGTAGACGCCTAACGATTCGCGCTTCTGCTGCGGGGCGTGCCGAAGCCGCCGCAGATCACCCCAGGCCAAAGATATCCTGCGGCGGCTGAGGCGCTCACGCCCCGGCAGCAGCAAGCGCTGGTT
>CAYYXP010000186.1:0-10582 GCA_964475685.1 uncultured Gemmatimonadaceae bacterium | reverse complement strand
GCCAGGACCCTGGTGCCCGCGGAACTGACGTAGGTGACATCGGGGAGATCGATGCTCAGCGCCCGCACGCCGCGCTGGAGGAGGTCCTCCAGGGTGCTGGACAGGTGTTCGGCCCATTCTCTGTCCAGCCGCCCGCCGAGGCGCAGGACCGCGGACCCCCCCGTACGGGTGGCCTCGATCTTCATTTACGGCTTGGCGCCCTCGCCCACGACGGTGTCCGCCTGCTTGATCACGTCCGGCGGCAGAGCAATGCCGGCGGCCGGATTGACCATCAGCTTGGTGATCGTCAGCCGGTAGAAGGGGATCGACGCCGGGTTCTCGCCGCGGAGCACCCGCGCGATCATCTTGCCGGCCTCGATGCCGCCCTCCTGGAAGTCCGGGAAGAAGGAGGCGACGGCCCCCTGCATGACCTCGAACGGCGCCGGGGAGAACACCGGCACCTTGCATTCCTTTGCCGCCTTGATGAGGCTGGCGAAGCCCGCATGGGCCACGTTTCCGAAGAGCTCGATCGCGTCGACCTTCTGGCCGCAGAGCGACCGGGTCGCGTCGCCGACCTCGCCGATGTTGCCGACCGGCACGGCGACGGCCTGCATGCCGGCCAGCTCGAGCGCCTTGGACATGCGATCCTTGAACGTGACCGACAGCTTTTCCTCCGAGCTGAAGAGGATGCCGACCCGCCGGGCCTTGGGCACAATGCGCTGAATCAACTCCACCCTCCTGACCTGCTGGGGGTCCCCGAAGCCGGGGGAGTACACGCCGGTGACGTTGGGGAGGTGGTTGCTGTCGCTGGTCCCGGCGCCGGCCTCGAAGGGATCGGCCAGGAGGTTGAAGACGATCGGCGTCGACTTGACGCGCTGCATCGCCACCTCGAGGGTCGCGTCCTGCAGCGTGACGATGACCGCGGCCTTGCTATCCATGGCTGCGTCAACGAGGCTCGGGAGTGTCGCCAGATCGCCCTGGGCACTCGAGATCTTGACCTCGTAATCCCGGCCGGCCTCCAGGTCGGACTCGCGCAACCCCAGCGTGATCGCGTCCTCGCCCCACTCGCTCCCCATCCAGTCGGCGGCGCGAATGATGGCGACCAGCGGCTTGGCGCCGGCATCGGCGGCAGCAGCCGGGGCCTGGTCCGCCGGGGGAGCCTTGGCATCCGGCTTACCGCTGCAACCCGTGCCAAGCGCGATGCAGGCCACGAGGCCGACGAGCCGTACGCGACTCATGTTTGAATCTCCGAATCCGAAGTGATGAACCCGACGCCGGCAGGGCGAATTGTACCCCATCGGCAAGTTACCGTCTGCCGCGTCTCTTGCAAGGCTCACACGCCTGTCTACCGGGGCCTAGCGCGGTGTGCTTTTGGGCATAACTTCACCCTGCAGCAAGATACCAGACAGCGGGTGAGTGACGCGCCGCCACGTTGCCCCCAAGGAAGCCCCCCAAGCATCGAGGTCTCCAGGATTCCCCAGTGGCCGATCTCTTCGAACGCCTCAGCGCAGCCCTCGCTGCGCGCTATAAGCTCCAGCGCGAGCTGGGGCAGGGCGGGATGGCCAAGGTCTTCCTGGCTCAGGACCTGAAGTATCAGCGCCTGGTTGCCGTCAAGGTGCTCCTCCCCGAGCTGACCGAATCGGTGGGGGCCGCCCGGTTCCTGCACGAGATCCAGGTCGCGGCTCGCCTCCACCATCCTCACATCCTGCCGCTGTACGACTCCGACGAGGTCGAGGGGTTTCTCTACTACGTCATGCCCTATGTCGAGGGGGAGACGCTGCGGGACCGGCTGGACCGGGAACGTCAGCTCCCGGTCGGCGACGCACTCCAGATCGCCCGGGAAGTGGCCGATGCGTTGAGCTACGCGCACAAGTCCGGGCTGGTACATCGGGACATCAAGCCGGCGAACATCATGCTGGAGTCCGGCCATGCCATCGTGGCGGACTTCGGGATCGCCCGCGCCGTGGGCGTGGCCGCCTCCCAGGGCTTCACCCGGCCGCTCCAGGTGATCGGCACCCCGGCGTACATGAGTCCGGAACAGACCGAGGGAAGCGAATACCTCGACGGCCGCAGCGACATCTACAGCCTGGGGTGCGTGCTCTTCGAGATGCTGGTGGGAGAGCCCCCCTTCGACGGCACGACGCTCGAAGCGGTCATCGCGCGCCGGGTGAGCAACCCGGTACCGTCCCCCCGCGCCTTCCGCGAGCTGGTTCCCGACGCCATCGATGCGGCGGTGAAGAAGGCGCTGGCCAGGCTGCCCGCCGACCGGTTCGTCTCCGCCGCCCAGTTTGCCGAGGCGCTGGCCACCCCGGTGACCGCGGCCATCGCGGTGGGGGCGGCGCAGGCGATGATTCAGGAACCCTCCGCCGCGAAGTCGATCGCCGTCCTCCCGTTCGAAAACATGAGCACCGACCCGGAGAACGAGTACTTCAGCGACGGGATCACCGACGACATCATCGCCCAGCTCTCCAAGATCAGCGCGCTCAAGGTGATTTCCCGAACCTCCTCGATGCAGTACAAGAAAACGGCCAAGAAGATCGCCGCGGTCGCAGAGGAGCTCGGAGTGGGAGCGATCCTCGAGGGCAGCGTCCGCCGCGCAGGGACCCGCGCGCGAATCGTGGTGCACCTGGTCGATCCCAAGACCGAGAAGCATTTGTGGGGCGACACCTTCGACCGCCAGTTGACGGACATCTTCGAAGTGCAGAGCGAGGTGGCTCAGCAGATCACCGGGGCGCTCTCCCTGGCCCTGTCCCCGGAGGAGAAGGAGCGGGTCGAGAAGAAGGAAACCGGCGACGCCGAAGCGTACAACCTGTATCTCCTGGGCCGCTATCACATGAACAAGTGGTCGGGAGCCGACATCCAGAAGGCGATCGAGAGTTTCGAGGGGGCCATCAAGAAGGATCCCGGCTATGCGGTCGCGTACGCCGGTCTGGCCGATGCCTACGAGCTGCTCAGCATCGGGTTCGGCTCCAAGGCGCCGATCGAGTACCTGGGACAGGCCAAATCCATGGCGTTGAAGGCGCTGGAGATGGACGACACCCTCGCCGAGGCGCACACCTCGCTGGCCTACGCCCGCTGGCTCGGAGACCTGGACTGGGTGGGAGCGGAGAAGGGGTTCAAGCGCGCGCTCGAGCTCAAGTCGAGTTATGTGATGGCCCACGAGTGGTACGCCGAGTACCTGGCAGCGCTCGGCCGGCACGACGAGGCGCTCGCTGCGATCAAGCGCGCCCAGCAACTCGACCCGCTCTCGGTCCCGGTGAACCGGGCGGTGGGATGGGTGGTCTACTTCAGCCGCCGCTACGATCAGGCGATCGAGGAGTTGCGTAAGACGCTGGGGATGGACCCCGAATTCCTCGGCGCCCGCCTCGTGCTCTGGTGGGCCCTGGTCGCAAAGGGAGCCCCCGAGGAGGCGATCGCCGATATCCGGAAGGAAGTCGAGAAGCCCGGATTGCGGACGATGAAGAAGCTGATGCTGGGATACGCCTGCGCCGCGGCCGGAAAGCTGGAAGAAGCCGGCGGGATCCTCTTCGAAGTGGAAGACAGGCTGGCGAGCGACAACCGGTTGGCCTTGCTGTCGGCGCTCCTGTTCACCGCGATGGACAACAAGGACCGGGCGTTCGAGCAGCTGGAGCGGGCCTACGAGATACGGGAGCCGGGACTGGTGTTCCTGCGGGTCGCCCCCTGGGCCGACCCGCTCCGGTCCGACCGCCGGTACGCCGCGCTGATGGAAAGGCTCGGACTCGAAGCGCGGCGAGACACCCCGCCGCCAGACCGCCGGTGATCGTGCCCCGGCGGTTCACGATTCTGCTCGCGGTCGCAGGACTGGCCGCCTGCTCCGCACCGGCTCCCGCGCCGGTACCGGCTCCTGAGGCGGCGGCGGCTCCAGTTGCGACCCCGGCCGCTCCGGACCCCTACCACCCCACACCACGCGATACGGTAGACAACGAAACTTACCAGGGGTGGAAGCAGTACAACCTTCACTGCTCCCGCTGCCACGGCGATGAGGCCACGGGGTCGACCTTCGGGCCCAGCCTGGTGACGTCGCTCGGATCCACGGGAGAGATCACCACCCGCGAGAAGTTCGTCGACGTGCTCCAGAACGGGCGCAAGGACAAGGGGATGCCCACTGCAGCCAAGATGGGCCTGGATTCCGTCTACTTCGACGGCCTCTACGCGTACCTCTCCGGGCGGGGCTCGGGCAAGTTCAAGGGGGGACGACCCGCCCGGCTGGAGCAGCCCCCGAGTCACTAAGTTTTCCGCGTCCCTCGCTGGACCACCTTCATGGAGGCACGTCGCATGGTAAGCCTCGGCGCACTCTGGATCCCCATCCTTCTCTCAGCCGTCATCGTCTTCTTCACCAGCTTCCTCATTCACATGGTCGTCAAGTATCACAACAGTGAGTACCACAAGCTCCCCAACGAGGATGCCGTTCGCGCCGCCATCCGGGCCGGCAATCCGACGCCAGCGCAGTACGTGATCCCCCACTGCGCGGATATGAAGGAGATGGAGTTGCCCGAGGTGAAGGCAAAGTACGTCGAGGGCCCGGTCGGCCTGCTCTACATCAAGGCGAGCGGCCCGTACACCATGGGCCCGGCGCTCGGGCAGTGGTTCGTCTTCACCCTCGTCGTCTCCGTCTTCGTCGCCTACGTCGCGGCGCACACGGTCCAGTCGGGGACGGCCTATCTCGAGGTGTTCCGGGTGGTCGGCACCGTCGCCTTCCTGGCCTACGGCGCCGGGGTCGTTCCCGCCGCGATCTGGATGGGGAAGCCGTGGTCCGGGACGCTCAAGGAACTCTTCGACGGGCTGGTCTACGGGCTGGTGACTGCGGGGACGTTCGGCTGGCTCTGGCCGCGCTGACGTAGTTCGCCGCGCCGACGGTAGCCGCGAGGCGCTACCGCGGAAACGCCTCCGGCAACCCGCCATCCACCGTCAGGATGTCGCCGGTGGTATAGCGGAACCGCTCGCTCGACAGCAGCACCGCGATGTCCGCCACTGCCTCCGCGGGAATCAGCCCTACGCCCATCAGGTTTCGCCGACGGTACGCCTCCAGCTGCTCCTCCTCGGTCACCCCGCGCGCCGCGGCCCGCTCGCGCACGAATCTCCGAAACAGCGGCGTGTCTATCTGGTCGGCGTTGATCGCGTTGACCCTGATCCCGTCGGGCCCCAGCTCCACCGCCGCCACCCGGAGCGCCTGCATCAGCGCCGCCTTGCTCCCGCCGTAGGCCACGGCGTCCCTCCCCGGCACCAGCGCCGCTTTCGACACCGAAGCGACGATGCTGCCGCCCAGTCCCTGGCGCCGCATGATGATGGCCGCCCGGCCGATCGCGGCCACGGCGCCGAGGTAGTGGACTTCGAGCTGGTGCTGCAGATCGTCGCGGGTGATCTCGGTGACCGGCGCGAACCGCGGCGGCATCCCCGCCGTATAGAAGAGGGCGTCCACCCCGCCGAACTCCACCACCGCGCGCCGGAAGAGTGCATCAAGGCTCGCGTCGTCGCGCACATCGGTAAACACACCAATCGCCCGCCCGGGGAACGTCTTCGCAATCTCGGAAGCGATACCCTCCGCCGCCGGGCCGTCGAAATCGGCAACGACGACGTGCGCCCCCTCTTCGGCGTAGCGCCGCGCCGCCGCGCACCCGATCCCGCTCCCGCCCCCGATGATCACCGCGACCTGGCGCGGGAGCAGCTTCGTCGCACGGTCCTTCGCGATCTGCTCCTCGATCTTCCGCCGCTCCAGCGGCCAGTGCTCGAACTCGTAGACGTCGCGCTCGGGAATGAACTGGAACTTCTCCACCGCCTCGGCGTTGGCGATCGTCTCCAGCACCGCGCGATAGCAGATGTTGGCGGTGACGGCGCTCCGCTTGTCGGTGAACGCCGTGATGAGGCCGAGGCCCGGCGCCAGGACCACCTTGGCCCAGTCGTCGAGCGGCTGGTCGCCGGGTGACGCATTCCGACGGTGGTACTCCTCGTACTCCACTCGCGCGCCGGCGAGTCCGCTGCGCACCTGTGCGAGGAGCACGTCGGCCGGAGCGGCGAGATCGAGATCGAGCCACACCGGCAGGCGACCGGCACGAAGCAGATGCTCCGGCGTCGCCATCCCCCGCCCCACCAGCTCAGGGGCGCGCTCCCCGGCGAGCGCCTGGAGCACGTCGTCGCTGTCGTCGAAATTGAGGATTACCCGCTCCGGCGTGCCAAGCGCGCCGCGCACCGCGGGCAGCACCAGCTCCGCCAGGCGCAGGCGTTCCTCCGCCGTTGGCGCGACGCGGGTGGCCGCCCCCATCAGGAGCCGCCCGCGGCGACAGGTCTCCAGATACTTGTCGATCCGCGCCACCACCCGGAGCAGCCGCGCGTGGCACTGCTCGGCGTCGTCGCCCCAGACCACCAGCCCATGGTGGGCTAGGGTGAGACCAATAGCGTTGGCCGGGATGCTCCCCACCATCCCGCTCACCGAGCGGGCGAGGGGAAAGCCGGGCCGCACGTAAGGGACGTACACGATCTCGCCCTCGAACAGCTCTTCGACCAGGCTCTCGGCCCTAGCGTCGCTGATGTTGGTGAGGCTCATCGTGGCCACGTCGTGGGTGTGAGCGACGACCCGGTGAGGAAGCAGCGAATGCAGCGGCGTCTCCACACTCGGCGCCGGGCCCTCCCCCACCATGCAGCCAGCCATGAAGCGCATCATCTCCGCGTCGCTCATCCGGTCCGCCCGGGCCAACGGCGCGAGCCGCTCGAGCGAGAGACGGGTGAACCCTTCCCGGCCGATGGTGCGGAGATCGGTGCCGCTTCCCTTCACCAGCAGCTCTTCGCCGATCTTGATCGAAGTGTTCCCTCCTCCCGGCTGTACCAGGCGGGTCTCTCGACCAAGGAGGTGGGAGAGGCGGATGAGGCTGTCGAGCGGGTCGGGATTGGGTGTCATGCCGCTGGTGGTGGAGGTTGAGTGAGGCGCTTCAACTGCTCGAGGGTTTCGATATCGGCCTGGTCCTGCAGCCTGCCGGTCTGCTTCGAGCGGATCAGGGTGTCAAGGTCGGCGTAGGGAATCTCGACGCCGTCGATTTCCACCTTGCGAATCGTCGGCGCGGCATCGGCGTAGCGAACACTCCATGCGAGCGTGAGAAGATCGACGCGCGGATCGTCGCCGATGATCGTCATCGCCTTCGTCACCACCTCCGCCGGATCGAGTTCCCTGGCTATTCCGAACGTCAGGCGACCAAGCGCATCGAGGGCACGGCGGGTGTTCTCGAGGGTCGCCTCGATCAAGATGTCCACGTCCTTCGTCGCGCGGACCGCGCCGTGGAGCGCAAGCGCGAATCCCCCCACCACCACGTAACGGACCCCGCCGGCGTTGAGCAGCCGGCAAACGGCCACCAGGCGCGAGGAGCCGGCGGAGCTCACGCGACGCGGCCCTCGCCGCGGCGCTTCCAGTCCTCGTATTGAGCGAAGGTATCGAACGCCACCGCGTATGGCCCGGCGGGCTCACGGCCCCGGGCGAACTCCAGCCAGAGATTCTCGGATAGCCGCACGCGCTCGGCGGAAGAGAGGGCCAGCGCCTCGCGGAGCGTCTGCTCCCGGGCCGCGGCGAAGGTCGCGCCCTCCTGACCGGCGACGTAGGCGCGAATGGCCTCGCCGACGAGGAAGCTACGGGAACGCCGCTGGCGCTTGGCCTCCGCGTCGAGAGCGATGCGAAGCTCGGGAGGGAGGGAGACCGAGATGATATCTGGCAAGGCTTTTACCAGTATATAGTTAATAAGTGTTAATAAACCTAAGACAATCCCAGCCGTCCCGCAACCCCTCTGCACGGTGCTCCTCGCCAGGCACCGGTTTCATTGTCCGGCGCTTCACGCCCCGGGGCGAGATGGCGCACGATATCAATGTGAGAGACCGGAAGTTCGGAAGGGTCGGGGCGGCGGGCAGCGAGCCGGCGCGACGCGACCGAACCGGGAGATCCGATCGCGCCGCCGGGCCGGGAGCGTTACCCGGTCACTCCGAGCTGCCTCAGCATCGTCGCCATGTCGAAGTACTGGCGCTCGACCTTCATCTTGTCGCCGGCCATCTCCGCCACGATGCATGAGCGCATCTCGATGCGCTTCCCTGTGGCAGGGATGGTCCCGGCGGGTGACTCCAGCGGGCCGGTGTGGGTGCCCCGCCACGTCACCTCGAGCACGGCCGTGGTTCCGCTGGCGACGGCATTGTCGAACGTCGCCCTCGAATCCGGAAACGCCTTCGCCCAGCCTTGCCAGAGGGTGATGCACTGATCGACCCCCTGCACCTTCCGCCCCGTGGAGATTTCATCGTAGGTCACGTCGGGAGTGACGGCCGCTCTCACCGCCTTCCAGTCCTTCTCGTTGTATGCGATCGTCGCGGCCTTGGCGGCGTCGATCAGCTGCTGGGGAGACAACATCGTGGATTGTGCGGGCATGGTAGGTCCTCCTCCTGGTGGGCGCCGATTTCGCAGCCGGCTTCAACGAACGTCATGGCCTCGCCCTCGCTCACTGCGGCGCTGGAGGTCATGACCACATGAGATGGCTCCGATAATACAGCCCGTCCCAACCGCGTCAATGGCATCCTGCCGGTGCGCTGTCGGGTGCGGGAGCGGCACACCCCTCGTCGCGTTGCAGCCGGCTGCGTCCGGATGAGGGAGTGGGCACGCAGCCGCCCGCCTAGCCAGCGAGGGCGAACGGCCTCATCTTCAAGGCCTCTTCGACAGGTGGATATGCCAGAACTCGTCGCGCGACTCCAAGCCATTCTCGAGGACCGCTACCGGATCGAAGGTGAGATCGGTGCGGGAGGCATGGCCACGGTCTATTTGGCCCAAGACATCCGCCACGACCGCAAGGTGGCGCTAAAGGTGCTCCGGCCCGAGCTTGCCGCCGTGATCGGCGCCGAGCGTTTCCTGGCCGAGATCAAGCTCACCGCCAACCTGCAACACCCGCACATCCTGCCGCTGTTCGATTCGGGCGAGGCGGACTCATTCCTTTTCTACGTGATGCCCTTCGTGGAGGGGGAAACCCTCCGCGCGCGGCTCAACCGCGAGAAGCAGTTGCCGGTGGGCGATGCCGTCCGGATCGCGACTGAGGTCGCGTCGGCGCTCGACTACGCCCATCGGCACGGCGTGGTCCACCGCGACATCAAGCCGGAGAACATCCTGCTGCACGACGGGCGTGCGCTGGTGGCGGACTTCGGCATCGCCCTGGCGGCCAGCAAGGCCAGCGGCACCCGGATGACCGAGACCGGGATGAGCCTCGGCACGCCGCACTACATGAGTCCGGAGCAGGCGATGGGCGAGCGGGAGATCACCGCGCGCTCGGATGTCTACGCGCTGGGTTGCGTGCTCTACGAGATGCTCACCGGCGACCCGCCGTTCACCGGCTCGACGGCGCAGGCGATCGTGGCCCGGGTGGTGACGGAGACGCCTCGTCCGCTCATGCCCCAGCGCCACACGATTCCGCCGCAGGTGGAGGCGGCGGTGCTCACAGCGCTGGAGAAGCTCCCGGCCGACCGCTTCGGGACCGCGGAAGAGTTCGCCGAGGCGCTCACCAGCAAGCACTACACTCCGGCGGCCAGCACCGTGACCGCGGCGATGACGCCGGCGGCGGCTCCCCCGAAGAAGCGCCGGTTGGACCCGGTCACCCTCGGCGCCCTCGGCGTCGCAGCGGTAGCGACCGCCGCCGGCTTGTGGGGATGGCTCCGGCCGGGGCCGGAACGCAGGGTCAACCGGTACAGCCTGTATCTCCCGCCGGCCGAGGCGCTGGTGCCGGCTACCGGATCGGGCAACCGGGTCGCCATCTCTCCCGACGGGAAACGACTGGTGTACGCGGGCCCGGCCCAGGGAGGGAGTCGCCTCTGGGTCCGCGAGCACGACCAGCTCAGCTCCTCCCCGATTTCAGGAACCGAGGGCGGGGGCAGCCCCTTCTTTTCGCCGGACAGCCGCCAGATCGGCTTCCTGAAGGGAGGGAGGACCGTCCGGATCGCGTCGCTGGACGGGGGCCCGACCCTCACGCTCACCGACAGCGCCAATTCAACGGCCGGAGACTGGGGCGCGGACGGCTACGTCTACTTCGAGGTGGACTCGGGCATTTCCCGCATGCGCGCATCCGGCGGCGCCATCGAACCGGTGTTCACGTTCTCGAAGGAGCGCAAGGAAGTCGGTTCGGAATGGCCGGTGGTCCTGCCCAAGGCCCGTGGCCTCGTCTTCCGGACTCGACGTGCCGGTCAGGCGCCCGGCGACTTCGAGATCGTGGCGATGAAGCTCCCCCACGGAGAGCCGCGGGTGCTCATGCGCGGCGTGTTCGCCCGGTACTCCCCCTCGAGTCATCTGCTCGTGGTTACCGCCGACGGCAAACTGCTCGCCGTTCCTTTCGACCTCGACAAGCTGGCGCTGACCGGCCCGCCCATCGCTCTCCTGGAGGGAATCGGCGTAGAGACCGGCGGATTCTCCACCAATCTCGGCTTGTCGGAGAACGGCACCCTGGTGTACACGACTGGAGGATCGGCGGGGTCGCGGCGAGTGGTCTGGGTCAGCCGCGAGGGTCTGGAGAGCCCGGTGGATTCCGACTGGCAGCCGCAGGGCCTCCTCAACTCCTTCGCGCTTTCTCCGGATGGGAAGTCC
>CAYYXP010000185.1:0-41485 GCA_964475685.1 uncultured Gemmatimonadaceae bacterium | reverse complement strand
CGGCGAGTGGAGCGTGCAGAAGGGGCATGACCTGCTGGAGAAGATCGAGGAGGAGGTGCGGGCCGCCGTGCCGAACAGCACCGTGGACACCCACCTCGAGCCAATCGAGGACCCGGTGTCGTGGAACGACCTGCGGCTGGAACGGGCGGACTAGCGGGAGGCGAACGCTCAGCCGGTCAGGGCACGAAGCTCGGCGGCGACGCCCCCGAGCTCGCAGATAGCCACGACCGTCTCGCCGATCTTGTTGTTCGGCGTCGAGGCCCCCGCGGTGATGCCAATCGTCGCGGCGGCCGGCAGCCACTGCTCCGCGCGCACCTCGTGCCTGGCGCCGACGGGCTGGTGGCGGATCGCGCCGGTCGCGGCCTCGATGCAGTCCGCGTCCTCGATGTGAAAGGTGCGGATCCCCCGCGACTCCACCAGCGCGGCAAGGTGGCAGGTATTGCTGGAGTTGTATCCCCCCACCACCACCATCGCGTCCATCGGCTCATCGAGCAGCGCCAGCACCGCGTCCTGCCGCTCCTGGGTGGCCGAACAGATCGTGTCGAACGAGCGGAACCGCGACTCGACGCCGCCGGCGCCGTGGCGCCGCTCGATGCTCCGGCGGACCTCCTCGGCGATGGCGAGCGATTCGCCGGACAGCATCGTCGTCTGATTGGCGATTCCGACCTGCTCGAGATCGGTGGCGAAATCGAAGCCGGGGGAGCTGGCCCCGACGAACCGCGCGTTGAGCGCCGCCGCATCCCCGCCGTGCTCGATGAAGTCGCAGACGACACGCGCCTCGGCCATGTCGAAGAGGACGAGGTATCGGCCCCGGGGATACCGGGTGACCTGGCTGGCCGTCGCCTTGGTCTCCTCGTGGTAGTGCTTGCCGTGGATGATCGCGGTGAAGTCGTCCCGCGCGTAGCTCTCCACCCGTTTCCAGACGTTGAGCACCGACCCGCACGTCGTATCCACCAGCACGCAACCGATCGCCCGCAGCTTGTCGAAGTCGCCTCGCCTGACGCCGAACGCGGGGAGGATGACCACGTCCTCGACGGTAAGCGCCGAGAAATCGAATCCACCCCCTCCGTCCTGCAGGAGGAAGTTGATTCCCATTCTCCGGAGATTCTGATTCACGTGCGGATTGTGAATGATCTCGCCGACGAGGTAGAGCGTACGGTCGGGGAACTTGATGCGGGTCTCGTAGGCATAGTCCACCGCCCGGTCCACGCCATAGCAGAAACCGAACTCCCGGGCGAGCCGGAAAGTCAGCGGGCCCACCGTGAGCCGGTATCCGCCGGCCCGCAGCGCCTCGACCACGGTGCTGTGGTAGTCCACGGTGAGCTGGGTTTCGATCTCGGCCTTGAGCCCGAAACCGCGACGGTAGTAGGTGCTGTCCATGGGCCCTAATCTATGTCCGTGCCGGAGTCGGCGGGCTCTGGCCGCGCCACACATCCACGGAGCATGGGCCGCACGGCCAGGCCGCGGAACGACCCGCGGATCGTGAGAGAAGCGGTGTCGGCCACCGAACTCGCCTTTGCCTCGAACGTCCCGGCGTAGCGGCCGGGCCCCGCCTGTTCGACCACTACCTGGCCGCTGTCCCCCTGAAATCCCCGGACTGATGTTTCGAGAAACCATCGCAGGGCCACCGCCGCCGCCGGGCGCGTGGTATCCGCCCCGGCCGGAGGCACCACCGGAAACCGCCCCGGTTCGAGCTGCCCGACCGGATAGATGGCGACGGCGATACCGGTGTCGCCGCGCAGCATCCTGATCTCGAGCACGCGCAGCGAGTCACACCACTCGGCCGTGGCCTTGCCGGCGACCTTCACGCTTTCAGCGCCGCGCCATTCCGCCTCCAGACGCGCTCCCGCGTTCTCGCCGGACCCCGGGCTCCCACACGCAGCCGTGAGAGCCACCGCCACCAGGACAATGGGCCGTGCCTTCGGATCGTTCACCGTGCCGCCTGGACGACGATGTCGAATCGCACCTTGCCGCCGACGTCGGGGGTGATGGGATAGCTGAGATCGAATCGAATCACGCCGTCGAACACCGACAACCCCACGCCCGCCCCGGCCAACGCCTCGCTGGACAAGAGGTTTTCGAGGCTGGCCGCCTGCCCGGCATCGGCAAAGAGCACCGGACGCAACCGGCCGCGCAACGGTGCGACATCCACCCGGGCTGCCCAGAAAGCCTGGCCCCGGAGCGTACCGTACTCGAAGCCCCGGACGGTCGAGACGCCGCCCAGGCGGAAGAGCGATTGCGGCAAGGTGGGTTTGGTCGCGGCCCCGGCCTTGAGCTCGAGGGTCGCCCCACTCCTCCCGCCGAACTCCTCGCGTATCCGGCCATAGAGCCGTCCGGAAGAGTGACCCTTGCCCGCCAGAAAATCCGCGGTCACGCTCCATCGCCGGCGCCCGAGCCCGTCGAGGCGGACCCACGCGCTTCCATAGGTGCCCTCGGCAATCGGGGGGTTGGGCGGGAACTCTCCGGATCCGCCGAGGAAATCGTTGACCGCCGACTGGGCCGCCCGGACCACGCTCTCCTCACGCTGCACGGCGACCCCGATTCCGAGATCCAGACCGGTGGCCAGCGAGGTTTCGTAGCCGAGCGAGCCGCCTTGCACCAGCGAGTAGTCGCCGTCGTCGTGGCCCGCGAAGATCCCGTTGAGGGTGTTGCCGAAGCCGTGGCCCGACGCAAACGGGTCGAATGCGGAGATCTCACGGTATCCGCTGATGGCAAGCCGGCCTCCAGGCGCATCGCGGAGGATGGTGAGACGCCCGGTCACCCGCTCGTCGCTCAAGCCGTACCGCACGGTACCGTGAACCGCCGTGAAGTTGACGCCGGGCATCCGCGCCCGGTACCCGATGCCGAGGGAGAGTCCCTGCACCCGGTCGTACCTCAGGGCGTCGCTCAACCGCTCGTAGGCGATTTCGTTGCCGGGCGTTGCGACGAGCGAATCCGGGGAGAGCGGGGCAGCGATGTCGGAGGGAGGAGACTGAAGGACGGCGGTGGAGAGCAGGAGGATCAGGAAGTTTGCGCCCATTTGCTCCGGCCGTCTCGATGGAGCCCATATGCCTTGAGACGACGCCAGAGTGTCGTTCGGCTGATGCCCAGATGCCTGGCCGTCTCCGCGAGCTTCCAGTTATTTGCGTCAAGCGTCTTGACGATAGCCTCCTTTTCCCGGGCCGCCAACGTCGTGGGGCCCTCGACCCCGGGCACGAACATCGCTTCGCCGAGCTCGAGCCCCCCAACCCGGAGCGGGCGCAGGCGTCCGCCGAGCGCCGCCAACCGGGGCTGAAGGTCAGGGGCGCCTTCGGTGAGGTCCATCCCCTCGAGCGCCTCGCGCGCCTGCTGGTTGGCGTAGAGCACCCGGCCCTCGACGTCAAACACGACGACCCCCTCGCTAAATCCGTCGAGCAGGGCCTTGGCCAGCGGGGAAAACACCGATGGCAATGAGTTGAGCTGGAGTGTGTCAGGCATGGCCGAAATACGCGATCACCGGAGTCGGGGTTTCAAATGTGGACGTGCCGGCCCGATTTGTCACCTGCCGGCTAAGTCACAACGAGCCAATCCACTCTCAAAGTCAAGACGTGCACCGGTCGCTGGAGTGCACATTGGAGCGTCCGGGCTCAACGGCGGCGGCCGGGCCGGCGCGGCGGGCCCCCGCGGCGGCCACCGCTGCGATGGCCCCGCCCCGGGCGCTCTTCCTCACCATCCCACGATGCTTTGGGCGCCCGGCGGAGCAGCGACTGCAGCTGGGGCACCGAATCCGCGAGCAGCGGGGCACGGCCACCGCGCTGGACGGCAAAGTGGAGAGGGCGGTCGAGCGCCGGAAGCTCGTCGGCTCTCAACCGCCTGGCCTGGCCCTCCCGGAGCTGCAGGCGTGCCACCCCCTCGCCGTTCACCACCTCATAGCCCAAGGGCGCTGCATCACCGCGGATGCGAAGCATGCCCGGCAGGTCGTCAAGACGCTCGCGGGTCCGGGCGTCCACCAGGGCGTTCGGCTCGAGAGAGAGCGGCGCGTGGACGAACCGGTCCCAGCTGGTTACCGGCTCGAGCTGTGCGCGGAGCCTCTGGCGGAGCGCTCCGGGAGATGCAGCGGGGAGCATTCCACCTGAACGGCGCCACCACTCGTCGAGGTTCTCGAGCGCGCGCCGGATCCGTCCCTGGTCGGGGTGGCTCGTTTCACCTTCTATCAATGCGGCGGCAAGCACGTCCCTCGCCAGGCCGCGCAGCTCGTCGGGGACCTCTCCGTGGATCGGCTCGACCACGGTGTCGAGGGCGAAGCCGAAGTAGGTCCGTCTCCGCTCGACGGCGAGCCCCTGATGTTTGCGGGGGCCGCTCAACACCACCTTCGGCATCCCGAGCACCGCATACTCGCGCACCAGGTCATAGGAGAGCGTGGTTCCCTCGATGCCGGCCCGGGGCACACCAAAACGATCGGCGAAGAACCGCAGGTTGCCGGCCACCGCGCCCCAGCTTCCCGCGACCGAGGTCTTCGACACCCGCGCCTCCTGGCCGTCCGCGGTATGCTCGTCGATGACGAGATCGAACGGCATGATGCGCGCGAGAAGATCGGCCCACTCCCTTCGGAGATCCTTCGAGGCGTAGGGAAGCTGCTTCGGCAGCGGCAGTTCGATCGACCGGTAGACCGACGCGACGCCGAGGGCCGCGTCTTCGATGGCCTTGACGAGCACGCCTCGGCGCTCCGCCCACTCCGACATCCCGTCCTCGAACAGGTGCCGGGGCAGCCCATACACTTCCCCCAGGTATCCGTGCTGGTTCACCGCTTCGGCGTAGAGGTTGTACGCGGTGAGGTGGTCGCTGCCATTCACCAGCACGCCGTGGAGATCGCGCTCCTCGCGGGTCATCCGGTGCAGCGAATCGATGTTCGCGCAGACCGCCGCGATCGGGACCAGCGACTCGGAGGCATGCACGAGCAGCTCGCCCCAGGGCCGCTCGACCGGAAGCGCCTCCACCTCGCGGCCGTACGACGTGAGCCGGCCTCCCTCGACCAGCCCCCTCGAGGTCAGCAGCTCGAGCGCCCGGCGGTAGGCGGCGTGATCGAGGGCCACGGGGAGGTCGAGGTCTCCGGCATCCACCCCGAGGGCGGCGCAGGTGATCGCCACCCGTTCGGCATCGCCGGCAAGCTGGAACTCGGGCGGGGTGGGACGGAGCTGGTCGAAGACCAGCTCGCGGTCGCTGAGAATGACGACTTCCCCACCCGCGACGCGCCCGTGCACCCGGCCCGCCATCTGCAGGATCTCGTTGGCGCCCAGGTAGAGGCGATGGAGCACGTTGCGCCCCCGCTCGACGACGTTGCCGTAGCGCGCGTCGTAGATGATGACGGTATCGAGGCCGCGCACGTTGAGCGCCGATTGTCCGGCAGCGGTCATCGCGAGGAGAAAGGGCCGTTCCACCTCGCCCTCGAGGAAAGGCCGGATGACCCGGATCGGCTCGCCGCCGTGGTAGAAGGCCGTCGTGAGCCGCTTCCACTGCTGGCCTAGGTCCTCCGCCAGCCGCTCCACCTCCGCGCGGGTGGGGACGAAGACGGCGACGCCCCGGCGCTCCCGGATCACGTGCTTCACGTACTTCTCGTTCAGGAATTCGCCGGGTGTCTGCGGAAGAACCTGCACCCTGGCCTTCAATGCGGGGTCGAACGCCACAGTCTCGAGGACCGACGCGCTGTTCAGGTAGCGGGCGTAGAAGGCGGGATCGACCGTGGCGCTCAGCCAGATGAACCGACAGCCCGCGCGCTTGCCGAGGGCGAGGCACAGCTCCAGCTCCGCCGAGGTCTGGTGGATCTCATCGACGACGATCGCGTCGCGGCCGGTAATCAGGTCGTCCTGGAACCAGCGGCGGGCGATCCCGGTCGTGACGATGACGACGTTCCAGCCGGGCGTGTCGGGAGTGGCCTCGCGCTCGCGATTGACGACACCCACCTGCAGCGGGACCCTGAGGATGGCGTCCGCGATCGGGCGGATGGCGAGCGTCTTCCCGGTGCCGGTGCCCGCCACGATGCCGAATCCGCTGCCCGATCCGGCGAGGTCCCGCACCTCCGCGCCATGCTCCCGCTCGAGCAGGGTATCGAGGCGCAGGCCGAACGCCAGCTCGATCGTCTCGCACGCGGCGCGGGTCGGGGCAATCACGATGATCCGGCCGGTCGGGTGCGGTGCGTGACGGTAGGCGGCGGGGTTGGGAGGGAGGTGATGGTCGCGGGCGGGATGCATTCGGAATGATAAAACAAATATCCCCGCGGGTGCGGGGATATCTGGTCCTGAAGCGGGGCCTGGATCGGGGAGATCGAGCGCCGGGATGGCGCATGGGCAGACCGATTGCTCCAGGGGTTTGTTTTGACGGGTCAGCGATAATCGCGGTCGTAGCTGCGATAGCCGTCCCACGGGTCGAAATAGCGGCCGTTTCGTTGGTACACCACGATTTCGCGTACACCGCGGCCGGGGACCCAGCGGTCATAGTACCGGCCATTCACATAAAAAAGTGTCACCGGCCGGTAACCATGACGTAACCAATACCGTTCGTGCCGGTGCACCCGCACTCGTTCCACCACCAGCGCCCTCGGCGCACGCCGCTCGAACACCACGACTCGCCGCGCCTCGGGGCGCCGGTATGTCGAGTACCCGTGATCCACGACGACACGACCGGCGATCGGACCGCTTCGAATGAAGATGTTTGCCGCAACTTCTTGCGCGGCGAGTGGAGTGGTAAGCAGGAGACTGGAGAGCAGCGAACCCGCAAGGACGTTGGCGTTCATGGTGACCTCTGGGGGATCGGGTGGACGACGGCCCCAGGAATTGCGAGTCGCATGCCAGTTGGTAAGTGATTGGTGGGATTGAATTCCCACAGTTGGTGGGCGACAGCGGCGTCCTCCCCATCAGACGGCGGTGACCCTTCCGACAGTCCGCCGGCTGGGAAAAGTGGACGGGATGCGGCAGCGCTCCGAATACACCCCGAAGTCGAAGCGCCGGGATGATGACTCGGGAACGCCGAAGATGGTGAGTGGATGCTCCTTGACACTCCCTCAGGCGCCGTCCATGTTAGTGACCTCTACGCACGATTGCGCGTCGCCTAGAACGAGCTACCCGCTCCATTTGCGGGACTGCGTGGCACCGCTCACCCACGTCGCTCCAATGCCGGCTCACTCTTCGCCTCGTCGAGATGCGTATGTTCCGACAAATCCTCTCGTTCTTCACCAAATCGCAAATGGAGGCAGGTATGGCCGCGGATTTCTTCATCGGTGAATCGCTGGTCGGCGATGGCAACGAAATCGCTCACATCGACCTGATCATCGGGTCGAAGTCGGGGCCGGCCGGGGCGGCGTTCGTGAACGCGCTTTCCACCAACACTGATGGGTTCAACCATCTCCTCGCAGTTGTCACCCCGAATCTCCCTGCCAGGCCGGACACCCTGCTCTTCAATAAGGTGACGATCAAGGGCGCCAAGCAGGCGGTCCAGATGTTCGGTCCGGCGCAGGCCGCGGTGGCCCGCGCGGTGATGGACTCGGTCAGTGAGGGCGTGATCTCGAAGCAGCAGGCCAACGACTTCTGCATCCTGGTGGGCGTGTTCATCCACTGGCAGGCCGAAGACGACAAGAAGATCTATCAGTTCAACTACCAGGCCACGAAGGAATCGATCGCCCGCGCCCTGCAGGGCAAGCCCTCGGTGGACGAGGTGCTCGCCAAGTACAAGGCCGCGCGTCATCCGTTCGCCAGTGGCGCCGAAGGCTGATCGTAAAGTCCCGCGGCACCGTGGCATCGCGAGGGGCGGCCCGTTGACGGGGCGCCCCTCGTCTTTTCAGCGACCCATGGATATCCAGGAGAAGGCCCCCACGATGCGCAAGCTCCTGCTCCAGCTCGACAGCTCCCGTCTCCCCAGCGCCTTCGACCAGATCGTCGGGTACGACGCCGGCGCCGATGTCGTCATGAGCTACGGCGGAATCACCGAAGGCGACGTCCGCGACCTGATCCACGGCTGCATCTTCACCCGCGGCCCCAAGGATCTGCACAACACCGCGGTCTGGATCGGCGGGAACAACATGTCCACGGGTGAACAGCTCCTGGCGATGGCGCAGGATGCGCTGTTCGATCCGTTCCGGGTGTCGATCATGCTCGACTCGAACGGGTCGAACACCACCGCCGTGGCGGCGGTGGTCAAGATCGAGCAGGCCCTCGGAAACCTGAAGGGAAAGAAGGTCGTCGTCCTGGCCGGCACCGGCCCGGTGGGCCAGCGGGCCGCCGGCCTCCTTGCCAGGGACGGCGCGAACGTGACCATCACCTCGCGAAAGCCCGAGCAGGGCGAGAAGGCCCGGCAGTTCATCAGCGCCCGCTTCAACGTTCAGGTCGAGGCCAGGACCATGTCGGACCCTTCGCAATGCGCGGAGGTGCTGGATGGGGTCGAGGTGCTGCTCAACTCCGGCGCCGCCGGCATCCAGATGGTTTCCCGCGAGGCGTGGAGCGCGCAGAAGTCGCTCAGGATCGCCGTGGACCTGAACGCCGTCCCGCCTCTTGGCATCGAAGGCACGGGGGTGAACGACTCGGGCGAAATGCGTGACGGAGTCATCATGTTCGGTGCGTTCGGAGTCGGCAATTTCAAGACGAAGCTCCACAAGGCGTGCGTCGCCAAGCTCTTCACCCGGAACGATCTGGTCATGGACGCCGAGGCGATCGCGGACACCGCCCGGGAGCTGATCGCCGCGAAGAAGCCTTAGCTGGGTTCGATGCCGGAGGCCGGGGTGCGGCATCTGCTCATCGCCGGGGTGACGACCCGAGCGCTGGCGGTGTCAGCCGCCAGGGCGGGATGGCGGGTGACCGCCGTTGACGCCTTCGGCGACCTCGAC
Organism: uncultured Gemmatimonadaceae bacterium; assembly: GCA_964475685.1. Taxonomy (GTDB): domain Bacteria; phylum Gemmatimonadota; class Gemmatimonadetes; order Gemmatimonadales; family GWC2-71-9; genus CAVVWJ01. The sequence goes on along the minus strand of CAYYXP010000185.1, from coordinate 32,655 downwards.
CTGCGGGCGGTGGCCACCGTAGCGTCTGCGGCAGGGACTGACGGCGAACGATTCTCCCCCGCTGCAGCGGCTCGCGCCGCTCGCGGGGTGACCGCCGACGCCGTCGCCTACACCTCGAACTTCGAGAATCATCCGGAAGCCGTGGCCTCGCTCGCCCGGGGCCGGCAACTGTTGGGGAACACTCCAGACGTGCTCGAGCAGATCCGAAACCCCCTGGTCCTGATGCGTGCCCTCCGGAGGCGCGGGTTCGCCGTTCCCGATACCCGGGCCAGTGCGCCACCCTTCCCCTCATCCAAACGATGGCTCTCCAAGCCCCGGCGATCAGGGGGCGGACACGCAACGTCGCCGTGGAGGGGAGATCCGGTTCGCCGATCGGCCTACCTGCAGGCACGGATCAGGGGAAGGCCGGGATCCATCTCGTTCCTCGCCGACGGCCGCCACGCGGTTCCGATCGGGGTGTCCCTCCAGCTCGTGGGAGAGGCCGCGTTCGGCGCCCGTGGATTCAGGTATTGCGGGAGCCTTCTCACAGGCACGCAGGCTCCACTCTTCCCTCGCGCCGGCGAGGTGGCGGCGACGGCGGCGGCGCTGGCTGCCGCGGTGACCGAGGAGTTCGGGCTGGTCGGACTCAACGGACTCGACTTCATCGCCCGGGACGGCGTTCCCTTCCCGATCGAGGTCAATCCCCGATATTCGGCGTCAATGGAGCTGGTCGAGCGGGCGCTCCCCCATGTTTCCCTGTTCCGCCTGCATGAACGCGCCTGCGGCGGCGTGCTGCCCGATGACACCGAGGCGCCTCGGCACGTGGCCGGCAAGGCGGTGGTGTTCGCACGTCAAACCGTGACGATCGGCGACACTAGCCACTGGGCCGCGGACGGCGTCGCCGACATTCCCCACCGGGGCGAGCGGATCGGCCGCGGCCATCCGATCTGCACCGTGTTCGCCAAGGGACGCGATGCCCGGGAATGCCATGAGCAACTGGTGAGGAACGCCGGCCGGATCTATCGGGCCGTCGCGCCGCCGGCGAGAGGTGCGGCATGACCGTGACCGAGGCGCGGACTGTCGGGTCGGTGACCTGCCTGGGTTGCGGCTGCGCCTGCGACGACCTCGAGGTCAGGGTGCGCGACGGGCGCATCGTGGACATCTCGCCCCCGTGCCCGGTGGGGCGCGAGTGGTTTGGCGATGGCTCGGTGCCCGACGCGATAACGAGAGGCGGGAAAGCCGCCACACTCGAGCAGGCTATCGCCGAGGCGGCGCTGGTTCTGGCGGCCGAGGCAGGCCGGACGATCGTGTACCTGGGACCCGATCTGAGCACACAGGCCCAGCGCGCCGCGCTGGCGATTGCCGACCTGGTGCGCGCGCGGGTGGATACCGCGACCTCCCGTGCCGCCGCCGCCGGGCTCCTCGCGGCGCAGCGACGGGGCCGCGCCGCAGCGACACTCGGCGAAATCCGCAACCGCGCCGATGTCGTGCTCTTCTGGGCCGTGGACCCTCAAGCCCGGCATCCGCGCTTCTTTTCCCGCTTCATTGACGCCGCTGGCACCCACGTCCCCGCTGGCAGGGCTGGACGGCGTATCGTCTCGGTCACGGTGGGCGCTGACCGCGGTCCATCCGGCGGCGACCTGGAGCTGACGCTGTCGACGGAGGATGAAATCGCCGCGCTCTCCGTCATGCGCGCCATCGTGCTCGGGAATCCGCTCGGAGAGCTGCCGCCCAGCCTCCGACAGGCGGCGAGCGTCGGCACGCTCCTCAGAGAAGCGAAATACGCGGCGATCGTTCACGAGGCCGAACCCGGCGGGGAGCGGCCCGATCCGCGCCGCACGGAAGGACTCATCGCCCTCGCCCAGGCACTCAACGGCCCGACCCGGGCCGCTCTCTGCACTCTTCGGTCAGGAGGGAACCGCTCAGGAGCGGAGGCTCTCCTCACCTGGCAGACCGGCTATCCGATGGCGGTCGATTTCTCCGAGGGGTTTCCCCGATATGCCCCGGAGCGCCGCGCGCTCGACCGGCCGGGTGAGGCCGCCGCGATGCTGGTGGCGGGGTCGAGCGCAGAGTTGTCCCCAGAGGTTGCCGCGGCGCTTGGCCGCATCCCGGTGGTGGTCATCGGTCCACGGGCGAGCCAGGCCTCGTTCGTTACCCGGGTGGCGATCGATACCGGAGTGGCCGGAATTCACGAGGGCGGAACCGCCTACCGCACGGACGATATCCCGCTGCCGCTGCGTCCCCCTCTCCCCGGCGCAAGATCGGCCGCCGGAACGCTGCATGCCCTGCTCGCCGCGCTGCAGGGCGGGAGGAAGCGGTGAGCCCGGTGCGGCTGCGTGTCGTCGGCGGCGCCGTCCACGACCCGGCGAACGGCGTGGACGGGGAGATCCGGGATGTCTGCATCGAGGACGGTCGGATCGTGGCCAGCCTGCCGGATGGCGCACCGACCCTCGATGCGCGGGGCATGGTGGTGATGCCGGGCGGGGTAGACATCCATTCACACTTCGCGAGCTCGAGCTGCAATCACGCGCGGCGACTGATTCCCGACGAGCACACCGCCGATCCGGCGCCCGCCCCCGAGCTGGCGCCGGGCGAGCCTCCGGCCCGCTCGGGCACCGGCGGAACCGTCCCGAGCACCTTCACCACCGGCTACCGCTACGCCGGCCTCGGCTATACCACGGCGTTCGACGCGGCGGTGGCACCGCTCACGGCGCGGCACTCCCACGGCGAGCTCGACGACACCCCGTGCCTGGACGGCGGCATTTTCGTCCTCATGGGCAACGACGAGTATCTCCTGCGGCAGATCGAGGCGGGGGAGCGGGACCGGGCCCGAGACTACGCCGCTTGGCTGTTGCGCTCGACGGGCGGTTACGCGATCAAGATCGTGAATCCCGGCGGCGTGGAGGCGTGGAAGTCCGGCCAGCGGAACGTCACCGGCCTGGACGATGCGATCGGCGGGCGCAAGGTGACGCCGCGCGCGGTGCTCGAAACGCTGGCCGATGCCGCGAACGCGCTCCATTTGCCCCATCCGGTCCACATCCACTGCAACAACCTGGGCATGCCCGGCAACGCCGGAACCACGCTCGCGAGCATGCAGGCGCTTTCGGGCAGGCGGGCCCACTTCACCCACCTCCAGTTCCACTGCTACGGCGGCGAGCCCGGCAAGGGATGGAAGTCGGGCGCCGCGCAGGTGATCGAGTACGTCAACTCGCACGCCGAGGTGAGTACCGACGTGGGGCAGGTGATGTTCGGGCCGGCGATGACCATCACCGCCGACGCGCCGGTGGAGTACCTGCTCCACAAGAGCAGCGGCCGGCGATGGACCAACATCGACATCGAGCTGGAGACGGGGTGCGGCATCGTACCGCTCGCGTTCAAGGACAAGGCGGCCGTGGCCTCGCTGCAGTGGGCGATCGGCCTCGAGCTGTTCCTGCTGAGCGCGGACCCGTGGCGGGTGGTGCTCTCCACCGACCACCCCAACGGCGGGTCGTTCCTCTCGTATCCGGCGCTGATCCAGCTGCTGATGGATCGCGCGGTACGAGACGAACGGCTCAAGCAGGTCAACCCCAAGCTCCTCGCGGGGAGCGCCCTGGCCGACGGATTGGCGCGCGAGTACACCCTCAACGAGATCGCGATCATCACCCGTGCCGGCCCCGCCCGCCTGCTCGGCCTCAGCCGGAAGGGGCACCTGGGGCCCGGGGCCGACGCCGACGTGACGATCTACAGCCGCGAGGCCGACATCGCGAAGATGTTCTCGACGCCGCGATACGTGATCAAGGACGGAACGGTGATCGTCGAGGAAGGCCAGCTTCGGCGGGCCCCGGCCGGGCGCCGGCTCCGGGTGGCCCCCGAGTATGACGACGCGCTCCTCCCGGGCCTGCGCCGGCATTTCGACGCGTACTCGTCGGTGTCCTTCGCGAACTACCCGGTGCAGGACCTGCCGGGCGAACCGGTGCCCATCGGATGAGGAACTCCCGATGAACATTCGCGGCGTCTTCATCGAGGACACCTTCGCCGAAGCGTTCACCATGCGCGTGGCCCGGCTCATCATCACGGGCCGGAACGTGCGCTGGGCCCGGGAGGCCACGCTCAAGCTGACCGGCTTCGCGACTTCCGTCATCGGCTGCAAGTGCGAGGCAGGAATCGAGCAGGAGCTGGGCCCGGACGACACTCCCGATGGCCGCCCGGGGTTCAGCGTTCTCTTCATGACGATGGGGAAGGATGACCTCCCCAAGCGTCTGATCGAGCGGGTGGGTCAGACCGTGCTCACCTGTCCCACCACCGCCTGCTATGACGGGATGCCCGACGCACCCGATCGTGTCGGGGTCGGCTCGGCCCTCCGCTTCTTTGGCGATGGGTTCCAGTCGAGCAAGGTGGTCGGCGGCGAGCGTTTCTGGCGAATCCCGGTGATGGAGGGGGAATTCCTGGTCCAGGAGAAGTTCGGGATGATCAAGGGCATGGGCGGAGGGAATTTCCTCATCCTCGCCCGCAGCGCCGACGACGCCCTTGCCGCCGCGGAAGCCGCGGTGGATGTCATGACCTCGCGCGAGGGAGTGATTCTCCCCTTCCCCGGCGGCGTGGTCCGAAGCGGGAGCAAGGTGGGGTCCCGCAAGATCAAGAGCATGATCGCCTCGACCAATGATGCGTACTGCCCCTCGCTCCGCGCGATCACCAAGTCCGATCTCCCCGAGGGGGTCAACTCGGTGCTCGAGATCGTGATCAACGGCACCGACGCGGCCGTCATTTCCGCCGCGATGCGCGAGGGCATAGACGCCGCCTGCCGCCCCGGCATCGTCTCCATCACCGCCGGCAACTATGGCGGGAAGCTCGGTCCCCACCATTTCCACCTGCGGAAGATCATGGCGGGAGCGCCGGCGTGAGCGACGGACTCGCCGCCCGGCTGCGGGCGCCGCTCGCCGGCGACACCGACCTCGGCGAGGTGCTGGCGGGGCCCTGGGCAGCGCTCGAGGCCGGGACCCTGGCGCGGCGCCGGGTCCACCTGGCGGGGACCGGCCCCGCGGCACTGGGCGATCTCTTCGACGTGACCGGCAGTCCGGGCGGCCGCATCCGCTTCAGCGGCGATCTCTCGAACGCCAGCCGTGTCGGTGCGGGGCTCGCCGAGGGCGAGGTGGTCGTGGAGGGTGACGTCGGGGCCGATGTCGGGGTCGGAATGTCGGGCGGAGCAATCGACGTGCAAGGCAGCGCCGGGCCTCGCGCCGGTGGCGCGGCGCCCGAGGCGCGGCGGGGCATGACGGGCGGGGAGCTGGTCGTGCGCGGCTCGGTGGGCCCCGAAGCCGGCACGCGCATGCGCCGCGGGCTGCTGGTGGTCGGCGGGGACGCGGGCACCCATGCGGGCGCCGGCACGATCGCCGGCACGATCATCGTGTTCGGAGATACCGGACTTTGGGCGGGGCTCTGGTCGAAGCGGGGTTCGATCGTCGCCCTGGGGGCCATCGCCATTCCGTCAACGTACGCGTACGCCTGCACCTATCGCCCGACGCACGTGCGGCTGCTGCTGGGCCGGCTGAAGCGGCGGTACGGGCTCGCGGTGCAGGATCGCCACCTCGCGGGGGCTTATCGCCGCTTCAGCGGTGACCTCGCCGACCTCGGCAAAGGGGAAATTCTCGAATGGACAGCGGAATGACGGCCCTGCAGATGAACGAGCTCGCGGCCGAGATCGCGGACAGCATGGAGGAAGATGCCCCGCTCCTCCGGGTGGAGTGTCACACTCTGGAGAACGGCGCCAGGGTGATCGACGCTGGCGTAAACGTCCCCGGCGGATACGACGCCGGGCTCGCCCTCTCGGAAATCTGCATGGGAGGATTGGGGAGCATCGCCTATTCGCCGGTGCAGATCGGAGGCGAGACGTGGCCCGGCCTCACGGTCTGGACGGACCATCCGGCGGAGTCGTGCATGGCATCGCAGTATGCCGGCTGGGCCATTTCCGTGGAGAAGTTCTTCGCGATGGGCTCCGGCCCGCTCCGTTCCCATGCCCGGGTGGAGAAGGAGCTCTTCGAGAAGCTGGGGTATGAGGAAGAGGCCGAACACGGCGTGCTCGTCCTCGAGGGCCGCGTGCTGCCGACTGAGGCGGTCGCGGAGTGGGTGGCCAGGAAGGCGAGGCTGACCCCCGCCCAGCTCACGTTCGTCATCGCACCGACCGCGAGCCTGGCCGGGGGCGTCCAGATTTCCGCGCGCATCCTCGAAACCGGCCTGCACAAGATGGAGACCCTCGGCTTCGACGTGCGCCGCGTGATCAGCGCCATCGGCACGGCGCCGCTGCCGCCGGTCGCGAAGAACGACATCCGGGCAATCGGCCGGACCAACGACTGCATCCTGTACGGGGGGCAGGCGCGCTACACCATCCGCGCCGGCGACACCGAGCTGGCTGACCTGGCCGCCAAGGTGCCGGCGTCGGCATCCCGGGACTATGGCACGCCGTTCTACGACATCTTCCAGCGGTACGGAGGCGACTTCTACAAGATCGATCCGCTGCTGTTCAGTCCGGCGGAAGTCTGGCTCACCAGCGCGGAAACGGGGCGAACCTTCCATGCCGGGGCGCTCAATTCCACGGTGCTGACCGCATCATGCTATCCCAGCTGATCCAGTGAATATCACCACGACCCAGGAGCTACCGATGCAACGGTTTTTGAGCTGGTATCTGGTTCCCTCGATCGCCCTTGCGTCCGCGTGCGGCAAGCCGGCCGACAAACCCGCCGAGGCCCCCCCGGCCGAAGCGGCCCCGGCACCGGTTCCCGCCGGCCCGCAAGCCCTCGTGACGGTCATCTACAATCAGCCGAAGGACCCCGCCGCTTTCGAGAAGTACTACAGCGAGGTCCATGTCCCGCTGGTCGTCGCCAAGCAGGGGGAGATCGGCTTCACCAAGGCCGAGCTGACGAAGTTCGTCAGCACGCTGGACGGCAAGAAACCGACCTTCTACCGCCAAGCAGAGCTCTACTTCAACTCGCTGGACGACGCGAAGAAGGGAATGGCCACCGACGGCTTCAAGCAGGTGGGCGACGATCTCGGGAACTTTGCCACCGGCGGGCTCATCGGAATGGTAGCGGCCGAGACGGGCGACAAGAGCGAAACGGCGTGCCCGGCCCTCGTGACCGTCATCTACGATACCCCGAAGGATGCCGCGGCCTTCGAGTCGTACTACTCGGCCACCCACGTGCCGCTGGTCGTCACGGGACAGCCGGAGATCGGGTTCGAGCGGGCGGACCTCACCAAGTTCGACTCCAACCTCGACGGATCGGCGCCGGCCAAGTACCGGCAGGCGGAACTCTGCTTCCCGTCGATGGACGCGCTCAAGAAGGGGACGGCCACGCCGGCGTTCAAGAAGGTCGGCGACGATCTCCCCCTGTTCGCGACCGGCGGCCTCACCGCCCTGATCGGGGAGCAGCAGTAGTCTGCACGTCGTCATTCTCGCCTCCCGAGAGGGATGGCACACCCGGGAGTTGACCCGCGCGCTCAGTGCGCGCGGGCACACCGGGGCGATCGTGCCGTATGAGAGCCTCGTCGCGTCGATCGGAGGGCGGCCGGGGCTGCGCGGAGGACAGGAGGAGCTCGACCGGGCAAACGCCGTGCTGGCCCGTATCATCCCGTCCGGGTCGCTCGAGCAGATCATCTTCCGGGTGGACGCTCTGCACTGCCTGGAAGAACGAGGGACGCGGGTGATGAACTCGCCGCGGACGATCGAGCGGACGGTGGACAAGCTGTGGACGTCCGCCTTGCTGGAGCGGTGCGGGCTCCCGACGCCCCGAACGGTGGTCTGCGAGAGCGCCGAGGAGGCGATGGCGGCCTATCGCGCCCTGGGAGACGTCATCGTGAAGCCACTCTTCGGCTCGATGGGGCTGGGCATGGTGCGCGTCACCGATGAGGAGATGGCATACCGGGTGTTCCGCACCATCGAGCAGATCCGCGGCGTGTACTATCTCCAGCAGACGATCGACCACGAGGGGCGCGACGTGCGGGCGTTCGTGATTGGCGGGCGGGTCTTCGCCGCGATCGAGCGGCGTGCCGAGGGGTGGCGCACCAACCTGGCCCGGGGGGGCTCGGCGCGCGCACTCGAGCTGCCCTCTGAATGGACCTCCCTCGCCGTGCGGGCGGCGGCGGCTGTGGGCGCCGAGTACGCCGGCGTGGACCTGCTCCCGGCGCGGGACGGAACGGTGTCGGTTCTGGAGGTGAACGGAATCCCCGGATGGCGGGGGCTCCAGGAGGCGACCGGGCTCGACGTAGCGGGCGCGCTGGTGGACCAGCTCACCCGGCCGCTCCCGTGATTTCCCCGGAAGAGATCGCCGCCGCGGGGCAGCTGGCCTGCCTTCTCGAGGCGAGCGCGCCGAAGCCGGGCAACGTGTCTCCCGATTGCCACTTTCACGACACGCGCTATGAAGACTTCCTGGCGAGCGCGGTCGCCATCGGGCCGGCCCTCGCGGCGGCGGGGGAGCGGCCGCTCGGCGCCACCATCAGGGCGGCGGTGGAGGCCACCGCCCGCTGGACCCGCTCGAACACCAATCTCGGCCTCGTGCTCCTCCTGGCGCCCCTCGCGCGCGCCGCCTCACGGGAGAGCGGCGATCTGCGCACCCGGCTGGCGCGGGTGCTCGACGAAACCACCGTGGAAGACGCGGCGGAGGTCTATGCCGCGATCCGGCTGGCCCGTCCGGGAGGGCTGGGGCAGTCGGCCGCGGAGGACGTTTCCGGCCCGCCAAGCGTCACGTTGCGCGAGGCGATGGAACTGGCGGCCGACCGGGATGCCGTGGCCAGGGAATACGTGACCGATTTCGTGATGACCTTCGAGATCGGCGTTCCGGCATTGCGGGCCGCACGCCAGGCGGGGCTGCCCTGGAGCGAGGCGACGGTCGAGGGGTATCTGCGGCTGCTCGGGGTCCAGGCCGATACCCACATCGCCAGGAAACTCGGCCTCGCCGCCGCAGAGGAAGTGTCCCGGAGGGCCCGGGAGGTTCAGGCCGCCGGCGGTATCCGATCGCCGGCCGGCCGGCAGGCGCTGGCCGAGTTCGACGCCGAGCTGCGGGACGCGACGAACAGCCGGAACCCCGGCACCACCGCCGATCTGACGTGCTCCGCGCTCTTCGTCGTTATAATTGAAGGCATTGGGGACCGCTGAGAGGACGCGTGCAGAGCAACTTTCGAGTGCAGGTCAGCAAGGACTACCTGGTGTTCTCCTCGGCGCACTTCATCACGTTCCGGGGACATCAGTGCGAGTCGCTTCACGGACACAACTACCGCGTGGGCGTGGCGGTGGAAGGCTCGGTAGACTCCGAGTGTCTCTTCGTCCTCGATTTCAGCGTGCTCAAGCGTATCACACGGAGCCTGGTGGACGAGATCGACCACAAGGTCCTGCTCCCCAGGCTCAATCCGAAGCTGGCCTACCGCGAGGAAGGAGACCGGATCGCGGTGGACTACTTCGGCACGCCGACCTATGTGTTCCCCCGCTCCGACTGCGCCATGCTGGACCTCCAGAACACCACGGCGGAAATGCTGGCCCAATACCTCGGCACTCGCGTACGGGACGAGCTGGCCGGCGAGGGCTACACCCACCTGACGCTGCTGGAGCTCGAGGTCGAGGAGAACTACGGGCAGTCGGCCACGTTTCGTCAGGCGCTCGTCGGGGACTGAGGGCCCCGAGGCGGATTCGCGAGAGCGGCCACATCCGCCGAGGTGATGGCGCCGCTGTGAATGGCGCTCGCCACCAGCGCTCCATCGCATCCCGCGCTTCGCATCCGATCGAGGTCCCTCCGCGCCAGCACGCCCCCGCCCGCGAGCAACCGCACAGAGGGAAACCGCTTTCGCAGCCCCATCACGAGCCCGAGATCCACGCCACACCCGGTGCCGACCCGGCCAATATCCAGCACCAGAATGGCGGAGACCCCCGCTTCCATTGCGCGGGCGGCCAGTTCGAGCGGATCCGCGGTCGCACCGGAGTCCAGTGCGGGATGAAGCATCGGCCGGCCGAGCTTCATGTCCAGACTGAACAGCACGCGCGATGTTCCCACTTCCCGTACGATGGCGGCGAGATCGGCAAAGGCGCGGAGTGTCTCCAGCCCGACCACCACGTCACTCGCGCCGCACGAGAGGACCTCGATCACGCCGCTGAGTTGGTGGGTGCCGGCGTCCACCAGCAGCGGCCCGGCCACACCGACTTCCAGTTGGGCAAGCTCCCCGAGAGTGGCCCGCTGCACCGCGCCTCCCTGGATCGCGTCGAGGTCGGCGACATAGCACGCTTTCGCACCCAGGATCTCGCGGAACCCGCGGACCAGCGCGATGGGATCGCCCACCGAGCCCGGGGCGACCACCGATTGAACGGGGGCGTACCCGTCCCGCCGGCCGGCGCGGGCATGCACGGCCACGCCGGCAGCGAGATCGAGCACGGGAATGATTTCCATACCCCCATTCTACCGCACGGGAGCGGGCCATGACCAGACGTGCCGGGGAAGCGGTGCTCGGCTGGGACATCGGAGGGGTCAACACCAAGGCGGCCCGGGTGGATGGCCCCGGCGGCCTGGCGAACGTGCGGAGCGGGTCCGAGCCGTACGAGTTGCAGCGGCACCCCGAGGCGCTCGTCCCCACCCTCCACCGGCTGGCGGACCGGCTGGGAAGCGAGGGGATCATGGCCCACGCCGTCACGATGACGGCCGAGCTCTCTCAGCTATTCCGGACCAAGCGGGAGGGAGTGGGGTTCGTGCTCGACGCGATGGAGCGGGCCTTTCCCCACGACCGGATCGCGGTGCACACCGTCGGCGGCCTGTTCATCACCCCGGGCGAGGCGAGGCGGCGAACTCTCGATGTCGCCGCATCCAACTGGGCCGCGACCGCCGCGCTCGTCGCGAGCTTCGAGCCGGACGCCATCCTGATCGACATCGGCACCACCACGACCGACATCATCCCGATCGCCGGCGGCCAAGTCCGCGCCGCGGGCCGGACCGACCCCGAGCGGCTCCAGAGCGGAGAGTTGGTCTACACCGGCGCGCTCCGCACTCCTGCCGAGGCGCTGGTGCAGGATGTCCCGATTCCCGGCGGCCGCGCCGGCGTGTCGGCCGAGGGCTTCGCCCTCATCGGGGACGCCCTGGTGTGGCTCGGCCGACTCGACGCCGATGCCTGCACCTCTTCGACGCCGGACGGCCGCCCGCCCACCCGCGAGTTCGCCGGCGAGCGGCTGGCCCGACTCGTCTGCGCCGACCGGGAGATCCTCGACGATGCCGCGATTGACGGCATCGCGCTCGCTCTGGCCGAAGCGCAGCTCGCCAAGGTCGCCGCGGGCGTCGAGAGGGTGCGGGCGCGCTGGCCGTCCGTGTCGCGGGCTGTCGTGACCGGCCTCGGGGATTTCATTGCGATGGAAGCGGCGAAGCGAGCCGGGCTCGAGGCGGTCGCGTTGAGCGAGAGGCTGGGAGGTGCGGCCCTGACGGCGCCGGCCGCGGCCGTGGCCTGGCTGCTGGCCACTCACCCCGCGGAGAGCACGGCGTGAGCGCCCGCCGGCGCCTCGCTGCCATCAAAGTAGGTGGCGGGCTCGCCCCCATCCCGGGAGCGCTGGACCTCGTGTGCACCGCCATTGGTGAAGCCGGCCGGAGCGTCCCCATCGTCGTGGTGCCCGGCGGCGGGCCGTTCGCGGATGCTGTGCGGGCGTTTGGCCGGACCCACCGGTTGTCCGCCGACGCGGCCCACTGGATGGCGTTGCTCGCCATGGACCAGTACGCGCACGCGCTGCTGGAGCGAATCGATGGGGCGACGCTGGTCGAAGAGGCCGGGGCAGTGGCGGCGTCGGTTGACCCCGCGGGGGTGGCGGTCCTGGCCCCGTCGCGATGGATGCGGGCCGCGGACGTCCTGCCCCACACCTGGGACGCCACCAGCGACAGTGTGGCGGCGTTCGTGGCGGGGGCGCTCGATGCGGACCACCTGGTGCTGGTGAAGCCGTCGGTCTCCGGCGACGACATCGTGGACCGGTGTTTCCTCTCCGTACTCCCGGCGGGTCTCCGCTACACCCTGCTGCCGTGGAACCGCGCCGGCGAGCTGCCCGGCATTCTCGCTTCGCCCGCCTGAGCTGCAATCGCCGTGATGGCGGCGCGGAGGTCGCGCACCCGCTCGGCACTGACCCGGCCCAGACGTCCACCCTCACATGCGGCGCCACGGACTCCCATCACATCGGGGCCGGCGTCCGCCACCCGGGCGATGGCGTCGAGCCCGAGCGAGCCGGCGACCGCCACAAGCAGCCCCAAGGCGCGCGCCTCCGCGATCCACTCCGCGAGGGCCTCCTCGGAGACCGACGCAAAGAGATCGCGGCCGTCCTTGACGAAGGTATCAATCAGCACGCCCGTGGCCCCGGCGCGGGCCGCCGCCCACAGGACGTCCGCCGGGGAGGGCGCGGGGGCGCGGGCATGGTCGGCGTAGGCCACGGCGACAATTGCGGGTGATCCGAGGCGCCGGGCCTCGTCGCGCGCGGCCGCGAGCTGCCTCACGACTCCTTGCCGGCCCGAGGCACCCGCGAAGCCGACCTTGAGGTACACCTCGCCGACCCGGCGCGGAGACGCCAGCCGCCCAACTGCGGCTCTTGCCACCGCCTCGTCAGCCGGGTCTCCCAGCGCCACGCTCAGAGGGATGGCGGCCGGCAGGCGCCCCTCCACTGCGCGCACCACCTCGATGTCCGCCGCACCGAGGGTGCCCCGAGAGGGTTCCTTCACGTCCACGATCTCGGCGCCTCCGGCCAGGGCCGCTCCGACCTCATCAGCCGACCTCACGCTCACCAGCAGCCGCATCACACTCCCTTGTGAGAAGCTAACGCGCTGATATGTTAGGATTTAGAAGTTACCGCGGCGGCCAGACCTATGGGAGGTCCGTGAACCTCAAAGAGAAATACGTCCTCGTCACCGGGGCTTCAAGCGGCATCGGCAGGGCCATAGCAGTGGGCTGTGCCGATGCCGGCGCCGACCTTGCCATCACCTACCGGCGCAATCGGGAAGGCGCCGAGGCAACGGCAGCGCTGATCCGGGAACGCGGCCGCCGGGTCGAGGTCATCGAGGCCGACGTGGGTCGCGAGGAGGACATCGCGTCGCTGGCCCAGGCGCTCCGCTCGCGCTTCGGGCGGGTGGATGCGTGGATCAACAATGCGGGGGCCGACATCCTGACCGGGGAGGGTGGGCGACTGAGCCGCGGCGAGAAGCTCGACCTCCTCCTGAGGGTGGACCTGCGGGGGACGATCCTCGCCTCGTGGGCCGCGGTAGATCTCATGCACGAGCAGCCGCGAGGCGGGGTCATCATCAACATGTCGTGGGACCACGTCGGAGTCGGGATGGGCGGCGAGAACCCGACCCTCTACTCCGCCGCGAAGGGCGGCATCCTGAGCTTCAGCAAGTCGCTCGCGCGAAAGGTCGCCCCACAGATCCGGGTCAACGTGCTGGCCCCGGGCTTCATCGAGACGTCGTTCGGGGAGGGCGCGACCGAGGAGTGGCGCCGGGAGGTGGTCGAGCGGACACCGCTCAAGCGCTGGGGAGCGCCGGCAGATCTCGCCGGCGCCGCCGTATTCCTGGCATCGGACGCCTCGGCGTTCGTGACGGGCCAGACGCTGGTGGTGAACGGGGGAGTGGTGTGAGGGGGGTGGCCATCAGCTACCAGCTACCAGTCAATTCACAGGAGAACCAAGCATGCCAGCCACCAAGGACAAGACCTACTCCGATTCCGAAATCGCCACACGCCTGGAGTCCCTGCCCGGGTGGTACTACGAGGATGGATGGATCCGCCGGGTCTACAAGACCGACGGGTGGCCCACAACGCTCATGCTGGTCAACACCGTGGGCTACCTCTCCGAGGCGGCGTACCATCACCCCGACCTGACCGTCACCTGGGGCCGGGTGATCGTGAAGCTGCAGAACCATGCCGCCGGCGGGATCACCGACAAGGATTTCGACCTCGCCCGGAAGATCGAGGACCACGTTCTGTGGAAGCCGCCTCAGGGCGGAGCGCTCGAGGGCACGCCGAACAAGTGGGTCCGGTCGGGGGATCCACGGTAGCTCCCCGCCGGGTCCTGTTCGTCACCGGCCATCTGGCCGAACCGGCGCTCAGGAGAGTTCTCGACGGGATGGGTCCCGAGTTCGAGGCTCGGGTCGCCGTCCTTAAGATCACGGTCGCGGCGCTCATGACGACGCCGTGGATCGCCCGCTTCCTCAAGGTTCCGGAGGGCACCGACCTGGTGCTCCTTCCGGGGCTGTGCGAAGGGGACACCTCGGCGGTGAGCGAGCGGACCGGGGTACCGGTCGAGAAGGGCCCCAAGGATCTGCGTGAGATTCCCGAGTATTTCGGGAAAGCCGCGGCGGCATCCGGCTACGGCCCCTACGCCATCGAGATCCTCGCCGAGATCAACAACGCCCCGAAGCTGGCCCCCGCCGACTTCCGCGCCGCGGCCGACTACTTCACCTCGAGCGGAGCCGACATCATCGACGTCGGGTGCACCCCGGGGCTCCCCTTCCCCGGGCTGGGCGAGGCCGTCCGGGGCCTTCGCGCCCGCGGAATCCGCGTGAGCGTGGACAGCTTCGACCCGACGGAGATCAGGACCGCCGTCGAGGCGGGCGCCGAAATGGTGCTCAGCGTGAACGGCTCCAATCTCGACGTCGCCCGCGAGCTCGCCGGGACCGGGGCACGGATGGTGGTCGTTCCCGACTTCGGGGAGGGCCTCGACACCCTCGAGCGAAGCGTGGAGTCGCTCGAGCGCTGGAACGTGCCGTACCTGATCGACCCCGTGATCGAGCCGATCGGCTTCGGGTTCATGGCCTCCCTGGAACGGTACGCCGAGGTTCACCGGCGGTACCCGGAGGCGCCCAAGCTGATGGGCATCGGGAACATCACCGAGCTCACCAGCGCCGACACCACCGGGGTCAACGCGCTGCTGATCGCGATCTGCGAGGAGACCGGTGTGCGCGCCGTGCTGACGACCGAGGTGACTCCCTGGGCCCGGGGCGCCGTGCGCGAGATCGACATCGCCCGCCGGCTCATGCACCACGCGGTGTCCCGCCGGACCCTCCCCAAGGGCGTGGACGACCGCCTGTTGACCATCAAGGACCGGAAGGTCCTGGAGTACGGCGAGGAGGATCTGCGCCAGCTGCACGCAGCGGTGAAGGACCCCAATTTCCGGATCTTTGCCGATCGGGAAACCATCACCGTCTTCAACGATCGGCTGTTCGTCCGGGGCACCGACATCCAGGAGATTTTCCGGCAGCTCGACGTGGACGATCCCGCCCACGCCTTCTACCTCGGCCGGGAGCTGATGAAGGCGAAGCTCGCCGTCACCTTGCGCAAGACCTATCGGCAGGAGGGATCGCTCGACTGGGGCTACCTCACACCGCCCGACGACGTGAAATCGGAGCACGTGAAGATCGCCCCCCGCCGGGGCCGGCTCGGCAACGCCGGGGCCCGGCGAACCGAGGGCCAATGAGCGACGGGCAGACCCCGCTGGTCGAGAACCTCGGGGAGGCGGAGGAACCGATCGAGATCGTGGCCCGCTTTCTCGATCTCCCCTTCCTCCTCTTCCTTGACAGCGCCACCGGCACGGCCCACTCGGAAGTCCATCCGCTCGGCCGCTATTCCTTTCTCTCCGCGGACCCGGCGCTCGTGGTCCGGAGCCGTGGCAGCAACATCGACGTCATCAGGCACGGCGGCGCGACGACGAAGAGCACCGGCGACCCGTTGCTCGCAGTGCGCGACCTGCTCCGGCCGCACGCCTCGGAGGCCATCTCCGGCCTCCCGCCGTTCCAGGGCGGCGCGGCGGGCTATATCGGATACGACTACGGCGCCCTGCTGGAGCGGCTCCCTGCCCCCCGGCACGACGACCTCGCCATTCCCGACGTGCAGCTGGGGCTCTACGACTGGGTCATTGCCTGGGACCACCGGCTGGGCACGGCGTGGATCATCTCGACCGGCATTCCGGAAACGGGGTCGGGGCGCGAGCTCCGTGCCAGGGAGCGGCTGGAGATGGTGCGGGAACGGCTCCGGCGGCCGGCGCCGGGCCGGAACGGAAGCAGGCCGCCTCCCCCACCCGAAAGGAGCGAGCGGAGGCCTCCTCCCGCTCCGACCTATCCGGTGATCGGCGTGGAGAACGCGGAGCGGATCGGGCTCCGGTCGACCTTTACCCACCGGGGGTATCTGGACGCGGTCGCGCGGGTCCGAGAATACATCGTGGCGGGGGACATCTTCCAGGCCAACCTGTCGCAGCGATTCCAAGCGCCACTGACCCAGGCCC
Organism: uncultured Gemmatimonadaceae bacterium; assembly: GCA_964475685.1. Classification (GTDB taxonomy): domain Bacteria; phylum Gemmatimonadota; class Gemmatimonadetes; order Gemmatimonadales; family GWC2-71-9; genus CAVVWJ01. The sequence goes on along the minus strand of CAYYXP010000185.1, from coordinate 16,436 downwards.
CTTTCGATCTATATGGAAAGCTGCGCCGGAGGAACCCGGCCCCCTTCGCCGCCTATCTCGATTTCGGCGAGGTCGTGGTCCTGAGCGCGTCGCCGGAGCGGTTTCTCCTCCTCGAGGAGAACGGCCGGAAGGTGGAGACCCGGCCGATCAAGGGAACCCGCCCCCGCGGGCTCGGGCCGATGCACGACGCCGCGCTCGGCCGGGCGCTTGCCGAGAGCGACAAGGATAGAGCGGAGAACGTGATGATCGTTGACCTCCTGCGGAACGATCTTTCACGGGTGTGCCGGCCGGGGACGGTTCGGGTGCCCGAGCTGTTCGCGCTGGAGCAGCATCCGACGGTCCACCATCTCGTCTCCACGGTGGTGGGGGAGCTGGAGCCCGGAGCCGACGCCGTCGGGCTTCTTCGCGCGGCCTTCCCAGGCGGGTCCATCACCGGCGCCCCCAAGGTGCGCGCGATGGAGATCATTGCCGAGCTGGAGCCGACCCGCCGGGGGGTCTACTGCGGATCGGTCGGGTATGTGAGCACTTCCGGCGCCATGGATACGAGCATCGTGATCCGCACCTATGTGGCCCTGGAGGGGCAGGTATACTTCCAGGCGGGCGGCGGCATCGTCGCCGATTCGGACCCCGAGCTGGAGTATCGCGAGACGCTGGACAAGGCCCGGGCGCTCATCGAGACTCTGGCATGATCCTCCTCATCGACAACTACGACTCGTTCGTCTACAACCTGGCGCGCTATGTCCGCGAGCTGGGGGAGACTCCGGTCGTCCGGCGGAACGACGCCCTGACGGTGGACGAGATCCTGGCCGACCCGCCGTCGCACATCATCATCTCGCCCGGGCCCTGCTCCCCCGCGGAGGCCGGGATTTCCACCGAGCTGGTGGCCCGGGCCGGGCGGACCATCCCCGTCCTCGGCGTCTGCCTGGGCCACCAGTGCATCGGGGCCGCCTACGGCGGCGAGATCGTGCGGGCGGGGCGGCCGATGCACGGGAAGACCTCGCGGATCCATCATCGCGGGACCGGCCTCTTCACCGGCCTGCCCTCGCCGTTTCGCGCCACCCGCTATCACTCGCTGGTGATCGCGCCGGCCTCGGTGCCTCCGGATCTCGAGGTGATCGCCACCTCGGAAGACGGCGAGATCATGGCGGTCCAGCATGCGCGCGACCCGGTGTTCGGCGTCCAGTTCCATCCCGAGTCGGTCCTCACCGAGCACGGGTACCGCCTGATCGATCACTTCCTGCACGGCATCCCCGCGACCCCGCGTCCGCTGCCGCTTGCCGCCGACGGGGCCCTGGTGGCATTCGAGCCGAGCCAGAACACCTTGGCCTCGGACCCTCCGCCGCCGGAGCTGGTCCGTTGATCATCGAGACGATCGTGACGACGATGGACCCGTCCGGGGGAATCAACTTCGCGCCGATGGGTGTCGAGTGGGGCGAGGAGACGATCGTGCTCAAGCCCTTCCTGGAGACGACGACCTACCGAAACGTCAGCGCGACGGGCGTGGCGGTGGTCAACCTGACCGACGACGCCATGCTCCTCGCCCAGGGCGCCATCTCGAGCCCGCAGTTCCCCTGGGTTCCGGCGACGGTCGTCCGCGGGGCGGTGCTCGAGGCGGCCTGCTCGTGGCGCGAGGTGGAAGCGGAATCGATCGATTCCACCCCGCCCCGGTCGCGGATCGTGACGCGGGTGCGGCACAAGGGCATGCGGCGGGAGTTCCTCGGCTTCAACCGGGCGCGGCACGCCGTCCTCGAGGCCGCCATTCTCGCCACGCGCACCCATCTTCTCCCGCGAGAGCAGATCCGCGACGAATTCGCGCGGCTCCAAGTGATCGTGGACAAGACGGCGGGGCCGCGGGAGCAGGAAGCGATGGAGATGCTCACCGACTATGTCCGCTCGCGATAGCGTTTTCGTCGAGGCCTCGGCGCGCCTCCATTTCGGCGTGCTGGACCTCCGGGGATCGCTCGGCCGGCGATTCGGCGGCCTCGGCGCCGCAGTACCGCAGCCATCGCTCCTGCTGGAGGTGTCACCGGCCGAGCGGATCACCGGCGAAGGGGTGGACGGGGGGCGGGCGGCGGAGTTCGCGCGGCGCTTCCTGGCCCATCATGGTCTCCCCGGTGGGGCGCGGCTCACGGTCCACCGGGCGATCCCGGCGCACAGCGGCCTGGGGTCCGGCACGCAGCTCGGCCTCTCCGTGGCCCTGGCGCTGGCGGAGCTGAACGGCTTGCCGCAGGACCCGGGGGAGCTGGCGCGGGCGGTGTCGCGGGGGGAGCGCTCGGCCATCGGCATCTGGACATTCGCGCGCGGCGGCTTCATCGTGGAGGGGGGAAGACGGGCGGGATCGGAGGAAATCGCGCCGCTGCTGGTGCGGGTGCCGGTTCCGGCGGCGTGGCGCTGCGTGGTGGCGGTTCCGCGCGGCGACCCCGGATTGAGTGGTGAGGCGGAGGCGGCGGCGTTCCGGCGGCTCCCTCCTCCTCCGGAACCCGAGGTGGAGCGGGTTTCGCACGTGGTGCTGATGCAGCTTCTCCCCGCCCTGGTGGAGCACGACCTGGCCGGGTTCGGGGCGGCGCTCTCTGCGGTCCAGCGGATCACGGGCGCCTGGTTCGCGCCGGAACAGGGCGGGATCTTCGCCCCCGGCCCCACCTCGGCGCTTGTCGCGAAGATGGCGGAATGGGGCGCGGCAGGGGTGGGTCAGAGCTCGTGGGGACCGGCGGTCTACGGCCTGGCAGCGACGGAAACCGCCGGGCGGACGCTGGCCGACCGAGTCCAGAACGCCCTCGGGAGCGACGGGCGGGTTTTCGAGGGCGGATTCGCCAACTCGGGGGCCCGGCTCTGGCGGGAGCAGCCGGCCACCGCGCCTGATTGACAGTTCATTTTGCAGGGTGTATACTGGCCCCTCTAAGCCTCCCGTACGTGACAACTTGGACGGTTGCGTAAACGGGGTTCGCCGGAGCCGGTCGCTCGCACTCCCCGACATGGCAAGCCGGCGGACCAGGCAACGACAGAGTCTTTCAGGCGGTGCGCTGAACTCACCGCCTCCCCAGCCGCAGTTCGTTATATTGAAACAAGGCAGTCAAGCGAGGACACTAAGGGGTGAGATGGGCTTGTTCCCGTTCGCTTCCACCATTGGCTCCATTTCGAATTCCTCCACGGAACCCACGAATGCGCGGGGCATGCGCGTTACCATAGTGCACAGCCGTCCCCTCCCATCCGCTTCGTGCTTCGGCACGGCCCGCCGCTCCGGCGGCGCGGTGGTGCGCGGCTGGATCCACGGCACCCGCGGCGAGCGGGGGCCGACAGTTGAACGCAGTCCCCCGTGAGCTTCATCGTCCCTCTTTCCGGCACTCGCAGCACCGTGACAACGAAATGCAGTAGAGCAGTAGAACCACCCTTCATCCTGAGGTCAGTTATGAACCGCTTTACCCAGAAGGTGCTGTCTGGCGGCATCGCGGCGGGGCTGACAGTAGCCGTAGCCGTGTCCGCCAACGCCCAGGCGGCTCGTTCGGGGGCATGGACCCTGAACGGCAAAGAGGGCGAATGGACGATGACCGGCCGTGACTTCAGCTTGCAGCGGTTCAGCCCGCTCAAGCAGATCACGACGGCCAACGTTGGCGAGCTGCGGCCGGTCTGGTCCTTCTCGACCGGAACGCTGCGCGGCCATGAGGGCAATCCCCTCGTCATCGGCAACGTGATGTACGTCAACACGTCCTTCCCGAACATCGTGTACGCGCTTGATCTGGCAAAGGCCGGCGCGCCGCAGATCTGGAAGTACGTGCCGAACCAGTCGCCCGACGCGATTCCAATCGCGTGCTGCGACCTGGTCAACCGCGGGACGGCCTACAGCCCGAGCGGCAAGGTCTACATTCAGGCGCTGCAGGGTGAGCTGATCGCGCTCGACGCGAAGACCGGCAAGGAGCTGTGGAAGGCCAAGCATCCGGATAAGTCGAACGCCGGGGTCGAGGCCACCGGCTACAAGCAGGGCGCCACGATGACCAACGCCCCGATCTACATCAAGACCAAGTCGGGCAAGGAAGTCGTGATCGCGGGCATCTCCGGTGGTGAGTTCGGCGTGCGCGGCCGGGTCTCGGCCTTCGACGCCAACACCGGCGCGCACCAGTGGACCGGGTACAGCACCGGCCCGGACGACGAAGTCCTCATCACCGGCGACGCGAATGCCAACTATCCGTCGCACAAGGGCAAGGACCTCGGTGTCTCGACGTGGCAGGGCAACGAGTGGAAGATCGGCGGCGGCACCACTTGGGGCTGGTACTCCTACGACCCCGAGCTCGACCTCTTCTACTACAGCGTCGGCAACCCGGGGAGCTGGAACCCCGACCAGCGGCCGGGCGACAACAAGTGGTCGATGACGATGTTCGCTCGTAATCCGGACAACGGCCAGGTGAAGTGGGCCTACCAGATGACGCCGCACGATGAGTGGGACTATGACGGCGTCAACGAGAACATCCTCTTCGAGAGCGGCGGCAAGAAGCTGCTCGCCCACTTCGACCGTAACGGCATCGGCTACACGGTCGACCGCACCAACGGCAAGGTCATCGTCGCCAACGCGTACGGCCCGATCAACTGGGCCAAGAACGGCGGCACCGGCACCCCGGTCGAGGGCGTCGTGGCCACCGGCGTTCCGGTCAAGGATCCGAAGTTCGGCACCTCCTCGAAGAAGAACGGCGAGGGCATCTGCCCGGCCGCCATCGGCTTCAAGGATCAGCAGCCGGCGGCGTACTCGCCGGTCACCGGCCTCTTCTACGTCCCGGCAAACCACATCTGCATGGACTATGAGGGCGTCGAGGTGAAGTACACGTCCGGTCAGCCGTACGTCGGCGCGATCGTGCGGATGTTCCCGGGCCCCGGCGGCCACCGTGGCCGGTTCTTCGCCTGGGATCCGATGAAGGGCAGCGTGGTGTGGGAGATCAAGGAGAACCTCGCAGCGTATGGCGGGGCGCTCACCACGGCCGGCGGCCTCGTCTTCTACGGCACCATGGAAGGCTGGCTCAAGGGCGTCGATGCCAAGACCGGTAAGGTCCTCTGGCAGTTCAAGACCCCGTCCGGCATCATCGGTAACCCGATGACCTACCTTACGCCCGCTGGCGAGCAGCATGTCGCCGTGTACTCGGGCATCGGCGGCTGGGCCGGTATCGGCGTGGCCGCGGGCATCGGCGCTGAAGATCCGACCGCCGGTCTCGGCGCGCTCGGCGCCTTCGGCGACGCGGGCCAGTTCAGCAACCAGGGCGGCGTCATGACCGTCTTCGGGCTCAAGAACGCGATGATGGCCAAGTAGTTCGCACCACCCTGGCGGAGCCGGAGGTATAGCCTCCGGCCTCGCTGGGAGTACATTACGAATGGGCACGGCGCCGGGGTGCTGTCCGCTCCGGCGCCGTGTGCGTTCCCGGGCCCACTGACCGAGCCGCGACCCGGCCGGGGAGCCCCCAGCCAACGACAGGTGGCGATGACTCGACTCCTCACGCAACGGTGGTGCATCACGCTGGCGGCACTCGCCGGATTGTTCCCGGCCGCCCCCGCGAGCGCCCAGCGCCCGGCCCCGCTGGAACCCGGGTTGATCCGGGTGTGCGCGGATCCGGACAACATGCCCTCGTCGAACGACAAGGGCGAGGGGTTCGAGAACAAGCTGGCAGACATGATCGCCCGGGAGCTGGGAGCCAAGCTCGAGTATGTCTGGTATCCCGTGCGGCGAGGGTACTTCCGGATTCTCAACGGCCGGTACTGCGACGTGGCGATGGAGGCCCCCGCCGGACTGGACATCGCCGGCGCCACCAGGCCCTACTTCCGGTCGGCGTACGTCTTCGTGGCCCGCAAGGGCAGCGGCCTCGAGGATGTCCAGTCGCTCGCCGACCCCCGGCTCAAGACGCTGAAGATCGGGGTGAACGTCTACACGTCAGACGCCGAGAACTCGCCGCCGGCCATGGCGCTGAGCCGGCACGGAGTGGTGGGCAATCTCACCGGGTACAGCACCTGGTTCGATGACCGGAACAGGCCCCAGGCCATCGTCGAGGCGGTCGCGAGCAAGGACGTCGACCTCGCCATTGCCTGGGGTCCGCTCGCCGGGTACTTCGCCAAGAAATCGCCCGTACCGCTGGTCCTCACGCCGCTGCCCGACCGCGACTCGCTGACGGATACGCCGTTCCGCTACAGCATGGGGCTGGCCGTACGGAGAGGCGACAAGGAATTCAGAGATACTCTGCAGGCAGTGCTGGACCGCAAGGCTCCGGAAATCCGCGCCTTGCTCGAGGAATACGGCGTGCCGGTGTATCCTCCACCGTCAGGTGAGGCCGAGGGCGACAAGGCGGTGGGAGCCGCCATGCCGCCGGCGAGGGTAGCCCGGTGACCTGGAGCAGCTGAAGGATTCGTGGTGTCGGATTCCCATTTCCCTGCGAAAGGACCAGGAATGCGTCCGACCGTTGCCGTCACTGTCCGCCATGCCATGCTGGGCGCCTGCGCCGTACTGGCCCTGTCGTTCGCGGCCTCACGGGCCGAGGCCCAGGACCTTCGGGACCAGTATCACCAGGCCCCCCGAGACACTGTGACTCAACCCGTCTACGACGGGTGGAAGCAGTTCAATCTCAATTGCGCCCGCTGTCACGGCGAGGACGCGCTGGGGACGTCGTTCGCGCCGCACCTGATCGTGTCGCTCAAGCCGGACGGCCCGGTGCCCACCAAGGAACTCTTCGTCGTAACGGTGTGCGCCGGCCGGCCCGACAAGGGGATGCCGGCGTGGTGCGCCCTTGGCATGGAGATGGGGACGATCGACAACATCTACAGCTACGTAAAGGCCCGCAGCGACGCGAAGCTGGCGCCCGGGCGGCCGGCAGTGAAACGGGAAGGGTGATCGCGCTCCTCGCTACCCTGGCGCTGGCCACGGCTGCTCCGGCAGCTGCGCGGCCGGACGGCGTCCGGCCCTCCATCCAGGCCGCCGATACGCCCGCTGTCCGCCTCGACCTCGACGGGCTCAAGGCCCGGCTGGCCCAGGACACCGGCAGTGAGCCGCCCGACCTTTCCCGGACGGACCTCAGCGGGCTCGACCTCTCAGGAATCGATTTCAAGAAGGCCAACCTCACCGGCGCCCGCTTCGAGAACGCGAAGATGGCGGGTGCGAACCTGTTCGCCTGCGATCTTACCGACGCGGTCCTCACCGGCGCCGATCTTACCGGGGCCAATCTCGACGGCACCGTTCTCCGGCGGGCCCGCCTTCAGCGGGCCAATCTCCAGGGGGCAAGCCTCTTCGCCACCATCATCGAAGCCGCCGACCTGAGCGGGGCCAACCTCTCGGAGACGAGAATCATCGGCTACCTCCGCGCGGCCAACCTGTCCGGCGCGAACGTGCGCAACGCCAACGCGGGTGCCGATCCGGGCAACCAGTCCATGGGCGTCATGAGGGCCACCTTCGTCGGGGCCAACCTCTCCGGCGCCGATTTTTCGGGCACCAATCTGTTCAAGGCAGACTTCTCCCATGCCAATCTCTCGGGAGCCAAGCTGGCCGGCGCCAACCTGGACAACGCCGAGCTGGTCCAGACAGACCTCACCAAGGCCGATGTGACCGGCATGAGGGTTTCCAAGGCGGATCTGGAGGGGGCCGACTTCAGGGGCGCCACCGGGGTCTCCCTCATCAAGGGTCTCGACGAGGCCCGCAACAGGGACAAAGCAATCTTCGATGCGAAATGACAGTCTCAGGCTCGCCGCGGTGCTGGCCGTCGCCGTCGCATGCCAGCGTCACGCCCCCCGTGCTTCGAGCACCCCCACCGAGGAACCCGTCCTCCTCGCCTACGTCACCAACGAGGGCTCCGAGGAGCTCAGCGTCATCGACACACGAACCGACACCGTGGTGGCCAGCATTCCCGTCGGCACCCGGCCGCGAGGGGTTCTTCTTTCCCCCGACGGCAGAACGATCTTCGTGGCGCTCAGCGGATCGCCCCGGTGCCCCCCGACGATGCCCGAGGGGGAATGCGAGAAGCTGAAAGCCGACAAGACCAAGGATGGCGTCGCGCTGGTGGACGCCGCGACCCGGAAGGTGATCCGGGTCCTTCCCGGCGGTTCCGACCCCGAGACCTTCGACATCAGCAAGGACGGTTCGACGCTCTTCGTTTCCAACGAAGACGCGGGCGTCGCCACCGTCGTGGATGTGGCAAGCGGCAGTATCAGCGCGACAGTGAAAGTCGGCGCGGAACCCGAGGGCGTCCGGGTCCAGCCCGATGGCAACGCCGTCTGGGTGACCGGAGAGACCGATCACAACGTCACCCTGATCGACACCAGGACGGGAAAGCTGCTGGGCTCGATCGAGGTGGGCCGGCGGCCCCGGTCGCTCGACTTCACCCCCGACGGCAAACGGGCCTACGTCGCCTCCGAAGTCGACGGCACGGTGTGGGTGATCGACGTCGCGTCGCGCAAGGCGCTCAAGGTCATCCCGATGCCCCAGGACTCCAAGCCGATGGGCGTCCTCGTGTCGCCTGACGGTCAGCGGGTGTATGTCTCGAACGGGCGCGGCGGGACCGTGTCGGTCATCGATCCTGCGACCGATTCGGTGATCGCGTCGGTGGCGGTGGGGCAGCGGCCGTGGGGCATCGCCCTCACACCCGACGGCGGGCGGCTCTATACCGCCAACGGCCCCTCCAACGACGTCACCGTCGTGGACACGAAGGACCTGACGGTCACCAGGAAGATCCCCGTGGGCAAGCTTCCGTGGGGAGTGGCCATAGGGCAGGCGCCCTGATGCGCCTCACGCTCCTCGCAATGCTCGGTGCCGGAGCGGCCGCCCTTGGCCGTCCGGCGCCGGACGCCTTCCTGATCGAGCCGGACGCCCGAGTCGAGCTGCATCGGTTGTGGGCGGCGAGCCTCGAGTCCCGAACCGAGCGGGTGGCCTGCCTGGCCAGCACGATCGAGAACGACACCGTTCGGATCACCCGGGTGCGGCCGCTCGAGAACCAGGAGGTGGACTCGGTCGCCGTCGGGGCCAAGGCCTCGCTCGACATCTGCGGCCCACCGGCCTGGCAGGGCACCGTCCATACTCACATCGCGTTGAACTCCCGCCACCAGCCCAATGCCAGGTTCTCCGGCGCCGACCGGGGAGTGATGCTGAGCTGGGGCCAGCGATGGAGGAGCCAGGGGACTTTCTGCCTCCTCTACGCGGAGACCGGCGTGCATTGCGAGCTCAGCGGACCATCCGGCAGCCTGATCTTTCCCAACGCGACCTACTGAGGCCCCCGTGCGAAGCCTGGCGGCCGCTCTGCTCCTCTTCTGCGCACCGACCAGGGAGGCACAGGCGCAGGCCACAGCGGCCCCGGGTCCGGCCCCGCCGGGGTTTCGATTCGCCCGCGAGGCGGGTGGGGCGCTCTCCGCTCTCTGGGAGTCCAGCGTCGCGGCCAGGGAGGAACGGGTCGCGTGCCTGGCCGCATCTATCCGGAACGACACGGTGTTCGTGAGCCGGATTCTCCCGCTGGTTCCCGAAGAGGCCGACTCGATGGGGATCTCCTCGACGAGCGCAGTGGACCAGTGTGGTCCCCCCGAGTGGGTGGGCACGGTTCACACCCATGTCTACCTGTACACCGACTCCCTCCCGTCCACCACATTTTCGGCGCAGGATCGAGGCGTCATGCGCAAGTGGTACGAGCGCTGGCAATCCGACGGCGTGTTCTGCGTGGTCTATAGCGCGCGGGATGCCCATTGTGAAGCGGACGGTGTCGTCGGGGGGATGCGCGCACGCCCACGAACGGTGAGGTGAGCCGATGCTCCTGTCGGCCCTCTCCTCCCTGCTGCTGACGACCTCCCTCCAGGTCCAGGCGCCGGACACGGGCGCGAGCCGGCGGCCCTTCTGGTCCGGCCACCCGACTCCCGAGCAGCTCGCCGCCGGCGTGGATCGCCGGCTGGCGCGGGCGCGCCAGACCCGCGACCGCCTGCTGGCGGCCACCGGCAGGCGGACGGTCGCCAACACCCTCGTGCCGTACGACGACCTCCAGCGCGACATGGATGGCGCCGCCAACGAGGCGCACCTGATCGCCGCCGTTCATCCCGATTCGGTCATGCGCACCACGGCCGAGGCGGCCGAGGGCCGTGCCTCCGAGCTGTCCACCGAGGTCTCACTCGATCGCGGGGTGTACGAGGCGCTCGAGGCGATGGACCTGGCCGGTGCGGACCCGGTCACGCGCCACTACGTGGAGCGAACGCTGCTCTCCTTCCGCCTCGCCGGCGTGGACAAGGACGACGCGGCCCGCCGGAAAATACGGGCCCTCCGCGAGGAGCTCGTGCAACTAGGCCAGGCCTTCTCACGCAACATCCGTGACGACGTCCGGAAGGTCGAGGCAAACCCGGCCGATCTCGACGGCCTCCCCGCCGATTTCATCGCATCACACCCTGCCGGCCCCGATGGGCGAGTCACCGTGACGACCGCCTATCCCGACGCGCTTCCCGTTTTCACTTACGCGCGAAACCCCGACTTCCGGAAACGGCTGCGTATCGAGTTCGACAACCGCGCCTACCCGGTCAATCAGGCCGTGCTCGAGAAGATGATCGCCCGGCGCGACGAGCTGGCCCGCCTCGTCGGCTACACCTCCTGGGCCGATTACATCACCGCCGACAAGATGGTCGGCTCCGCCGCCAGCGCCTCGGCCTTCATCGATCGCATCGTCGTCGCCTCGGACCAGGCCGCCCGCACCGATTACGAGCGGCTGCTCCAGCGCAAGCGGCAGGACGATCCCGCGGCCACGGAGGTGACACGCTGGGAGTCAGCCTACTACCGGGAGCTGGTGCGCCGGGCCGATTTCGACTTCGACTCCCAGCGTGTCCGTCCCTATCTCGCCTACGACGCGGTGAAGCAGGGCGTGCTGGATGTCACCGCCCGGCTCTTCGGCGTCACCTTCCGCCGGATGCGCGAGGCGCCGGTCTGGGATCCATCGGTCGAGGCGTGGGAAATGCTGGAGGGCGGGCGGCTGGCAGGGCGGTTCTATCTCGACATGCATCCCCGCCCGGGAAAGTTCGAGCACGCCGCGCAATTCACCATTCGAACGGGCACATCGGACGGGGCCCTTCCCGAGGGCGTGCTGGTCTGCAATTTTCCGGGCGGCGCGGCCGGCGAGCCGGGGCTGATGACGCACGACGACGTCGTGTCGCTCTTTCATGAATTCGGGCACCTGATGCACACGCTCCTGGCCAGCCACCAGCGCTGGGCCGGAGTGGGCGGAGTGCGCACCGAATGGGACTTCGTCGAGGCGCCCTCGCAGATGCTGGAGGAATGGACGTGGGACCCCGCGGTGCTGGCCACCTTCGCGCGGCACCATCAGACGGGCGAACCGATTCCCGCCGACTTAGTCCGCCAGATGAGGCGCGCGAGCGACTTCGGGCGGGCGCTCGACGTCCGCCAGCAAATGGTCTACGCCCGCGTGTCGCTCTCCCTCTATGACCGGCCTGCCGCGCAGGTCGACGCCGATTCGATCATCACCGCCGTGACCCGGGCGTACACGCCCTTCCCCCCGATACCGGAGACCCATTTCCAGACGTCATTCACCCACCTCGACGGATACTCCGCCATCTACTACACCTACATGTGGTCTCAGGTCATCGCGAAGGACCTGTTCAGCGGGTTCGACCGGCGCGACCTGTTCGCGGCCGGGCCGGCGCGCCGCTACCGGGACAACATTCTCGCGCCCGGCGGATCGGCCCCGGCCGACAGCCTGGTGAAGCGCTTTCTGGGGCGGCCGTTCACGTTCGCGGCGTGGCAGGAGTGGCTGAACCGGCGGAACTAGGAGAAGGGGCGGCGGACCAGGGGTGATTTAGGCTTGTTGATGGCGAGCCACCCGTCGAGCCCCCAGGTGCGGCCGGCGCGGGAAAAGAAGAACGCGATCATAAGAACGAACAGGACGAGGTGGAACCCTTGCTGCCCGGGGGACATCCACTGGGTCGCCAATCCATAGTTGACCACCAGCAGGCATCCCAACAGTGACGCCACCCCGGTGAGCAGGCCGAGCGTCAGACCCACCCCGACGATCACCTCGCCCCAAGCGGTGAAGGTGGCGAACAGGTCGCTGTGGGTGAGGACGGTGTCTTCGAGAAAGTGTTTGTAGAACGCCAGCGGGTTGCCCGCGGCCTGCTTGGCGACGATCTGCGGCATGACGCTCAGCCAGCGCTCCTGCACTGCCGGGACCGGGACGACGCCCCCCGCCAGCGCGATCGTCATCTTGGTCAGCATCGCCTTCGCGAAGTACAATCCGATGACGATCCGGAGCACCGCGAGCCACTGAGCGGGATGAGCCGTGGCCACGGGCGGCCGGGCGCGATAGGCCATCAGGTCGTACTCCTCTGGTCGAAGTCTCCGCTAAACCTCAACGCCAAGCTCCGAAAACACAAACGTCCAGGTGTCGGTCATCTCGTCGAGCACCTTCGAGAGCGGTTTCCCGGCCCCGTGGCCGGCCCGGGCCTCCAGCCGCAGCAGCACCGGCCGCCCCGAGCTGGTCGAGGCCTGAAGCCGGGCTGCCATCTTGCGGGCGTGCATCGGGTCCACCCTCGTGTCGTTCTCGGCCGGGGCCAGCATCACGGCCGGGTAAGGCACCCCTTCCCGCACGTGATGGTAGGGCGAGTAGGCGCGGAGCCAGGCGAACTGTTCAGGCTCGTCGGGGGAGCCGTATTCCGGAATCCACAGCCGCGCGATCTGGAACCGATGGTAGCGCAGCATGTCGAGCAGCGGCACCTGGATCACCACCGCCCCGAAGAGGTCGGACCGCTGGGTGAGAACGGCGCCCATGAGGAGCCCGCCGTTCGATCCCCCCGCCACCGCCAGCCTGGCCGGCCGGGTGTAGCCCTCCGCGATCAGCCACTCCGCGGCCGCGATGAAATCGTCGAAGCTGTTCTGCTTCTTTCCCATCATCCCGTCCTGGTGCCACTTCTCTCCGTACTCCCCGCCGCCCCGGATGTTGGGTATGGCCACCAGGCCGCCCCGCTCCAGCCAGAGCAGCAGTGAGCGGGAGAAGGCCGGCGTCATGCTGATGCTGAACCCGCCGTAGCCGGTGAGGTAGACCGGATTGTCACCGGTTCGCTCGAGCCCTTTCGCGTGGACGAGAAACATCGTGACCCGCGTCCCGTCCCTCGAGGAAACGGCGACCTGGCGCACCTCGAACCTCCCCAGATCGACGTCGGCCTCCACCCGCCCCCAGAGCGTCTGCACTCCGGTCTCGAGATCGATCCGGTAGACGCTCGGAGGCACGGTGTAGGAGGAGAAGCCGTAGAAGAGCTCGCGTCCGTCCCACTCTCCCCCCACACCGAAGAGGCTGCCGAGGACCGGGAGGTCGATTTCTCGAACGACGCGGCCGTCGAGGCCGGCGAGGCGCAAGCGGGACGATGCGTGCTCGAGATAGCTCAAGGCGATCCGGTCGGCGGTGACGCGCACCCCCTCGAGGACGGCGTCTTCCCGCGGCGGGACCAGCTCACGCCACGCCGCGCGCTCCGGACGCTCGGGGTCAACGTCGTACAGCCGGTAGGTGGGCGCGTCGAGATTGGTGCGCAGGAAGAGCCGCCCGCGCACCACCACCCCGTCGAACGACGCGGCCACATTTTCCGCGACCGGTACCAGCGGCCCTCCGGTGTGCAGATCGCGGATGTAGAGGTCGGTTTCGTCGAAGGTGCGGGCCACGCGGATGAGGAGCCACCGCCCATCGTGGGACAATCCGATGCCCAGCCAGTACTCCTTGCGCGCGGGCTTGAAGACCAGCGCGTCCTGCAACGGGTCGGCCCCGAGCAGGTGGAGGAAGACGGAGCGGTGATAGTGCTCTTCCCCTTCTGGAACCTCGCCGGGTGCGGGATACCGCGTGTAGTAGAAACCGGAGCCGTCGGGGAGCCAGGCCAGGTCGGCGGAGCGGGTGTGCGGAATCCGGTCGGGGAGCTGCCGCCCGGTACCCACGTCGAGCACAAAGAGGACGCTCTGCTCGCTCCCGTTCTCCGAGAGACCGTACGCCAGGAGCTTTCCGTCCTCGCTGGGGTAGTACCAGTCGAGGGCGACGGTGCCTCCGGCATCGAGCAGGTTGGGGTCCACCAGGGCGCGGTCGGCTCCGTCCGCACCGTCACGCACGTAGAGGACGTGCTGGTTCTGGCGTCCGTCGCGGCGATGGTAGAAGTAGCGGCCGCGCGCCGGAACCGGCACGCTGAGGGTGCCGATCGCGAGCAGCTGGTCGAGCCGGCTCCGGATGCCCGCCCGGGCGGGGTGAGCCGCGAGGTACGCCTCGGTCAGGGCGTTCTGTTGCCCGGTCCAGCTCCTCGTTTCGGCGGAGTCGCCAACTTCGAGCCAGCGGTACGGGTCTGGAATGCTCTCGCCGTGCACCACGTCCACGGTGTCGCCGGCCGGACTGGCCGGGTAGCGCGGATCAATCACCCAGGCTGATTCCGAGCTCGCGGACCGTGCGGATAGTATCGCAGTCGAGCGGGACGTTCTTCGCCTTGCCCACGACCTGTTCCAGCGGTACCCGGGTGATGTCGGGGCCGTTGAGCCCCACCATGATGCCGAACGCGCCGTCGGCGATGGCGCGGACAGCCGCGGCGCCGAAGCGCAGGGCGAGGAGGCGGTCGTAGGTCGTGGGCGACCCGCCGCGCTGCAGGTGCCCCAGCACCAGGGTGCGGGTTTCCTTGCCGGTGAGCCGCTCGATCGTCTGCGCCACCTTGCTGCCGATTCCGCCCAGCCGGTCCACCGTCCCGACGCCCCGGCGTTCCACCAGCTCGATGGTGCCGTCCCGAGGGCGCGCCCCCTCGGCCACCACGACGATGCTGAAGCGCCGGCCCGCGGCCTCCCGGCCGCGGATCTTCTCGCAGACCTTGTCCATGTCGAACGGGATCTCGGGAATCAGGATGACGTCCGCGCTTCCGGAGAGGCCGCTATAGAGCGCGATCCACCCCGCGTACCGCCCCATCAGCTCGACGACGATCACCCGGTTGTGGCTCTCGGCGGTGGAATGCAGCTTGTCGATCGCATCCGTGGCCGTGCTCACGGCGGTATCGAAGCCGAAGGTCCGCTGGGTGCCGCTCACGTCGTTGTCGATGGTCTTGGGGACGCACACCACCGGCAGCCCCTTCCGCCAGAGATCGTGCGAGATCTGCAGGCTGCCGTCGCCGCCGATGGAGACGAGGGCGTCGAACCCGCTCGCCCGGAACGCGGCGATCAGGTCGTCGGAACGATCGGTCTCGTACTCCTTCCCCGCCTCGTCCTTCATGACGTAGAGGAAGGGATTGCCGCGACTGGTGGTGCCGAGGATGGTGCCGCCGAGGTGGGTGATCCCGCGAACCTCGCCGGGACCGAGGGGAACGACGCCGTTAAAGCTGAGGAGACCCTCGTACCCGCGCTGAATGCCGTACGACTTCCAGCCACGATGGTAGGCGGAGAGCACGACCGCACGAATGACCGCGTTCAGACCCGGGGCATCGCCTCCCCCGGTGGAGATGGCGATGCGCATTCAGGGAGCGCGCCCCATCAGTCGCACGATCTCTCCCGGCTCGGCGTGGCGTCCGATTGCCTTCTTGGAGAACACGAGACGCCCATCCACCGTCACGTCGAACACGCCGCCCGACGACTCCACGAGGCGGACCTCGGTGCCGGGAAAGGCTTGCTCCAGCTCAGCCGCCAGACCGGCGGCTCGGGGCTGGTAGTTTCAGACGACGCAGTACTTGATCGTGACGAGCACGGGGCCATCCTCTCGGGTCATGTTCTCACGTCTGTGCCGCGAATCGTAGCGGCGGCGCTGGTCGGTGCCAAGGGGAAGCGGTGCCGGTGACGGGGACTCCTTGTCAGGGCAGGCGGGACGCTCTATCTATTTGAGCCATGCGAACCTACCCACGAACTGCCCGACGCCGGCTTCCTGCCGCCCTCGCGCTGCTCGTGCTTTGCGTGGGCCCACTTGCCGCGCAGCAACGGAAGTACCTGATCGAGCTGGGAGCGGCGGGAGCCTACCAGTCGTACGACAACGCGACCGACCTCGACGCGGCCCTCGGCGGAGTCGGCCGGCTCGGAGTGTGGCTGCCGGCCAACTTCTCCGTGGAACTGGCCAGTACCTTCGCCAAGCCCAAGACCACCGTCACCGACCTGCTGGGCAACACCACCTCCGTGGGCGTGAACGCCCGCACCTTCAGCGGTTCCCTGCTCTACAACATTCTCATCGGCACCAGGAACTCCTTCTACCTGAAGGCGGGCGCCGGGTCCACCAAGTACGGGGGTGATTGCACCGGCGTCCGTACCATCTGCGGGAGCGGGGGGTCCGTGCTCGGTGGGCTGGGACTCCGCGTCGGGTTGACTCCCACCCTCATGGTCCGGGGCGAGGCGGAGCTCAACAGCAACAAGAGCAGCACCAAGAGCCTCACCAATTTCGGGGTGAGCCTGGGCCTCAGCCTGATGCTCGGCAGCAAGCCGATTCCCGACAGCGACGGCGACCATGTCCAGAACAATCGTG
>CAYYXP010000184.1:0-2763 GCA_964475685.1 uncultured Gemmatimonadaceae bacterium | reverse complement strand
GTCATCGGCGCCGAGCGGTTCCTCGCCGAGATCAAGACCACCGCCAATCTGCAGCACCCCCACATCCTCGCTCTCCACGACTCCGGCGAAGTCAACGGCACCGTCTTCTACGTCATGCCGTTCGTCGAGGGCGAGTCGCTCCGCGACCGCCTCGTGCGTGAGAAGCAGCTCTCGATCGCCGACGCAGTGCGGATCACAACCGAGGTGGCCGGCGCCCTCGACTACGCCCACCGGCACAACGTCATCCACCGCGACATCAAACCGGAGAACATCCTGCTCCACGACGGCTCCGCACTCGTGGCCGACTTCGGCATCGAGCTCGCGGCGAGCAAAGCGGGCGACACCCGGATGACCGAGACCGGCATGAGCCTCGGCACTCCGCATTACATGAGCCCCGAGCAGGCGATGGGGGAACGGACCCTGGATGCGCGGACCGATGTATACGCCCTGGGGTGCGTGCTCTACGAGATGCTGATCGGCGAGCCGCCGTTCACCGGCCCCACCGCCCAGGCGATCGTGGCCAAGGTGATGACGGACAAACCCGTGCCCCCTTCGACTGCCCGCGAGACCGTGCCGGAGGAGATCGAGGACGCGGTACTGACCGCCCTCGCCAAGCTGCCGGCCGATCGCTTCGCCGGCGCGGCGGAGTTCGCCGCAGCTCTTCACGGAGTGCCGGGCGGCGTGGGCACCAGCCGACGCCGGTCCGCGGCGTCCGGCACCGCGACGGCCGGGGTTTCGTGGAAATGGCGGGCCGTGGCGCTCGGTGCCCTGGCCGCCCTCGCGGTGCCGTTCGCGGCCTGGGCATGGCTGCGTCCGGTGGCGGAACCGGCGCTCCACGTGAGCGTGCCGGCTCCGGCCGCCACCACCTTTCTCCAGCACCCGGGGTGGCCGGCGCTGTCTCCCGACGGTCGCACCGTGGTGTTCGCCGCGGCGAGCGGCGGGACCACCCAGCTTTACCGGCGGCCGGTGGACGGCTTTCGGGCCGAGGCCATCCAGGGTAGCGACGATGCCACCTACCCGTTCTTTTCGCCGGATGGCGCATGGGTCGGGTTCTACACCCGGTCCCGCCAACTCCGGAAGGTGCCACTCGCCGGGGGACAGCCGGCCACGATCGCCGACGTTCCGTTCTGGCGCTCGGGAGCGGTGTGGCGGCGCAACGGCAGCATCGTGCTGGTGAGCGACGCGCGGGGACTCTACGCGGTGCCCGATCACGGCGGTCCCCTGTCGCCGCTGACCGAACCCGACACGTCTGCCGGAGAGTACCTCCATGACTCGCCGCAGGAGCTGGCGGACGGACGGCTCCTGTTCACCATTGACACCCGGATGCAGACGCAGACCGGCGCGCATCTGGCCGCCTTGAAGCCGGGCGAAACTCAGTGGCACCAGCTGCCCGGCGATGCATCGGGCATCTACGTCGAGCCGGGTTACCTCATTTCTCGCCCCGGTAACGAGATCGTCGCAACGCGGTACGATCTCGCACGCGGGCGTACCCGCGGGAAGCCCCTCCCGGTGCTCGACGGCGCCACCTCTGCTCTCACAGTGAACAGCCGCGGCGACGTTGCCTATTACAGCTTTCCGAAGGTCCCGGAGCGGTTCCTCGCGCTGGTGAATCGTTCGGGGTCGGCCACACGGCTGCCCGTCGAGGCAAGCCACTACCGCCACCCCCGGCTCTCGCCGGACGGCACCCGCCTCGCCGTACAGCGCGACGGCGATGCGTGGGTTCTGGATCTGCGGAGCGGCGGATGGGTTCGGCTGACGACGAACGCGGAAATCACCGAGCCGCAATGGTCCCCCGATGGCCGGCGCATCGCGCACTCCGTGCTCGACACGTCTACCGGCTGGAATCGGCTCGTGTGGCGAAACGTCGACGGCACCGGGGACGAGCACCCGGTCCATTCCGGCATCGGCGACGACTGGCCCAGCGACTGGTCCTCCAACGGACGCCATCTGGCGGTCTACGGCGGACCAGTCGGCATGAACGTGTCGGTGCTGGATCTGGACAGCGCGCAGACCCTGCGGCCGGTGACCCGGATCGCGGGGACAGCGCTTGCGCGCAACGCGCGGTTTTCCCCAGACGGCCGCTGGCTGGCCTACCAGTCCAACGAGACCGGACGGATGCAGGTGTACGTCGTCTCCTATCCCGACCTCAGCCAGAAGCGCCCCGTTTCCACCGAGGGAGGCACCGAGGCCGCCTGGCGACCGAATGGAGGAGAGCTCTACTACCGCAACGGCCCGCGCATGATGGCGGTCACCATCAGGACGACGCCGGCCCTTGAGGTGGGAACGCCCCGGGAGTTGTTCCGCGGCTCGTTCGAGGAAGACCTGTTCGGCGACCGCAGCTACGACGTGATGCCCGACGGGCAGCACTTCCTGATGTTCGAGTCCGATCCCGCCTCGGCCCCCGAGCTGCGCGTCATCCGAAACTGGGGCATCGAGCTCGAGGCCACCGTTGGACGGCAGTAGGATGGCGGACGCCCTCGCCCGCCTCACCACCGCCTTGGCCGACCGGTACGGCATCGAGCGGGAGCTGGGCCAGGGTGGGATGGCCACGGTGTACCTGGCCCGCGACCTCAAGCACAACCGCCGGGTGGCGCTCAAGGTGCTGCGCCCGGAGCTGGCGGTGATGATTGGCGCCGAGCGGTTCCTCAAGGAGATCGAGGTCACCGCCAACCTGCAGCATCCCCACATCCTGCCCCTGCACGACTCGGGAGAAGCGGACAGCTTCCTGTATTACGTGATGCCCTACGTTGAGGGGGAGACCCT
>CAYYXP010000183.1:0-1908 GCA_964475685.1 uncultured Gemmatimonadaceae bacterium | reverse complement strand
GAACGCCGCAAACGTGGGCTCGCCGGTGCAGTGGCCGGGTGCGATCTCGTCCACCCGCCAGCCATCGTGAATGGACGTCGCAATCCTCGCGATGGCCGTGTCCGGAGTCGTCACCAGATGCAATCCCCCGAAGATGACGCGGACGTGGCTCCCCACAGCACGCGACGCATCGAGGATCGTTTCGATCCCGGGATGGGAGCACCCGACCATGACCATCAGGCCCTCGGGGGTGTTCACTGCGAGCGACAGCTCGCGCAACTCAAGCGTCCCCGGTGTGTGAGACACGGTCGAAACGATGGAGACGCCGGGCGCCACCTGGGTGACCGTGTCCACCAGTTGGACGTTCGCCCCAGGCCACACCGTCCCGAAGGTGAGCACGTCCGCCGGAGTGCCCTCGAAATACCGCATGGAGTCCGGAAGGGTGGAGTCCCGACGGTAGAAAGTGCTCGGGAGGCTCGAGCCGAAGATGCCGAATCCTTCCCTGGGGGCGTAAATCTTCACATGTGGATTGACCCGCAGGAGGTAGCTGAGGCCGGCAACGTGGTCGCCGTGGCGGTGGGAGATGACCACGAAATCGAGGCGACGCAGGTCGACCTTGAGCGCCCGCACATTGCGCTCGAAGATGGAGGCGTTGTCACCGGTGTCGAAGAGGATGCGCTTGCCGCCGTATTCCACCAGCGCGGAGAATCCCCAATCCTGGGTGAGGCCTGGACCCCCACCGAAGGCGTCGTAGATGATGGTGACCCGGCCGCCGGGGGGCGCCTCGGCGGACATGCGGGCGGCACATCCCCACACGACGAGCACGCACAGCATCGCGCGGAGCCGCCTGACGCCTCCTCTACGATTTGTGATCGCCCTGGCGGTGCCTGGAGGCTTCATCAATTGCTCCATGGGTGAGATGTCATGACGCCGCGAGCGTCGAACGATAATCCGCCTCGCTGACCTCGCCTCCCCACTCCGTCGCACCGGCCTGGTTCAACGCCAGATGGCTCGCGGCTCCTTCAGGGCCCGCGCCATGCCAGTGGCGTACCCCCTGCGGGAACCTGACCGACCGTCCGGGCGGAAGGAGCCGGCGCCCCTCGCCTTCGATCTGGAAGAAGCACTCGCCGTCCAGGCCGACCAGAATCTGATCTCCGGCATGCCGATGCCAGACCGTTCGCGCTCCGGCCCCGAACAGCACCTCGTAGACGGAGAGCGGGGAGCCCGGCATTTCCACCACCGTCCCCACTCGTACGGCGCCGGTGAAGCGCTCCGGAACACCGGGCACCAGGTCGGCGGCGGCCACGAGCCGGGGCAGCCGCTCCGGCTCGGCCGTGCGGACCTCGCTCATGAGGCCGAGCAGGTTCCCCTCCGAATCCTGGGAGATGGCCATCCACAGATCGTGGTCGGGCATTCGCGCGATGAGCTGGGGAGCGTGTACGAACTCGACGCCTCTGCCACGGAGCGTATCGTACGCCGCCGTCAGGTGCGGGACCTGGTAATAGATCATGGCCGAACGTGTGCCTGCTTCCTCGCCTTCCGGCCGGGTGAGCATGAGGCGGACGCCGCCGCAATCGAAGAAGACCAGCCCGGGCGGGGCGCGGAACAGGAGCCGCAGACCGAGCGTATGCTCGTAGAAGGCGGCGGCGCGGTCGAGGTCGGCCACCGGCACCGCGATCTGGCCGATCCGGCCTGGCCCGGCGAACGAGTCAGCGGACGTCATCGTTCCCCTCCCATGCGATGTTCCCGGATCGCGAGCCAGAGGCAGACGAAGCCGAGCGGCGCCGCGAGCCCGACGATTTCCCCGCCGGCCAGCACCCACGATCCCTTGAGCCCGGCCATGACCGGACTCTGATGCCGAAGTGCGGAGATGACGATCGGGGCCCAGCACCCGAGGAGCGCCGCGACCGCCACCGCCGCGAGCGAGCG
>CAYYXP010000182.1:0-2090 GCA_964475685.1 uncultured Gemmatimonadaceae bacterium | reverse complement strand
TTGGCTGCCACCGTGGAGAGCAGCGTGTAGGTGCCCCCGACGCCGGTGGTGGAGCGCCAGACCTCGAAGCCCCCTTCGTCGTCCGAGTTGTCGGTCCAGGCGAGCGCGATGGCGGTGGACGAGGTGATGGACGCAGCCAGGTTCGACGGGGCCGTCACCGGCGTCCCCGTGGTCGCGCAGCTGCTGTTCGAGAAGTCCGACGCCGGGGCGCTGCCGCTGCCCAGGGCCTTGACCTTGTAGCAATACTCGGTACCGGCGGTCAGCCCGGTGTCGTTGTGGCTGGTGGCGTCCGCGGCCGGGCTCGCCAACAGGGTATAGGTCCCCGAGGCGCCGGTGGTCGAGCGATGGACCTCGAAGCCGGACTCGTCGGAGGAGTTGTCGCTCCAGGCCAGCGCGATCACCGAGGCGGAGGTCGTTGTGGCAGTGAGGTTGCTGGGCGTTCCCGGGGGGGGAAGAGGGGCGGTGGTGGCGCAGGAGCCGGCGGTGAAAGCCGACGCGGGGGCGCCTCCGGTGCCGGTGGCCCGCACCTGGTAGCAGTACTCGGTGTCCGGCGTGAGCCCGGTGTTGGTGGTACTCGTGGCGTTGGCAGCGACGGTGGTGAGCAGCGTGTAGGTGCCGCCGACGCCGGTGGTGGAGCGCCAGACCTCGAAGCCCGCTTCGTCGTCCGAGTTGTCGGTCCAGCTCACCCCGATGTCGCCGGAGGGGAGGACCTGAACGGTGAGACCGGAGGGTGCCGCCGGGGCCGAGGGCGCTGTGGGGCCGTCGCTGCCGCAGCCGAGTTGCAGGGCGACGCCGGCGAACAGGAGGAACGCCGGCATTCTCGACCAGCACGCTCTCGAGCTCATGGGACTCCCTTTCGATTTGCTGTGGGGACGGCAACCGCTTGCCGACTTGACACTTGAACGATAGACAGGGCCGCCCCTCGCGGCAAGCGACGGCCCCTCTCAGGGCGCCGTCTGATTCATCCAGGTCACGATCTGATCGGCCAGCCACTCCCGCACCACCTCGTTGTAGTGGGTGCCGTCGCCGATGTCGAACCCGCCCAGCCAGGTGGCCCCGTTGTCGGCGGAGACGTGCGCGGACAGATCGATCAGGTGGAGGCCGAGCTCCGTCGCCAGCGCCCGGATGAGGTTGTTCCGGTCGGGGACCGAGGCCGGGGAGATGGCGTCGTCCCGCGGCGGCAGCGTGGTGATGATGAAGTGATCGGGCGCCCGCCCGGCCGCGATCCACTGGTCCGCCATCCAGCGGAGGTTGGCCGCGGTCTGGGCGGCGGTCAGATTCCTCTCGGGGTGAGTAGCGGTTGTGAAGTCGTTGGTCCCCATGGAGACATACGCGAAGTCGTGGGGGCCGGGGGTGAAGGCGTTGACCCGGGTGATGGCGCCGGTCGGGAATTCCGCGTTAGTGAGCTCGCCCCCCGACCAGGGGAAGCCTTCGCCCAGCACCTCGGCCTCGAACCGTGTGAAGCCTCCCACCACGCGCCGCGCATTGGGCGAGCCCGCGTCGCTGGTGTTGGGGTCGCCCGCCGCGCCGGTGTTCCCCCCGGTCGAGGTGGAAGCGATGCCGTGATTCACGGCGCGGATCGAATCGTTCCGGATGGCCTGCCACTTCGCCTCGACCTTGCCGGGTGTGGAGCAGGCGAGGTGCGCGGCGTTGGGCCCCAGCCGTGGCGTGACCCCGACGTAGGACGATTTGCGTGCGGGATCCAGAACCGGCACCCAGTCTTCCGAGCATCGGTCGGTGTTGGAGTCGCCGAAGAGCACGACGCGCGCGATGATCGGTGTGGCGCAGCTGCTGTTGGAGAAGGCGGACTCCGGGGTGATGCCGCCGCCGAGCGCCTTGACCTGGTAGCAATACTCGGTGCCGGGGGCGAGCCCGGTGTCGTTGTGGCTGGTGGCGTTGACGGCCACGCTTGTCAGCAGGGTGTAGGTGCCGGCGGCGCCGGTGGTCGAGCGCCACACCTCGAACCCGGTCTCGTTCGCCGAGTTGTCGTCCCAGCCGAGCGCGATGGCGGTGGAGGAGGTGATGGACGCGGCCAGGTTCGACGGGGCCGTCACCGGGGTTCCTGTCGTCGCGCAGCTGCTGTTCGAGAA
>CAYYXP010000181.1:0-3813 GCA_964475685.1 uncultured Gemmatimonadaceae bacterium | reverse complement strand
TGGACACCACGGGCCGGGTGGATACGACCACGATCGAGGTGATGCAGAGCGACGAACCCCGCTTCACCGAGTCGGTCCGTACCGCGCTCGGCGAGACCCGGTTCCGGCCGGCCAAGCGAGCGGGGAAGCCTGTGCGCCAGCTGGTTCAGCAGCGATTCCGGTTCAAGCTCGCGCAGCCATAGGGGGTTACCGGCCTGGCGCCGCCGGCTCCATCTCCAGCGTCGATTGATGGACGTAGCCCACCACTTTGCCCTCGAAGGTGACAAGCCACCACCCTCCGCGGAGCGAATCGACCAGGACCGTATCCCCCGGCAGCAGAATGCCCGCGACCTCCCCGGCGCTGCTCCGTCGCGTCCGCACCTTGGTCCAGGTGCGGGCGAATCGACGTTCCCCCGCGCTCGCGGGCAGTGACGCGGCGCCTATCGCCGTCTCCGGCCCCACTTCCGTCACCGCCGTCGCGTGCTCCGCCGGGGTCTTGCGGATCCTCTCGATGGCAGCCATGACGAGCACGATCACCCCGGCCGCCACCCCGGCCACCGCCAGCACGACCAGGAAACGCCTGAGATAGACCGGGCGGCGCATCGGCGGCAGCGGTCTGGGCGGAAATTCGTGCCCGCATTGGGGACAGCGGGTGGCGACGCTCAGCGCCCGCTTGCCGCATTCGGAGCACTGCACGTAGATCCCGCTCATTGGCATCGGTCCAGCCGCTCGATCATGGCAAAAGATGCAGCAGGATTGGCCGGCCAACCAGCGGCCGCTGACGTCCTGTTCTGGCACGTCTCGGATCAGCTCGACGCGCGCTCGAGGCGGGCGTCGTTCGCCTACAGGTTGCTGCGCTCGCGTGGCCCTAGCTGACGCGCCCCTCCGAACCCATCTTCCAGCGTCCCCAACCAAAGCACGCGCCCATGCCCGAGCTCCTCGGCCGTCTCCAATCCGCCCTGGCGGACCGCTACCGTCTCGACCGCGAGGTCGGCGCCGGCGGCATGGCGACCGTCTACCTCGCCGAGGATGTGCGCCACGACCGCCGCGTCGCCCTCAAGGTCCTCCGGCCCGAGCTGGCCGCCGTGATCGGTGCGGAGCGGTTCCTGGCCGAGATCAAGCTCACCGCCAACCTCCAGCACCCGCACATCCTGCCGTTGTTCGACTCGGGCGAGGCCGACGGCTACCTGTTCTACGTCATGCCGTTCATCAAGGGCGAGACGCTCCGCGACCGGCTCAACCGCGAGAAGCAGCTCCCCGTCGCCGACGCCGTCCGGATCACCACCGAGGTGGCCTCGGCGCTCGACTACGCCCACCGGAACGGGGTGATCCACCGCGACATCAAGCCGGAGAACATCCTGCTCCACGACGGCCAGGCGCTGGTGGCCGACTTCGGCATCGCGCTCGCCGCCAGCAAGGCGGGCGGCGCCCGGATGACCGAGACCGGGATGTCGCTCGGCACGCCGCACTACATGAGCCCCGAGCAGGCGATGGGCGAGCGGGAGATCACGGCGCGCTCCGACGTCTACGCGCTGGGCGCGGTGCTCTACGAGATGCTCACTGGCGACCCGCCGTTCACCGGGTCGACGGCGCAGGCCGTGGTGGCACGGGTGGTGACCGAGAGCCCCCGGCCGCTCCACCCCCAGCGCCACACCATCCCGCCGAATGTGGAGGCGGCGGTGCTCACGGCGCTGGAGAAGCTGCCGGCCGACCGCTTAGCCACCGCCGCCGAGTTCGCGGAGGCGCTCCGCGACAAATCGTACGCCTCCACGGTGTCGATGCCGGCGGCCGAGGCGGGCGCGCCGGCTCGCTCGGCGGTGCGCCGTCGGCCGAGCCCGCTCGTGCTGGTGCTCGGCGCGGCCCTGTTCGTAGTGACCGCCGCCCTGCTCTGGTCCTTGCTCCGCCCGGCACCGGCGCCGCTCCTGAGCCAGTTCAGTCTCGCGCTCAAGGCGAGTCAGTCGTTGCAGCCGCCGAACGGGTCGGGCGGGGCGCGGATCGCGCTCTCGCGCGACGGCCGCGCGATGGCCTACATCGGGCCCGCCGAGGGCGGCTCCCGCCTCTGGCTCCGGCGCATCGACCAGCTCGACGCCACGCCGATCGCCGGCACCGAGAACGCCTCGAACCCGTTCTTCTCCCCGGACGGCAACCGGGTGGGGTTCATCAAGAACGGCAACGAGGTGCGGATCGCGTCGCTCGCCGGCGCCCCGACCGTGACGCTGACCGACAAGGCCAACAGCAGCTCCGGCGACTGGGGCGACGACGGCTTCGTCTACTTCGAAGTGGACTCGGGTGTGGCCCGGATCCGGTCCACCGGCGGCGAGATCGAGCCGGTCTACACGATCCAGCCGAAGGCCAAGGAAGTCGCGACCGAATGGGTGCACGTCCTGCCCGGCGCAAAGGGCATCCTGTTCCGGCTGCGCCACGTGGGGCAGGGTCCGGCCGACTTCGAGATCATGGCGATGCCGCTGCCGAAGGGCCCCGCCAAGTCGCTCGTCCGCGGGGTCTACGCGACCTACTCGCCGACCGGCCACCTCCTGGTGGTCACGTCGGACGGCAAGCTTATCGGCATCCCGTTCGACGCGAAGAAGCTCCAGCTCACCGGCGCGCCGATCGCCCTGCTCGAGGGGATCGGGGTCCGGAACGGCGGCTTCAACATCGACCTGGCGCTCGCCCCGAACGGCACGCTGGCCTATACCACCGGCGGCACCCTGGGGTCCCGGCGCGCGGCGTGGGTGAGCCGCGAGGGCCTGGTGACGCCGGCGGACTCCGGCTGGGATCCGCAGGGCGTGATCGGGTCCCAGAGCCTCTCGCCCAACGGCAAGGCGATCGCGGTGGCCCTGACGCGCGACGGACGCCGGGACATCTGGGTGAAGCAGCTCCCCTCGGGGCCGTTCTCCCGGATCACCTTCTCCGACACCTCGAGTGGCCGTCCCGGCTGGTCGGCCGACGGGCGTGACGTCCTGTACATCTCGGACCGCTCCGGCGGCGGGGTCGGCCCGGTCTACACCCGCCGCGCGGACGGGACCGGCTCCCCACGGGTGATGTTCCATTCGGACGTCGACATCGGACAGGTGGTGGCCTCGCGGGACGGGAAGTGGCTGCTGCTCCGTACCGCGCCGGCGGCGGGGGGCACCCCCGATCTCATGGGGCTCAAGGCGGGCGATACCACGCTCGTGCCGCTCGTCGCCTCGGCCGCCGGTGAGTTCTTCCCCGCGCTCTCGCCCGACGGCCGCTGGCTGGCGTACTCCTCGAATGAATCGGGGACGGCGGAGGTGTACGTCCGCCCGTTCCCCGAGACGGCGTCGGCCAAGTGGCAGGTATCCACCACCGGCGGAGGCGAGCCCTCCTGGTCGAGCACCGGGCGGGAGCTGTTCTACATCAACGCCAAGGGCGACATGGTATCGGCGGCCATCGAGCCGGGTGCCACCTTCTCGGTGGGGAAGCAGCGGGCGCTCTTCTCGGCCACACAGTTTTCCGCACCCGGGCCGGTGCCGTCCTACTCGGTGAGCCCCGACGACAAGCGGTTCCTGGTGATGCGCGAGGGCGAGGCGGGACAGCCGGGCGAGCTGGTCGTGGCGGAAAACTGGAGCCAGCAGCTCAAGGCGGCGTCGGGCAAGTAAGCGGCCGCCGTCGCCTATGGTCAGGCCTTCACGGTGAAGACCGGGAGCGCGGCCGGCATTGCCAGGGTCACCTTGATCCGCCTCTCCGCGGTGACCCACTCGTTCAACCAGAACCAGCGGATGAACGTGCCGGGCTTCTCGGTCGGCAGCGGCGCGATCACCGTCACCGCGCCGCTCGACGCCAACCTGGCCCCGCCGGGGCACTACATGCTGT
>CAYYXP010000180.1:0-8017 GCA_964475685.1 uncultured Gemmatimonadaceae bacterium | reverse complement strand
GCCGAGTTTCGAACGACTTGCCAGCGCTCGGCGGGAGTGAGAATCGAGGTGTCGACCGCCCTCCCCGCCGGATCCCGGCCTGCTGCGTGCTCCTTCGCATCCACCGCGCGCTCCAGATGCTTGTGCATGTTTTCGATCATCACGATCGCGGCGTCGACCATCGCTCCGATCGCGATCGCGATGCCGCCCAGCGACATGATGTCGGCGCCCACCCCGACCCACCGCATGGCGATGAAGGCCATCAAGATGCCGAGCGGCAGGGTCAGGATTGCCACCAGCGCCGACCGCGCGTGGAGCAGAAAGATGATGCACACCGCCGCGACGACGAGGCTCTCCTCGATGAGTTTCCCGCGGAGGTTTTCGATGGCCCGCTGGATCAGATCGCTTCGGTCGTACACCGGTGTGAGCACCACCCCTTCGGGCAGTCCCCGCTGGATCTCGGTGATCCTGTCCTTGACCCGCCCGATGGTGGTGAGGGCGTTCTGGCCGAAGCGCATGATCACGATTCCGCCCACCGCATCGCCTCGCCCGTCGAGCTCGGCGATGCCGCGCCGGACCGCGGGTCCCACACTCACCCGGCCGAGCTCGGCGACGCGGATGGGCGTCCCGTTCTGGGTGGCGCCCACCACCACGTTCTCGATGTCGGCGAGTGATTTGAGGTAGCCGAGCCCTCGCACCATGTACTCGCGCTCGGAGAGCTCGACCACCATCGCCCCGATGTCGGCGTTGGCGTTCTGGATCGCCGTCATCACCGCCGTGATCGGAATGCGGTATCCCAGCAGCTTGGCCGGATCGAGATCGACCTGGTACTGCTTTTCGAATCCGCCGATCGCCGCGACTTCGGAGACGCCCGGTACGGCGGTGAGCGCGTAGCGGAGGTACCAGTCCTGGATGCTGCGCAGCTCGGCGAGGTTCTTCCGTCCGGTGGTGTCCTCCAGGGCGTACTGGTACACCCACCCGAGCCCGGTCGCATCCGGTCCGAGCGTCGGCGTCACATTCGCGGGCAACTTGCCCTTGATGCCGCTGAGGTATTCCAGCACCCGGGAGCGGGCCCAGTAGAGGTCGGTGCCGTCCTCGAAGATGACGTACACGAACGAGATGCCGAAGAAGGAGTAGCCGCGGACGGTGCGGGAGCCGGGCACCTTGAGCATCTCCGCCGCGATCGGATAGGTGACCTGATCCTCCACGATGCGGGGGGCCTGCTCGTTGTATTCGGCCTGCACGATGACCTGGACGTCACTCAGGTCGGGGAGCGCCTCGAGCGGGGTGCGGCCGATGGCCCACACGCCGCCGGCGATGGCGGCGAATGTGAAGAGGGAGACCAGCAGCAGGTTCGCGACCGACCAGTCGATGATCCGCTTGAGCATGGCCGGTCAGTTCCGTTGGGGGGTGGGATGGCTGCTGTTGTCATCGCCCGCGTCCGGCATCTTCATCTTCATCGTGTCGTTCGGGGGCCTCGGCGCGGCGGGACCGGGCGCCGGCTTCGCGGCTGCCTTCGGCGCGGCTGTGGGTGCTGCCAGGTCCATACCCGGCATGTTGCCCATGCCGCCGAGTAGCGAGCCGAGATTCGATTCGGCGTCCACCAGGAAGGTGGCCGAGCTCACCACCGTATCACCGAGTGCCAGGCCGGAGAGGATCTCGATCCGCTCATCGGTCGCAATGCCGATGCTGACGTCGTGCGGCGCCAGCATTCCATCCGGTAGACGAACGAACACCAGGTTCCGCTTGCCGGTGGAGAGAATGGCCGAGCGCGGCACACTCAGGACCGGCTCGGTTGCGGCTGCGAAGCTGAAGGTGGCATACATGCCCGGCTTGAGCGCGAGGCCGGGGTTCGGCAGGGTGACTCGAACGCGAGCCGTTCGGGTTTCCGGATTGATCGTTGGATAGATGTAGGAGATCCGGCCAGTCCGGGGCCCGCCGGGAAGGGCCGGAAACTCGGCGACGACTTTCCGGCCGAGCCGGACGGAGGGGAGGTCGCGCTCGTAGACCTCCCCATCCAGCCAGATGGTGCTCAAGTCGGCAATCTGATAGATAGTTTCTCCGGCCATGATGCGTTGCCCGGCGAGCACGGATTTCTCGATCACGACACCGTTCACCGGCGACCGGAAGGTGATGGCCTTCCGGATCGCACCCGACTCTTCGATCTGGCGAACCTCGTCCGGTGGCACTTCCCAATAGAGCAGCCTGCGGCGGGCTGATTCGAGCAGGTCGGCGGAGCTCCGGATCGCATCAGCGGTCCCGGCGGCGACGTCTCCGCGGAGCCGCCTGGCCAGCAGGAGCTCCTGCTGGGCGGCGACGAGCATCGGGGAATAGAGCGCGAACAGTGGGTCCCCAATGCGCACGGCCTGACCTGAAAAATTGACGTAGAGCTGGTCGACCCACCCGTCCACCCGGGTGGTCACCGACTTGATCCGGGTTTCGTCGTAACTCACGATCGCCACGGTGCGCACCACCCGACCGAGAGGACCCAGTTGCACTGGCGCATAGGTCACCCCGATCTTCTGGGCCGCTTCTGTCGAAAGCATCACCGCGCGGGCGCTGTCGGAAGTGGGGGCCGCCGCGTGATTGTGGCCGTCCGCTTCGGAGGCGGGTGCCGACCGCTGACTGAGGTACCACGTAAGGAACGCGGCGGCGGTGAGTACCCCGGCGAACACCAGGATGGCTCGGAATCGCGAGCCGCCTCGATGCGCTTCGGGCTGAAAAGGTGAAGGCTCCGGTGTCGGAACCGTGGGAGCACTGGGCATCATCATTGTCCTTCTCCCGGCGGTATCACCGAGTTGGTCAGCGTGGGATCAAAGAGCGACTGTCCCAGGAGCATTTCGAGCTCGGCGAGTGCGGTACCCTCCTCGGCTTCCAGTTGGAAGACCTGTTGGCGGTAGCGGTTGACCGTCATTTGGGCGTCGAGCAGCATCGGCAGATCCACTTCGCCGACGCGGTACGCGGCGAGGGTGGAAGTGACCGTGGCAAGAGCCTGGGGCAGAATGGTGCCTTGGTACAGCGTGCGGAGGTCTCGACTTCTTCGAACTGACGCGAGCAGCTCACCCAGACGGCCCCGGGTCTCGGCGCGCATCGCGCCGAGCTCCGCTTCGGCGCCAAGCCGCATGGCCTCGGTTTCCTGACGCATCTTCAGTTGCCGGCGCCCGGCCCAGATCGGGACCGAAAAGCCGACCATCAGACTGATCATGCGGTCGGTACCGACCGCCATCGGCCGCTGGCCGTAGATGGCGCCGAGTTGCAGGTCGGGCCAAATCTCCCGGCGGGCCCGCCGCTCTGCGGCGAGGGCTGCCTCAACCTCCAGGGCGCCGGCGGTGAGCATCGGTCTCCCGGTCAGGGCCAGCCGCTCGAGTGAGTCGGGCGCCGTCAAGTTGGGCGGGAACCGTGGAAGTGCCGGGGACGGCACCGCCGTGTCTGATGGCCGGTCCAGAAGGGCATTCAACCGGGCCGCCGCCGCGTCACGCATCGCACGCATTCGCGCGATCTCTTCGGTCATCCGGTCGACTTCGACTTGGGCGCGCAGCACGTCGGCCTGTCGGCCCTGGCCGACGGAATACATCGTCCGCGCGGTCGTCCCGATGTCACGGAGGAGCCCCTGGGTGGTCACCGCCACCTCAATGCTTCGATCGACCTGGTAAAGCTCGTAGAATCCCATTGCCGCACGGGCACGGAGCTCCCAGGTAAGATCGGCGGCGCGGGCAGCCACGGCCCCCGCCTGGGCCTTCGCAGTCCGACCGGCGAGGCCGAGCTGGCCGGCGATCGGGAGCATCTGCATCAGCTGAATCTGGTTCATGCCGAGCGGGTCCTGCAGCCCGAAGCCCGGGAGGTTGCGGTTCATCAGCCCGAATTGGATCTGCGGATCGGGGAGCGTGCTTACCGGCTTGACGCGGGCCTCGGCAGCTATAGCCATCTGCCAAGCGGCTTTGAGGCGTGGGCTCGCTGACTCGAGGGAGCGGTAGACTTCGCTAAGAAGCAGACGAGGTGACCCCGATACGGCGGCGATGCGGGGGGTCCCTGAATCGAGCTGCGTGTACACCGACTGCAGGGTGAGCGAATCGGGACGGGCCTGCGCGCTGGCTGATTCCCCGGCGATCAACGCGAACAGCGCGAGAGTGGCGGGGCGAGCCCCCCGCAGGGGGACCCGCCACCGCGATCGTTGGTGCTTCATTACCTGGCCGCGGACTTCTGCGGGGGCCGGTAGGCGGGGTCGCGAAACCGGCGCGCTGCGCCGCCCTGCTGGCCGGGCGTGAGGTACGACAGCGCGTCGTTGTACGCCCGCCGCTGCGAAATCATCGGCTCCATCATCATGTGCTCCGGCCCCTTGGGGCCGTGGGCCTGGCGGGTGTACCGATGCGGCTCGTCCCGGATGGCGACATGCAGCGCATCGAGGTCGCGGATCTGTTGCGCGCTCAGCCCGAGGGTGACGCTCTCCGACACGAACACCTCGACGATCTCATGGGGCTTGAGGTCTTCGAACGAGGGCGGCACGGCCGTCGCAAGCGACGGGACAGTCGGCACGTACCCCGGCGCACCGAAGGTCCGCTCGAGTTGCTCCCGCTGGGTGAGGGTCAGGATCGCCAGCGCGTCCGTGTAGGCACGCTCCTGCGAGATCATGGGCTTCATCTGGAGGGCCTGGTGCGCCTTGTTCCCCGGCGTTGGCGCCCAGCGGTGCCGCTCGTCGCGCACCGACACGTGCAGGTCATCGAGGCGCTTCACCTGGTCCGCGGTGAGTCCCGTCGTGCCGGCCTCGCTGATGACCGCTTCGACGATCTCATGCGGCTTCAGGTTCTCCAGTGATTGCGGAACCTCCTGCTGGGCGAGTGCCGGGAGCTGGATGGCCGCGGCGAACAGCGCGGCGACCATCAAGGTACGAGTAGTCATGGAATCCTCCTGTCGATCGTTCACGGTGGTCCGGCCGGTGCTGCCGGGCGGGCCATCCGGTTCGAGCGACTGTGTGAGTTGAGTGTCGCGCACCGAGGGAGTCTGAATGCCGGCCCCACGGGTGACGACGTGATCCACCCAGCATGCTGCCGCCGGGGGATGTGGCTGGCGCTATTGGCGGGGAGGGGGGGTGCCCGGAGGCGCGACGTGGCTGTTTGGCGTAGCCGGGAAGAGGGCCGGTGCGGTGACCTCGGCCTGTCCCTCACGCAGCGGGGGGAAGGCCTCCAGCAGGGCCACGCCTGCGGCGCAGGTGCCGGGTGCGGTGCAGTGCTGCATGCCGCCGGGTTCGGGGTACTGGCCGGGGTGATGAGCCGCGCAACTCGGCGCTTGGTGCGAGGCCGGATGCTGAGCCTGCATCTCCAACATCGCGCCGCCGGCGTGGGGTTCCGGCGAGCACCTGCCCGTGACCATGCGCACTTCTCCGGGAACGAGAAGCGTCGCGGCCAGCAGCAGCGCGAGCGGTGAGCGGGTGCGGTTCATCGGGTCTCCACCAGGGAATCTTCCGTTGGGCAACGATACCCGCGGAGAGATAGGGCGGGGATGAACTCAAGATGAAGATGTCTTCATGTTGAGCGGAGAACAAGCGCACTTCGGGTCAGCGCACCTGCAGAGCCGCTCAGATTGGGTGCGGTCGAGAAGGTGCCGGGATTAAACTCGACCGTAACTAAAGCCACCCCTGCAGCCATTTCCACTCGAAGAGCACCTTCCCCCAGTGCCAGAAGCGGTTCGGCCCTTTGAGAGTGATCTGCGGCACCGGTTCGGCATAGAAGTTTCCCGTACCGAAACCCGCCCGGCCATCGCCCGTCTCGAGAAAGCACTCCCCATGCCCGTCGAATGTCTGGCGAACTCCGGAACCTGTCCACAGCGCCGTGAGGTTCGCAGCGACGACCTCCGCTTGACGGTGAGCGAAGACACCGGCCTTGGGGAGTGGCTTACCCATCGTGAGCGGAACGGTCGTCACATCGCCGATGGCATAGACGCCTGGCACTGCAGTCTCGAAGGTGCC
This sequence comes from uncultured Gemmatimonadaceae bacterium, assembly GCA_964475685.1. Classification (GTDB taxonomy): domain Bacteria; phylum Gemmatimonadota; class Gemmatimonadetes; order Gemmatimonadales; family GWC2-71-9; genus CAVVWJ01. The sequence goes on along the minus strand of CAYYXP010000180.1, from coordinate 2,076 downwards.
ACGGTTCACCCCGATCCATCCCCCTTCCGGAGCGAGCCCGGAGCGGCGCACCACGGCAGGCGCCCGGTGCGGCGGGACGTAGATCAGGAGGTCGTACCCCGCGGTCGTCCCATTGGCGAACGCGAGGTTCCGGGCGCCCGGGTCCACGCTCACCAGCTGATGCTCGGGGTGATAGCGGATGCCGTGGCTCTCCACCATCTGCCTGACAGCGCTGGAGACGGCAGGCCCGGCGACCCCCATGGGTCCGGGCTCGGCCGCATAGAAGTCGAGTTCGGTCGACTTCCTCTGCCCGTGGCGCCGGAGCCACGCTTCCACGAGCATCGCGGCCTCGTACGGGGCGGCGGGACACTTGTAGGCTGGCGCCGCTGTGAGGATCGCCACCCGTCCGCCTCGAAAGAACTGCAGTGCGTCTCGAATCGACGTCGCCCCGCCGACGGTGTAGAGGTTGTGGCCTCCGTCGGCGAGCCCGGGAATGGTCTCCGGCGCCAGCTCAGCTCCCAGCGCGACAATCACCGCGTCGCCCGTGTACTCCCGCCCCCCCGCAGTCACCACGCGGCGCGACGGGTCGATGGCCTCCACCGTCGCCTTCACCAGTTCGACTCGCTTCCGCGCCAGGCGATCGAGCGGTCGCTGGATCCGTTCCGGACGGCGGTCCCCGACCGCGACCCAGAGCAACGAGGGCTGGAAGAGATGCTGGCGCTCCCGTTCGATCAGGATCACCCGGTGCTCGCGCGGCAATGCCCGGCGGAGCCTATCGGCCGCAACGAGCCCGCCGACGCCGCCACCGAGGATCAGAGCAGTCTTGCCCTGCATGGTAACCTCGCTAGGAGACCGGGGTGCTCGGCCGTGCGCCAGGAGAGTGGACCCAAGAGGAGCGATGCCGCCCAAGGAGCGCCAAGCGCGGCGGTGTATCTGCCTCCCCAAAATCCGGGGCAAGAGCTGGGGCGGCCGGGCAGGCCTTGCATTCTTTCCGGTTTCGGCTGAAGAGGGTACTATAGCCGGGACAGTCCGGACAGTCGATGATAGCAGTTTGGTCGCGACCTGGAGCACCTTGGCGCCAAACACGGAGGGGGGGAAGTGCGATGACGGACGCGGTCACAGCCCAAGAATCGCTGGAAGCCGTCCTGAAGGACGAGATCATCCGCATGTATCAAGACGTGGCAGACAAGCCAGAGGGAGAGTACCACTTCTTCCACGGTCGCGAGGCTGCCGAACTGTTCGGATATGATCCGGCGTGGCTCGACCGCGCCCCGGCAGGGGCCGTGGCATCCTTTGCCGGCGTAGGTAACCCGCACCTGCGGAGTGCGATCCAGCCAGGCGAGACCGTCGTGGACTTGGGGAGTGGCGCGGGGCTCGACGCGATCATTGCGTCGTGGAGCGCGGGCGCTTCCGGAAAGGTGATCGGCGTCGACCTCAACCCATCGATGTGTCTCAAGGCACAGGCACATGCGGCAGCTTCCGGCTCACGGATGGAATGCCATCAAGGTCGGATGGAGGACATCCCCTTGCCCGACGAGTCCGCGGACGTCGTCATCTCCAACGGCGTGATAAACTTGTCTTTCAGGAAGCGGAAGGTGATCGAAGAACTGTTCCGGGTGCTCAAACCGGGGGGACGCCTTTCCATCACGGACATCGTCAGCGCGAAGCAGCTGTCGCAGTCGATCGTAAACGACCCCAAGCTTTGGGCCAGCTGAATTGGAGGCGCTCTCCTGGAAGGAGAGATGTTCAGGCTTCTTGAGGAGTCCGGGTTCACACGGGTTCGCTCGGTAGTGGTGCCGCATTTCAGGTTCAGAAAGCCCGCGACCCAGAACTCCGCAGAAGCCTACGGTGTGAAGGCAGTACTCTTCATGGCCACACGGCCGGCGACCGCCTAGGTGATCTTGTTGAACCGGGTCGCGAAGAAGTCGCGGGCCGTCTTGCCGACTGTCTACCGAATGTATGTGCGAGAACATGGGTTGGCCGGGCCCCCCGGACCTGGATCGCAGCAGTCGAGGTCCCCACCTCTTACCGCGTCTCGAGAACGCGCATCCCGGCCACCAGCCGCGCAAACCGGGGATCGGACCGGATGGCGTCGAA
>CAYYXP010000179.1:0-2997 GCA_964475685.1 uncultured Gemmatimonadaceae bacterium | reverse complement strand
CTGCGCCGCCGTCCCGAATCGGTCGGCCGGGAGCTTCTCCAAGGCCTTGAGCACCGCCGCCTCCACGTGCGGCGGGATGGTGTGCCGCTGAGGCATCAGCGGTCGCGGGCTCTCGGTCACCACCCGGGCCACGATGGCCTGGGCAGTGGAGCCGGAAAACGGCGGGTCGCCGGTGAGCGCCTCGTACAGCACGCAGCCCAGGGCGTAGACGTCGCTCCGCGCCGTGATCTCCCGCTCGCCCATCGCCTGCTCGGGGCTCATGTAGGTCGGCGTGCCCAGGGACATCCCGGTCTCGGTCATCCGCGCCCCGCCCGCCTTGCTCGCCGCCAGCGCGATCCCGAAGTCGGCCACCAGCGCCCGGTCGTCGTGGATCAGGATGTTCTCCGGTTTGATGTCCCGGTGGATCACCCCGTGGCGGTGGGCGTAGTCGAGCGCCGAGGCCACTTCGCAGGTGATCCGGATGGCCTCGTCAACGGGAAGCTGCTTTTCCCGGGTGAGCCGGTCGCGGAGCGACTCCCCCTCGACGAAGGGCATGACGTAGTAGAGGAAGCCGTCGGCCTCGCCGGAATCGAACAGGGGGAGGATGTGCGGGTGCTGCAGATTGGCGGTGAGCTTGATCTCGGCCAGGAAGCGCTCGGCGCCGATCACGGCGGCCAGCTCGGGCCGGAGCACCTTGACCGCGACGCGGCGATCGTGCCGGAGGTCTTCGGCGAGGTACACCGTGGCCATGCCTCCGGCGCCGATCTCGTTCTCGAGCCGGTAGTGATCGGCCAGGGCGTCCGCGATCCGGGACGGCGGGCTGCTCATTGATGCTCCAGGTGGTGGCGGGACCGACTCAAAATGCACTCACAGGATGCCACAGTCGAGGGTCACGTGACCCGGCAACCCGAAACCCGGTGCCACCAGGGTGACGCCGGGTCTCCATCGTTTCGCCACTCGATCGTGGACCGCCCTCGGCGGTTGCGCCCTCAATGGGTTGCCACAAACCGGATGGACTGCCGGGTGAGTTGGCGAACGGCGTGATTGCTCAAGCGGGCGGGACGGAAGGTCGCCCCCGTCATCGCCTCGCGAGCCGAGGTCTCGAAGGCCTGATGGGTGCTCTCCAGCACCCGGATGGATCCGACTTCGACCTTGCCGGCGGTATCGATCACGAACTCCACGGCCACCTTGCCCTCGATCCTCGCGGCGGCTAGCGCCACAGGATACCTCGGCACCGGCTGAAAGACCACGACGGCCTGCTCGAACCGGTCGTCCCTCGTGCTCGCCTCGTAGATCGCGCTCAAATCGGACGCCCCGTCCGGATTCACCGTGCCGGTGCCTCCGATTACTCCGCTGGCCAGGCCGCCCTCCACCCCACGCCCGGTGAAATCGCGAGGATCGAGCGGCCGCTGGGTCAGGTCCACCGGCGGGATGACGTTCGGGATGTCCCGCGGCGCCATGACCGTCTGGAACCCCTTGGGCGGCGGCTCGGCGACGAGGGGAGTAACCGCAGGCGGCTCCGGCTTGGCTTCGGGCTCCGGTGGCGGGGGAGGCTTGGGCACGAACAGCAGGATGGCCGGGTCGGCGGTGAGTACCCGCGGGTTTTCGAGCGCTGCCCGCGTGGCGGATACGGCAAGCATGATCAGCAAGGCGTGCGTGATCATGGAGGTGGTGACGGTGCCCGCCCGGACCTCCCGGTGGGCTGCGGACGCGATGAGCACGTCGAACATTCCCGCCTCGCGGCTGGATGTGTGTCCAACCTACGAGGCGGCCCGTGATGGGGCTGTGAGCCGCGGATGAAACCCGGTTCATGGACCGGATAAGGCCCGCAGCCCAGCCCGGTCACTCCACTGTGATCTGCTTCATCATCCCGTGCATGAAGTGCATCTTCCCGTCCTTCATGTCCGGCACGAAGCAGATGAACCCATAGGCCCCCGGACTCAGATCCACCTCGAGTACCGCGGTTTCCCCCACGGCGATCACGGCCAGACCGCCAAACGGCATCGCAGGCGGCGGCCCCTGCATGCCGCCGGGGGCGACCCAGGCCCCGAAGTCCTCCACCGACTTTCCCGGCGGGAGCTTGAGCAGCACCAGCTCGTGGTCCTGCGGGCCGGCGTTCTCCACCAGGATGGTGTGGTGCCCGGCCGTGAGCGGCCGCGACTGCTCGAAGGCAAAGTCAACCAGGCGCACCGTGTCGCCGGCGACGGGAAGCGCCGCCGCAGCGGCCCCGGCGGTCACCTCGAACGGCTGGACCATCCCCTTCATCGAATGCAGAACCCCATCTGGGCTCGGGATGTGGCAGGTCGCCACATACTGCCCCGGGGTCAGCACCTGCGTCGTCGACGCCTCCTGTCCGGGGGCGGCGGCCGTCGGGCCGCCGGCCGACTTCATCCAGGAGGGTGGCGGGCCTGCCAGTTTCATCGCCGCCTCGAAATCGGCCACCGTCTTGCCGTCGTCGAGCCGGATCAGCTGGGCCTGGTGGACCTCCTGGCCGTTGTTCACCAGGCGGAGCGTCACCAGACCGGCAGGGATCGTCGCGGGCAGATCCAGCTTGAAATCCGTCGCGGTGACGGTGATGGTGGCGGCGCTGGCGGCGGCAGGCGGCACAGCGGCGGCGTTGTCTGCAGGCGGCTTGTCCGACTTGCAGCCGACGAGCGCGGCGGTGGCGAGCAGCAGCGCACGGGACAGCGGGGAGGGCATGGTCTCTCCTTGGGTGTTGGTCGAACAACGGGGCCGGGGTCGAGGCGCATTATGATGGCGAACCTCCGGGCCCTGCGCCAGCCGGCTACGGGTTCCGGCCCGGCCCGGGTGTCGCTACTATCCGTCCCGCATGAAACCACCACACGCTCGATGGATCGCCCTGGCCCTGGCCGCCACCGCCGCCTGCAGCCACCCCGCGGGGGGGGCGCCACAGCCTTCCCCCCAGCCGGCGGCCGCCGATGGGGGCCAGCAGGCGGCCATCGCCCAGGCCCGGGCCGACAGCGCCCGCCGTCCCTACACCGAGGCGGACGTCGGTTT
>CAYYXP010000178.1:0-2287 GCA_964475685.1 uncultured Gemmatimonadaceae bacterium | reverse complement strand
TGGCGTTTGCGGAGGGCGTGACGCTGCCGCTGGTGTTGGCTGGCGCGCTGGGCTTCTTGCTGCTCTGGCAGGCGCGCAACCGCCCGCTGGCGCTCTTTCTGGCCAGCCTCTCCGTATTCCCGGTGGCCTTCCTCACGTTTCTTTCCTTCCGCACGCCTGTGTCGGTCTCGTACCTCCTACCGGCGGTACCGCCGCTCTTCCTCGGAGCAGGGGTACTTCTCGACCGACTGGCTGGGATCGACTGGGAGTTGCGTCCCCGTTGGCTGCTGCCGGCCATGATGGTGATTGTCATCATCGCCGCCGGCGCGCCGACCCTGGTGTCCCAGTACCGCGACGGCCGTCGGTGGGACTTCCGGGGAGTGGCGCTCTGGCTCGATGGGCGCCTCACTCCCGAAGACGTCGTCTTCTCCGACCAGGCAAAGGTTCTCGACCATTATTTGAGTGGCCCGACAGTGTCGCCCCTCGTCCGGGACGCTGCCCCACTCGAGCAGTCGGCACGCACGCTGCGCGAATCGGGACGCGGGGGGGCGCTGTGGATCGTCGCGCCGGCCCCCTCGCACGCCAATCGCACCAACATGAGGCAGACCGGCCTGATCGGTTGGATTCACGACAACTGCCAACTCCGCAACACGGTGGGAGTGGGTCGGCTGGATTTCAGGCAGCAGTACCTGCAGGTCTATCGGTGTCCGCCGGCCGCGGCGGAGGGTTACGGCGAAGTCGTCGGCGCCAGGGCAAGTCCCTTGCGCGACAGCACGTCGCGATAGACGCCCTCCCAGCGGTCCACCACCCGGCCCAAGCCGTAGTGGGCCCGGACGTGCTCGCGCCCACGCTCTCCCATCAACCGGCGCTGCGCCCCAGGTAGTTCGGTCAGCCGCAGCATCGCCGCCGCCAGCCTCTCCGGGTCGCGGGGCGGCACCAGGAAGCCGCTCTCCCCGTCACGGACGACTTCGTGATTTCCGCCCACCTTCGTAGCCACGATGGGGAGACCAGCGGCCGCCGCTTCGAGCAGCACCATCGGCATGCCTTCCCAGGCGGAGGACATCACATACCCGTCGGCGGCGCTCATCACCTCCGGCACGTCGTGACGCACCCCGAGGAACCGCACCCCGCTGCCGAGGTTCAACGACCGGGCCAGGGCCTCGGTCTCCGACTGCAGCGACCCGCGACCGGCCAGCAGGAGGACCGCCTCGGGACGACACATGCGGACCTTGGCGAACGCGCGCAGCATGTTGGGGTAATCCTTCGCAATCTCGAACCGGCCGACGGCCAGCCACACGAACTCCTGTTCGAGTCCCAAAGACCGCCGGAGAACCTCCCGCGTACCGGAGGGCACGTTCCGGTACAGGTCCATGTCGACCCCATTGGGAACGACGGTGAGAAGACCGCGAGGGATGATGCCGTCCTTCACAAAGCGATCCGCCGCGGCCTCGCTGACGATGGTCATGTGATCGACGAGGCCGTTGGTCAGCCGGTAGGCGGCCATACGCAGGCGCCCGCCCTCGTAGATGTTGTGGATGGTCGAGACCACGGCCGGAATCCGGACGAGGAGCCGGAGGGCCCGGGCCATGAGGTTGGCGTGGACCATATGGCTGTGGAGGACGTCGGGCCGGTAGGCCCGGGCGAGCCGAGTCAGTCGAGCCAGGCCGCGCGGATCCGGAAAGCCACGTCGCATCTCGAGGGATTCGGTCGGGATGCCCAGACTCAGGGCTTCCTGCCCCATGGGGCCGAGCGGCGTAAGCGACACGATGTGGACCTCGTGTCCTCGGGCCCGCATCTCCTGAGCAGCGGAGAGCAGCTGCTTGTCCGCACCGCCCATACCCATACTGGTGGACAGGAACAGCACCCTCATACATCCCGCTCCCGCGATCCAGCCAGTGTGCGGCGCGCCACGCGCTTGAGTGCGTTCGGGCAGTAGGCATACACGAAGCGCCCGAGGGAGTACGCGTACATCCACGGCGGCAAACCCAGATCCCGGACCACCTGGGCCTGGACGCGAGCGAGATCCCGCTGGCGCTGCGCGTAGTGGAATGTCTGGTGGAAGAAGCTCGTCTGGTGGACGAAGTGCTCTCCGATCACCTCAGGAATGGTCGCGAAGCGCCAGCCCTGCTTTGCCACGCGGAGCCAGAACCTGAGGTCAACCAGGTTGGCGACCTCGGGATAGCCCCCCGCCTCGGCCCAGGCCTGGCGCCGGAAGGTCACCAGCGTATGGGCGATGGGGATGTACTTCGCCATGGCCGAGAGCATCGCGGTATGGTCGGTGGGCGGCATGCGGACGTACCGTTCGCCG
>CAYYXP010000177.1:0-25197 GCA_964475685.1 uncultured Gemmatimonadaceae bacterium | reverse complement strand
GCGCGGAGCGACGAGGCGCGCCGGGTGATCGAGTTTCTCCAGCAGCAGATGGGCGCCCAGAACATCCGCTTTCCCGAGAGCAGCGCCATCGGCATCAAGCCGGTGTCTGAGGAGGGCTCGAAGCGGCTGATCCGGGCGGCCCTCGACTCTGCCCTCCGGCAGACGGTCGAGAGTGTGACGCTGGTCCACCAGGGCCACATCATGAAGTTCACCGAGGGCGGCTTCCGCGACTGGGGCTACGAGCTCGCCCGCGAGGAGTACGGCGCGACGGAGATCGACGGCGGGCCCTGGTGCCGGCTTCCCGGCGGGCTGGTGATCAAGGACGTGATCGCCGACGCTTTCCTCCAGCAGATTCTCACCCGCCCGCGGGAGTACTCCGTCATCGCCACGCTCAACCTCAACGGCGACTACATGTCCGACGCCCTCGCCGCGCAGGTGGGCGGCATCGGCATCGCCCCGGGCGCCAACATCAACTACCTCACCGGGCACGCGGTCTTCGAGGCCACCCACGGCACCGCGCCGCGATACGCGGGGCAGGACAAGGTGAATCCCGGCTCGCTCATTCTTTCCGGCGAAATGATGTTCCGCCACCTGGGCTGGAACGAGGCCGCCGATCTGATCATCCGGGGCCTCGAGCGGACCATCGCGCAGCGCCGGGTGACCTACGACTTCGAGCGCCTCATGGAGGGTGCCACGCTGCTCAAGACCTCCGAGTTCGGGCGGGCGATGGTCGAGAATATGTAGGACGACTCTTCCGTCCTCTCCGTCATCTCCGTCCTTTCAATCTGGTGATCTCCCTCCGGTCGCGCTTCGTCGGCCGCCCCTTCTCGGGAACGAAGGCCGCATGGAGGCTCTTGAGCTGGAGCGACAGCGCCTCGCGGGCGGCGCGGCTCTCGGGGCGTTCCTCGTACAGCCGGGCCGCTTCGGCAGCCGGGCCTCGTCGGCCCGATAGCTCCCGGACGACCACCTGCCAGGTGTACGGCCCCTGCCTCACCCGGATGTCGTCCCCCACCTGCAGTGGCCGAGCCCGCTTGGCCCGGTCCCCGTTCACCTGGACCTTGCCGCCTGCGATCGCCTCCGAGGCGAGCGCCCTCGTCTTGTAGAACCGCGCGGCCCACAGCCACTTGTCGAGCCGGACCTTCTCACTGTCGCCTTGGGAAGGGACCATCGTTAATACTATACTGGGGACGTTTGCGTCTGGCCTCTCCCTTGCGGTCTGGGGTTGCCTCCATGCCCCTCTTCCATCTGTGGGTTTTACTGGCGGTCGCGCAGGGTCCCGCGGACTCCATCATCGCGGAGGCCCGCGAGGCCCTCGACGACGGCCGTCCCTGGCAGGCCAGCCTCATCGTCGCTCCCCTCGTTGCCGATTCCACCCGGCGAACACCCGCGGCGGTCTTCCTGGCCGCCACCGCGGCAAGCCGGTGGGGCGGATGGCCTGAAGTCTCCAGGCTGCTGTCCGGCCAGGGCTGGCTCGACTCGCTCTACGAGGGCCGCGGCCGGTTGCTGCTGGCGCGCGCGGCGCTGGAGCAGCACGACGACTCGCTCGCCCTGAGGGAAGCCCTCGCCGCGCCCGCCGCCACCTCCGATTCCATCGAGGGCGAGCGGCTGGTGCTTCTCGCGATCGCGCTCGACCGGGTGGATGCGCGCGACAGCGCGGCCTCCACCTACGAGCGCGCCGCCCACCATCTCCCCATCATCGCCGATTGGCTGCTGATCCGCGCCGCTGCGGTAACGGACGACAGCGCGGGCCGGGCCCGGATCGCCGGCCGCCTCCGCGACCCGCTGCCCCGCACCCGAACCGCGTGGAGCGAGGCCGCCGCCCTGCGGCGGACGGGTGACCTCCAGGGTGCCGCCCGGCGCCTCACGGCGCTCGGAGCGCGGGTGGGCGCGCTCCGCCTCCGGCTCGAAGCGAGCCCGGGCAGCGAACTCCGCGCTGGGGTGCGTCGCGAGCTGACGGCGCTGGTGGCGGCGCGGCGGTCGGCGGGCGAGGTACGGGAGGCGATCGCCTTCCTCGACAGCACGTTTGCGCCGCTGACGCCGGAGGAAGAGCTCACGGTGGCGAGGGCCGCCGGTTCCGCCGGTCCCCTCGAACGCGCAGCCACCGGGTACGAACGGGCGTTCGAGGCCCGGCTCGGCAGCACCGACGACCGCTTCGCCTATGCCACGGTACTGGGGAAAATGGGGCGCTACCATGAGGCCGCCCTTCAGTTCAGCCAGGTCCGGGTGCCGCACAAGCTGGCCGCGTCGGCCGCCTACCAGCGGTCGCGGGCCCTCGTGCGCGACGGTCAGGCGAGGGAAGGACGTGCCGCCCTCGCCGAGATCGGCCACCGCTTTCCGTCCGACACCGTTGCCGCCTCGAGCGCGCTGTTCCTCCTCGGCGATCTTGCGGCCGACGACCGCGCGGACGACCAGGCCCGGCTCTACAGCCGGCGCCTGGCATTGAAGTACCCGACCAGTCCGTTCGCTCCCACCGCCCGCTTCCGCGCGGCGATGCTTGCGCTCCTGAACGGCGAGGCGGCCCTCGCCGCCCGCGAGTTCGATGACCTGTGGCAGAAGTATCCCCGGAGCGACGAGGCCGCCGCCGCCACCTATTGGGCCGGCAGGGCCTGCGCCGCGGCGGGCGATACCCTTGCCGCCCGGAGCCGGTGGGCGCTGGTGGCCGGGGGCGACCCCGGGGCGTACTACGTGGGTCTCGCCCTCGAGCGGCTCGGTTTGCCTCCCTGGTCGCCGCCGGCGACCGCGGATTCGTTCCTGGCCATCCCCGTGATGGATTCTGCCGTCTCGCGCGCTGCGCTTCTCGCGAGGCTCGGCTTGGGCGCGGAGTCACGTTGGGAGTACGAGCGGTTGGCCCGGTCGCAGGACACGGTGCCTGAGCGGCTCCTGGCCCTCGGCAACGCCTTCCGCTCCCAGGGCATGTCGGCGCAGGCCATCCAGCTCGCTCGCCGCGCCCTCCTGTTCAGGGCCCGACCCGACGGGCGAACCTACCGGCTCCTCTATCCGGTCGGACCGGCCGAGGCGCTCGTCGGCGAGTCCGCCGAGCACGGACTCGATGCCAGCTTCGTTGCCGCGCTGATTCGCCAGGAATCGCTCTTCGACCCCGGCGCCACCTCCGCCGCCGGCGCGCGCGGCCTCATGCAGGTGATGCCCGATCTCGGAGCCCGCCTCGCCCGGTCGCTCGGCTATCCGGTCTGGGACCCCGTTCTCCTGTACCAGCCTGACGTGAGCCTCCAGCTCGGCACCTACCATCTGCAGGAGCTCGCGGAGACGTATCGGGAGCCGGTGCACATCCTGGCGGCCTACAACGCGGGCGCGAGCCGGGTCGAGCGGTGGTCTACTCGGAGGGGTGTGGAAGATCCCGAGGTCTTCGCCGAGCGCATCCCCTTTGCGGAGACCCGATCCTACGTGCGGGCGATCCGGCGCAACCACGACATCTATCGCGTACTATATCCGTGGATCGAAGCAGGAAAAGCCGGCGCGAGGCTGGCTGTGGAGGAGCCTCCCTCTTAGTTTGAGGCCATCCACAGACCAAGGATCCTGGTTGCTCGATTTCGCTCAATCGCTCGATGCGCTCGACCGGATCGGTGAGGGGATCTTCACTCTCGACGCCGAAGGCCGATTCGCCTACGTCAACCGAACCGCCCAGCGCCTCCTTCCCGCCCTGACCGGGGCGACCGCTCCGGATCTCCTCGGCACCAGCATCTGGGATGCCTCACCCTCCTTCTCGCATACGCCGACCGCCGCGGCGCTCCGACGCGCGCTGGCGGACCGTGCCCCGGTCAACCACCCGGTGCGCGATCCTGTCTCCGGACGCATCCTGGAGCTGAGAGTCTATCCATCGGCGGCGGGGATGAGCGTGCTGCTGATCGAGCCCCCCTCCCCCGGCGAGGCCGGCCTCCTCGACCACTTCAGCGATCTCTACCTCGCCTGCGACCATGACTGGCGCCTGACGCTGATCAACACCCGGGCCGCCCAGTACCTTCGCTTCCTCGGGAGGAGCCGGGATGAGCTTCTCGGGGAATCGGTGTGGGACGTGATTCCGGGGCTCTCGGGGTCCCGTTTTCAGGCCGAGGCGTTCCGGGCGGTCGTCGAACAGAGCGAGGTCGAGTTCGACTCGTTCTTTTCGCCGATGAGCCGTTGGTTCTCGGTGCGGCTCACGCCGACGCCGGGCGGCATCGTCGCCTGCGCCCGGGACGTCACCTCCCGGTATGCGGCGAGGGCCGCGGACGCGCGTCAGGTGCCCGAGAGCGCCGAGACCCGGGAGGCGAACCGCCATGTCCGGAGCCTGGTCGAGTCCATCGATGACGTCATCTTCCAGCTCGATCCGGAGCAGCGGTGCGTCAATCTCTTCGGCCGCTGGCTGGAGCGGGAAGGGTTCCTCCCCCGGCAGTTTCTCGGCCGGACGCCCCGGGAAATTCTCGGCCCCGCCGCATCCGCCGTGCACGAGCGCGCCGGCCTGCGTGCGCTGGCGGGGGAGACGGTCACCTACGAATGGACGCTTCCGACCGGCCACGGGCCGCGGCACGTGCTCAACACCCTGTCCCCGTTGCGGAGCCCCGACGGGGCCATCTCCGGCATCGTGGGGATCGGGCGCGACATCACGGCCCGCATCGAAGCGGAGCAGCAGGTGCGGCAGGCCCAGAAGATGGAGGCGGTGGGACGGTTTGCCGGCGGGGTCGCCCACGATCTGAACAACATGGTGATGATCGTCATGGGGTTCAGCGACTTCCTCCTGGGCTCGATCGAGCGGGAGGACCCCCGCTGGGCCGATGCGGACGAAATCCGCAAGGCCGCCGAGCGGGCGATGCAGCTCACCCGGCAGCTGCTCGGGTTCAGCCGCCACCGCGTCGTCGCCCGCACGGTGCTGAACCTCAACGACGTCGTGTCCGGCATGGCGAAGATGCTCCGCCCGCTGCTCGGCGAGGACATGACCCTCGCCACCGACCTGGCCGGCGATCTCGGTGGCGTCGAGGCCGACTACGGGCAGATGGAGCAGGTGGTGATGAACCTCACCCTCAACGCGCGCGACGCGATGGGAAGCGGGGGCCGCCTGAGCATCGAGACCCGGAACGTGGACTTCCCCGACGGCACCGCCTGCCAGCACCTGGGGATCCCGATTCCCGGGGGGTCCTACGTGATGCTCGCCGTCTCGGACACCGGCCAGGGAATGTCGGCCGAGGTCAAGTCCCATCTCTTCGAGCCGTTCTTCACCACCAAGCCCGCGACCCAGAATACCGGCCTCGGTCTCGCGACTGTCTACGGCATCGTGGCGCAGAGTGGCGGCTACCTCTGGGTGGAGAGCGAGCCGGGGCACGGGTCGAGCTTCAAGCTCTGCTTCCCCCGGGTGCTCTCGGACGACGTGGTCGATGTGGTGAGCGTGGCTCCGCCGCCGCCTTCGGGCGGCACCGAGACCATCCTGCTCGTCGAAGACGAAGGCGCGGTGCGGGCGCTCGCCTCTCGGGTGCTGGCGGCGCATGGTTATCGGGTGCTCGAGGCGTCGAATGGACGGGAGGGCCTCGCCATCGCGGAGCAGGTCGGCAAGGACATAGACCTCGTTCTCACCGACACGATCATGCCCGAGATGGGGGGGCTGGAGCTCGCGGCGCACGTCGGCCGCATCCTGCCCGATGTGCCGGTGCTCTACATCTCCGGCTACTCCGAAACCGACAAGCTCCAGAGGGGCATCCGCGACATGCCCGGGCCGTTCCTGCAGAAGCCGTTTTCCGCCGAGAGCCTCGCCGCCGCCATCAGGCAGGCACTCGATCGCTCACCGAGGGTCTAGCTGTCGCTACCGGCCGGTGGCACCACCCACGATCGCCTCCTTGCCTGCCCGATTGAGCTTCTTGATTGCCGCCTCGCGCCGCAACGCGGCGCCCCGGTCGGTCGCGGCCTCACAATAGACCAGCCGCACCGGAAGGCGCGCGCGGGTATAGGCGGCCCCACGGCCCGCGTTGTGCAGCGATTCGCGGCGGGCCGGGTTCGTCGTCACTCCCGTGTACAGGCTGCCGTCGCCGCATCTGGCGATGTAAACGAACCAGGTCATGTGGATTGTAATGATACGCATGCCTTTCTATCTTCGGCCAACGACCGTTCCCAACATTGCGTCCTCCGAGGCCTGATGTCATCAGAGGCTGTGACCGCCCGGGCCGAGCCACCGGTCATGACCGAACGCCGCCGGTCAGGCCGCAGCTCGCTGCCGAGCCAGCGCACGCTGCTCTCCTGGCTGTTCGTCGGGCGCCTGGTGCTGGCGGTCGGGGTCCTGCTCGGGGCCGGCCTGGTGTGGACCGAGCGTCCCCGGGAGTCGTTCCTCGTCAGCGTGACGGTGGTCTTCGCGCTGACGTTCACCGCGTACGGCGCCTGGGCCGCATTCATCAGGCGCCGCGCGCCCGGCAACACCTTCTTCTTCGTGCAGGCGCTGGTGGACCTCGGCGTGGTCACCACCATCGTCCATTTCGCGGGGCAGCCGCAATCGGCCTTCCCGGCGCTGTATGTACTGCTGGTGGCAGCCTACGCCTTGCTCATGCCGCCGGCCTGGGGAGCGCTGACCGCGGTCCTCGCTTCCGCGCTGTTCCTTGCCGATACCTTCTGGAGCCATTCCGGGCCACCCGATGCCGCGTTCTGGGCGCAGATCGTGGTCTTCAACCTGGTGTTTGCCATCGTCGCCATCCTCGGCCACCGCCTGCGGGAGGCGGGGATGGAGCAGGAGACGCTGGCAATCGAGCTGAAGCGGGTCCGGCTCGAGGCCGACGACATTCTGCGGAACATCCGTTCCGGAGTCATCACCGTGGACGGCATGGGCCGGCTCGCCTTCATCAATCCGACGGCGCAACGGCTCCTCGAGCTCAACGCCGATGCGCACCTCGGGCTTCCGGTGCTCGACCAGCTCAAGGCCAGGTCGCCGGAGCTCTGGGCGGCGGTGGTGGCGGGGATCCGCAACGGGAGGAAGATCAGCCGCGGCGAGGGACTGGTGGTCCGCGAGGGGGGCAAGACATTCCCCATCGGGCTCAGTACCACCACCTTTCGGCAGGCGACCCAGGAGGCCCCCTCGGTCACGGCGATCTTCACCGACATCTCGGACCTGAAGGAAGTGCAGGAGCTGCAGCAGCGCGCCGAGCGACTGGAGGCGGTCGCCGCGCTGAGCGCCTCGCTGGCGCACGAGATCAGGAATCCGCTGGCCTCCATCCGCAGCTCGGTGGAGCAGCTCGCCCGATCCAGGCACGCCGACGAGGACGAACGGTTCCTCGCCGGCCTGATCGTCCGCGAGAGTGACCGGCTGAGCCGCCTGCTGAGCGAGTTCCTCGACTTCGCCCGGGTCAGGGCCACCCAGTTCGTCGCCCTGGACCTGCACGCCGTCATCGTTGCGGTGGTCCGGCTCATCCGTGCCCACCCCGAATGCCGCCCCGACGCGGCCATCACCGTGGAGGGGGGCCGGACGGTCCTCGAGGGCGATGAGGACCTCCTGCACCGGGTGGTCGCCAACCTGGTGTTGAATGCCGTGCAGGCGGCGCGGGGCCCGATACGCGTTACGGTGAGCGTCGCCGCGGTGGAGGGAAGTGATATTCCGCACGGCACCAATCTCGATCACGCGGTTCGCCTGCAGGTGCGGGACACCGGGCCCGGTATTCCGGAGGAGATCCGCGACCGGCTCTTTCAGCCCTTCGTGTCCGGGCGCGCCGGCGGAAGCGGCCTGGGACTGGCCATCGTCCAGCGGGCGGTGGAGGCCCACCGGGGCCTGGTGCTGGTGGATTCCGGACCCGGCGGCGGGACCGCCTTTACTATCTTTCTTCCGTCCAGGAAGATCGCGGAGGACGCGGCATGAGCCAGAAGCCCTCGGTGCTGGTGGTGGATGACGAGTCCGGGATCCTCGACACGCTCCGGATCCTGCTCCGGAACGAGGGATTCGAGGTCACCACCGCTCAGGGAGGGAAAGCGGGGCTGGAGCAGATCCGCTCCGGCACCCACGACATCATTCTCTCCGACGTCCGCATGCCCCAGGTGTCGGGCCTCGACATCCTCACTGCGGCGCGCGAGCAGGACCCGATGACCCCGGTGATCCTGATGACCGCGCAGGCCTCCCTGCAGAGCGCCATCGGGGCGGTCAACTCCGGCGCGTTCTACTACATCCAGAAGCCGTTCTCGAACGACGAGCTGATCGCCATCCTCCGCCGCGCCTGCGAGTTCCGAGCGGTGCGGGTGGAGAACAAGCAGCTGAAGCAGGAGATCCGCCGCCGGGACAAGACCACCGTGGCACGGCCCATCGGCAAGGCCAAGCGCTTCCTCGAGGTGTTGAAGCTCGCGGAGCATGTCGCGCCCACCGATTCCACCGTGCTGATCCAGGGCGAGAGCGGGACCGGCAAGGAGGTCATCGCCCGGTACGTGCACAACCTCTCCAACCGGGTGGACGGGCCGTTCATGTCCATCAATTGCGGCGCGCTCCCGGAAAACCTTCTCGAGAGCGAGCTCTTCGGCCACGTGAAGGGGTCGTTCACCGGGGCGGTGCGCGACAAGCAGGGTCTCTTCGCCGCCGCGCGGGGCGGGAGCTTCTTCCTCGACGAGGTCGGGGACATGCCCCCGTCGCTGCAGGTCAAGCTGCTTCGCGTGCTGCAGGAGCGGGAGGCGATTCCCGTGGGCGCCACCGAGGCGATTCCCGTCGACGTGCGGATCATCGCGGCCACCAACCGCGATCTCGAGGAGGAGATCCGCCGCGGCAACTTCCGCTCCGACCTGTTCTACCGGCTCAACGTCATCGCGCTCAACCTGCCGCCGCTCCGCGAGCGGCGCGACGACCTCCTCCTCCTCATCGAGTTCCTCCTCCAGAACCTCGCGACCGAGAACGGCGCCGAGCCGAAGGCCCTGGCCTCCGAGGCGCTGGACGCGGTGATGGTCTATGAGTGGCCGGGGAACGTGCGGGAGCTGGAGAATGCGCTGGAGCACGCGGTGGTCCTGAGCCGCGGCAACCTGATCGACGCGTCGGCGCTGCCGGAGCGTATCACCAGGCGCCGGAAGGAGCCCCTCGTCGCCGAGCGGTCCTACCGCAACCCCACCCTCGAGGTCATCGAGCGGGCGTATATCACGTGGGTGCTGCAGGCCGAAGGCGGGAACAAGACGCGGGCCGCCGAAGTCCTCGGCATCGATCCGTCCACGCTCTACCGGAAACTCAGCCGCTACGACGAGCAGGTCGAGGTCAAGGCGTAGCCGGCGTCGCCCCCAGCGGCTCGGCCACCGTCACCTGGCTGCCCTCCGCCATCCGCACGTAGGCCCCCAGCAGCATCGAGCGCAGGTCCCCCGCGGGCCGGGTGCTGAACTTCTCCAGTTCATCGAGCGCCCGCCGCGCTCCCGTCGCGTCGCGCAGATGGAGCCGCGCGATGACCAGGCCGTCCCGCAGCTCGTCGGGTGCGATCCAGCGGTGTTCCTTCAACACCACCGGCATCAGCCGGTCCGCCGCGGCGTTCGCCTCGGCGAAGTTCCAGGACGCGATGCCGTGTCGGAAGGCGATCACGTCCCTGACCGGTTGAGGCGCCCGGTGCCGCGCCATGAACTTCGCGAGGTCGGAGTAGAACGGCTCGTCGGCCGTGCCCGCCGTCCCACCACTCCTCAGCCGGTCCACCACGTACGCCTGCTCCAGCCAGCGATCCCAGCTGCCCGGCGCCTGGTCGGCGGTGAGCATCGCCTGCCACATGTTCGACTGGTAGATCGCCTGGTGCGCCAACGCGCCGAGGAGGCTGTCCGACGACGCCTGCGCCGCGGGGGAGCGTATCAGCGCTCCGAGGGCGAGCGCCCGCACCCGGGGGTTCTCCGGCAATGCCGGGAGCGGCTCACCGCCCGGGGCCGCGCGCCGGCCGGTGAGCGAGGACATGATGTTGAACCAGTCGTCGGACAGGGCCGGGAAGCCGCTGGCTCGATCCTGGCGGAACCGCCGGCGCTCGGCGCCCAGATCGAGCACCGGGTAGTAATCGGAGTTGGGCTGTCCGAACGATTCGAGCAATGGAGCGAGCTCGGCGCGGGACGCGAGATGGAGCGCATCCAGCACCTGTGGGGTCAGTGGCGCGAAGCGGCAGAGGTCGGAGCGAATGCCGGCGGCCTCGAACACCGACCAGTCGGGCGCCGGGAGCCTTTCCCGGTTGCTGGCCACGACGAGGAGGTCGCCACCCGGAGCGAGATAGACCTCGTACGAGCGGAAGTTCTGATGGAGGGCCGCGAGCACGCTGAGCACCAGTCCATCGTCCAGCTCATAGAGATGTATCCACTGGCCCAGCACGCCATCGTCGGTCAGGTACTGGCGGATCCTGCCGTAGAACTCGGTGGTGAAGAGGCCGGAGACGCCGCTCACCCAGGGGTTCGACGGCTCACTCATGATGAGGTCGAACCGCCGGTGCTCCGAAGCGAAGTAGGACTTGGCGTCGTCGATCACGATCTCCGAGCGGGGATCGTCGAACACCCGGCGGTTGGCGGGATAGAAGACCCGCGAGCCTTCGATCATCTGCGGCTCGATCTCGATCGTCGCCAACTGCCGCAGGAGGGGATTGCCGAGCAGCACGTGGGAGGACAGGCCCGACCCCTGGCCGATGACGGCGGCGGTTTCGGCATGAGGCGCGTAGGCCAGGGTCACCAGCGCCGCGAGCGTCATCGTCGCCGCGTCGGCGGTCAGCGGCGCTGGCCGGGTGACGGATTCGCAGGACTGATACCAGATCGGCGTCAGCGAGGCGTCGGGCTTGCCGTTCGTGGCCAGCGTCAGGATGTTCGACCCGGTGGTCTTGGCCGCCGAGACGGTGGCGGTGCGGCCGTCGCGATAGAAGGTGATGTCCCGGGCGCCGGGCGCGACGATGCTGCCCGTCCGATACACGCCGCTCGCGAGCACGTTGCGGTCCAGCCGCACGCCCATGCCCACCGCCACGGCGAGCGCCACGGTGGCCAGCGCCGCCGCCGGGGCGAACATCCTTCCTCGCCCTTCGGCCCTGCCCGCGCGCGCGAGCAGCGCCGCTCCGATTGCCATGTCTATCGCTGCTCCCAGGATGAGCATCGCCTTGAGCCCGATCAACGGCATCAGCACGAGCCCGCCGGCAATCACGCCGATAATCGAGCCCAGCGTGTTCCATGCGTACACTCGTCCGATCGCTCCCTCACCCGCGCCTCCGGCGATCAGCGTGCGGGTGATGAGCGGCAGCGTCATCCCGGCGCAGAAGGTGGCCGGAAGCATGATGAGGAGGCAGAGCCCGTAGCGGGCGATGGTGAACCCGGTGTAGCCCGCGTCGGTGCGGGCGAAGGTCGAGAGCAGTGCCGCCACCCACTCGAAGGACTGCACGTAGAGCGGCAGCGTCGCCAGCGCGAGGAAGCCCATGGCCCATTGCACCACCCCGAGGGTGCGGAGCGGGCTGGCGAGTCGGTCGGCGCGGGAGCGGATCCACCAGGCGCCGAGCGCGAGTCCGAGGATGAACGCCGAGAGCATCAACTCGAAGGAATGGGTGGCGCTGCCCAGCACCAGCGCGAGCATCCGGATCCAGTCGATTTCGTAGATGAAGGACGCGATCGCCGTGCCCAGGCTGGTCCAGAGCAGCAGCCGCTCGAGGCCCGGGTCCCGGGTCGCCGGCCGCGAGGCGGCCGGTGCGGGTCGGGAGGGGGCGACACCCACCGCCGCCGCGGCGGTGCGGGCGTCGATCTCGGCGTTCCGGGCCACGACAATGACGCCGACGGTGGCGCCCGCCACGATGAGATTGAGCATCGCGGCCGTCAACAGCGTGCCGGGCAGCCCGGCGATCCCCACCAGATAGAAGCCCGCGATGAGCACCCCGGCAGCGGCGCCGAGGCTGTTGGAGAAGTAGAGCGTGGCGAGCGAGCGCCCCGGCGCGCGCCGGTCGAGTCGGAGCACGCCCGCCGACATCAACGGGAAGGTGGCTCCGAGCAGCACCGACTGCGGAAGGATCAGCGCGCTCGCTATCCCCCATTTGGCCACCGGGAGGAGCCACGACCCGGCCAGCTCGGGGTAGACCGAACCGTAGGTCCACGACGTCACGGCCTGGAAGATCTCGTGAAAGAAGATCCCGATCACTCCGACCACGAACTCGACGCCGACGTAGCCGTAGAGGGGCTGGACCAGCCGTTCCGACCGGCGGCTCACCGCCAACGCTCCCGCCGACATCCCGCCGAGGAAGATCACGAGGACGATGATCTGCGCGTACGCGTCGTGGCCGACGAAGAGCCCGAGGTAGCGGGTCCAGATCGATTCGTAGATCAGGCCGGCGGCGCCGGAGAGCACGAAGAGCAGATAGAGCGCGCGGATCATCCTGGGGCGAAGCTCCTAACTCTCGGGAATGGATGGTCTTGGGTCGTGAGTAGTGATAGCGGGCAAGAAGCGTGCAAAGATTGTCACTCCGGGGCCACTCCATCCTTATGTAGAAGCGGAGGTTGAACTTGGGGTAGGTCGTCAGGGGGCACGAGATCACGCAACTGCCGCCCCGGCCGTGCATTACACCGCCTGTATTCGCGACTCGCCCTGATCGAGATCCCTCCGCCCAGCTCCGCAAATCAGCCCCCACTCGTGACTTGCAGACCTCTCTCCGGAGACGGCATGTGCGTTGCCCTTGGGGGGCCCGGGCGCAGCGGCCACCAACTCGCGCCCAACGCCCTCTCCCAGCCGGAGGCAGCATGCCGAATCGCAAGGCCTTCACCCTGATCGATTTCATGATCGTGATCGTGATGATCGGCATCCTGGCCGCGATTGCGATTTCCGAGGTCCGCGAGCAGAAGGGGAGACACAGCGCCCGCCAGCACGAAGTCCCGCCCAGGTAGCGACGGAGGCTTTGGCCTCCATCCGAAAGAGAATGATGCTGCGCGGGCCGCGGGCTCGCGCAGCTTTCCCTTTGCGTCTTCGCTGGGACGCCGTCGGTTCCCGGTCTTGCAATACACCCCTCGGCCGCGCTCAGAAGCGCGTGCACCGGCGAATGCAGTACGCAGACAAGTGAAAGCGCGCAAAGATGTTGGAGGGCAGGGTGGGCAGGTGGCATAAGCGTTGCCTTACCCCATGCCGGACGGATCGAACCGCCCCGACGCCCTGGACCCGCTGGCCGCCGAATTACTCAACCGGAGGAAGTAT
The DNA here is from genome assembly GCA_964475685.1 of uncultured Gemmatimonadaceae bacterium. GTDB lineage: Bacteria > Gemmatimonadota > Gemmatimonadetes > Gemmatimonadales > GWC2-71-9 > CAVVWJ01. Next base: position 12,110 of record CAYYXP010000177.1, on the reverse strand, counting down.
GCAGAACCGCAAGGGTTTCACCCTGATCGAGCTTCTGATCGTGGTCGTGATCATTGGCATTCTGGCCGCTATCGCGATTCCGAAGTTCGCGAACACGAAGGAAAAGGCTGTGTTGGCCAGCATGAAGTCCGACCTGCGTAACCTGGTCACCGCGCAGGAAGCGTTCTTCAGCGACAACCAGACCTACGCAACCGGCATCGCCGCGGCCCAGACCGCCACAGCGGTGGCGTTCGTGCCGAGCGCGAACAACACGCTTGCTCTTTCGACCGTCACCGCGGCCGGCTGGGCGAGCGAGGCGGCCAACGCCACGCTCAAGGGCACCATCACCAAGTGCGGCATCTACGTGGGCAGCGGTACTGCCCCGAACGGTGCGGTCAAGAACGAGGGCGCCCCGGCCTGTTACTAAGACTCCAAAGGGGATGTCGGGGGATGGGGCGGTGCCCGCAGTGGTCGCCGCCCTTTTCTCTGCCGTATGACGCACGGGAAACGCAAGAAGATCACCTGAGGATCTGAATCCAGGTCAGCTCAACGCTGGAGACTCATCGTGCGCCGCGGCAACCGAGGCTTTACCCTCATCGAACTGCTGATCGTCGTGGTGATCATCGGTATCCTCGCGGCCATCGGCATCACCAACTTCGGCAAGACCAGGGATCGGGCGATGGTCGCCGCGATGAAGTCCGATCTCCGGAACCTGGTGTCCGCCCAGGAGGCGTACTTCTCCAACGGGCAGACGTACTATGGCGGCGCGGTGCCCAACGCCGCGATGCCCTTCGAGCCGTCGGAAGGAATCACGGTCACCCTGAGCAGCGTCACCTCCGCGGGCTGGTCGGCCCAGGCCATCCATGCGAGCACGCCCAGGACCTGCGCTCTCTTCATGGGCGCCGGGACGCCGATCGCTCCGGCGACGGACGAGGGCAGGGTGGCGTGCACGCCGTAAGGTAGGAATGGCGCCGCCCGCCCGATCGCTGCGCACCGAGCTGCTCGTCAGTCTCGGCTTCGTCACCTCCTCCGCGGTGATCCTGGTCGGGCTGACCACGCTCCTGCTCACGGGTGGCGACCTCCGCGATACCATCCGTCCGCTCGGGGCGCTGTGGCTCGGAAGCACGACGGTCTTCATCCTCTTCGGCATGTCGGTGCTGCATCGGCTGGTGATCCGCCCGCTGCGACGTCTCACCGCCGAAGCCGATGCGCTGGCGGCCCGCGACTTCCGGCCTCACCAGGCGGGTTACGGATCGGTCGAGCTCGACCGCCTGGCGGCCCGGTACCGCGCCATGGCCGAAGACTTGCTCGACGTGCAGAGCCACGTGGTCCGGGTCGAGAAGCTGGCCGGCATCGGCCGGCTCGCCGCCGGGGTGGCGCACGAGGTGAGGAATCCCCTTGGCGCGCTGGGCACTTACGTCGAGGTCCTGCAGCGCCGCGGGACCGATCCCGCTGTCACCGGCGACATGCGCTGCGCGATCGAGCGGATCGAGCGGATCGTGCAAGGACTCGTGGATTATGCCCGCCCGGGCCATCCGGCGGCCGGTGGCTCGAACACCGCGACCACCGACCTGAACGAATCAGTCCGGCGGGTCATGGACTTCCTGGGGGCCCAGGGGACCTTTCGCGACCACGCGGTGGACGTCGCGCTGGCGGCGGGCGTTCCCCGAGTTCGAGGCGACGAGCATCTCCTCGAGCAGGTGGTGGTCAATCTGGTGGTCAACGCCTGCCAGGCCACTCCCCGGGGTCGCGTGGTGATCGGCACGGCGGCCAGGAACTTCGACACCCGGGAGGCCGCTCCCGCCACGGAGCCGAGGCGGCGGCGCAGGGTGATCGCCGATGGAGTTCCCGGAGTGCTGCTCTACGTGGCGGATGATGGGCCGGGTGTTCCCGAGGCAGATCGTGAGCGGATCTTCGATCCGTTCTACACAACCAAGGATCCGGGCGAAGGCACCGGGCTCGGGCTGGCCATCGTCGCCCGGACGGTGCACGAGAGCGGAGGAGTCGTCTGGGTGGACCGTTCGCGGGAAGGCGGGGCCGTCTTCATGGTGTTCCTACCCATAGCGGGTGAGGCCGATGCGGCTGCTGATCGTTGACGACGACGCCGGGCTCCGGCAGTCGCTCGCGTTGCTCCTCGGGGAATCCGGCTACCAGGTCGAGGCCGAGGGCGACCCCGAGCGGGCGCTCAAGCGCGCGTCGGTGGAAGAGTTCGACCTGATACTCTGCGACGTCCGGATGCCGAAGATGGACGGCCTCACCTTCCTGCGCCGCTACCGGGAGGACGAGGGGGGCGGCCTTCTCATCATGATGAGCGCGTACGGCAACGAGGACGCCGCCATCGCGGCGATGCGCGAGGGCGCCTACGATTACCTCCAGAAGCCGTTTCGCCCCGACGAAGTCATGATGACGATCCGCAAGGCGGCCGAGCGCGAGAGGCTCCGCCGGGAGGTCGAGGAGCTGCGCACCAGCCTCGGCGCGGGCGTGGTCCAGGACCTCGTGGTGAGCGAGAGCCGCAGCATGAGGGACCTGCTCGATCTTGCGAGCCGGGTGGCGCGGCACAACACCACGGTGCTCATCACCGGCGAGAGCGGCACCGGCAAGGAGGTGCTCGCGCGCGCCATTCACCGGATGAGCCCGCGGGCGGAGCACAGCTTCATCGCCATCAACTGCGCCGCGATCCCGCAGCACCTGCTGGAAAGCGAGCTGTTCGGTCACGCCAAGGGTGCCTTCACCGGCGCCACCGCCGATCGCGCCGGGCTCTTCGAGCTGGCGCACGAGGGCACCCTGCTGCTCGACGAAATCGGGGACCTGCCGATCGATCTCCAATCCAAGCTGCTGCGCGTGCTGGAGGAAGACCGTATCCGCCGGGTCGGCGGGCGAGAGCCGCGCAAGGTGGACGTGCGGGTGATCGCCGCCACCGCCAAGCCGCTGGAGCAGGCCGTGGAGAAAGGCGAGTTCCGCGGCGACCTCTTCTACCGTCTCAATGTCGTGCGGCTCCACCTGCCGCCCTTGCGCGAGCGCCCCGAGGACGTCCCCGCGCTGGTGGCGCACTTTGCCCGCCTGGCCGCCTCGAAACTCGGCCACCCGGTCAGCCTCACACCCGCGGCTCTCGCCGCTCTCACCCACCACTCCTGGCCAGGCAACGTCCGGGAGCTCAGGAACGCGGTGGAACGAGCTGCCGTACTGGGCAACGGGTCGTCGCTCGACACCAAGGACTTCGCCATCGGCGGCGGCAACGGCAACGGCAGCGCGCCCAATGGCAACGGAGCGGCGGCCTCCACACTCGATCTCAAGACCCAGGTCGAAGCCATCGAGCGGAAGGCCATCCAGAAGGCGCTCGAGGCCTCGGGCGGAAACCGCCGGCAGGCGGCCGGTCTCCTCGGCATCAGTCTCCGCACCCTGTTCTACAAGATGCGGCGGCTCCCCGTCCACTGACCTCGCCGCGCAAATGACTGCGCCCGGTGCTGGTTCTTGCACCTGGGTGACCCCCGATCGCTTCATCAAATCGTTTGCCCTCCTCAGCTTAGCGCGCCTCACGCGACTGGTCCCAGTCGTGCATTCATGCCGCGCCGGTGGCTCCCCTTCTCACCTTCCACCGGCAGTCTCGTCCATGACCCTCCCCGTCCGCCGCGGCTTCACATTGGCCGAAGTCATGGTAGCGCTCGTGCTGTTGACGCTTGGCGTCATGGCGCTCGTGGGCTCGTCGGCCATGGTAAGCCGAATGATCGGCAAGGGCCGCAGCTCCACGATCGCGGTGCAGGTAGCCACCGCGCGGATCGAACGGCTCCGTCGCATCGCCGCGTCCACCATTCCGCGGTGCATCTCTCCCCAGTTCGCCAGCGACAGCACTACCACCGGCGGGGTGTCCGAGCGCTGGGTCGTGGCGCCGGGCGGCGGAACCGGACTCTCCCGCCGCGTCAGCGTCATCCTCGCCTATCGTGATCCCCGCGGTCCGGTGCGCGATACCCTGGACACCATCGTGCTGTGCGGATGAAACCCGGCCGCGGCTTCACCCTCCCCGAGCTGATGGTGGCGCTCGTGCTCGTCCTCGCGGTCGCGGCGGTCACCTACGCCCTCCTGGTGCAGAACCAGCGCGTCTCCCGAAGCCAGGTGGAGCACGCCGGTCTGCAGGACAACGTCCGCGCCGGTGCGCTCGTGGTCGCCAACGAGCTCCGCGAAATCGGCTATGACTCGATTCCACCGGATGCGGGCCTGGCGGCGGGAGCGTCGGTGAGCCCCGACCTTCTCGTCCTGCAGCCGGGCCGGCTCGAGTACAAGGCCATGCGGGGAATCGGGTTCACCTGCGCGTCGCCGGGCCCGGGCCAGCTCCGGCTTCGTCGAGCAACTCTCATCGGCCTCCGGCACCCCGAAGCCGGAGACAGCATCACCGCGCACGTCGAGGGAGATCTCGCCACCGGTGCCGATGATGCCTGGGTGCACGCCGGCATCACTGTCGTGGGGTCCGGCGTTTGCGACGACGGGAGGGCGGCGCTGGCGCTCACCGTGGCGTTCGCCAGCGCCTCGGCGCCATCCCGCATGGTGGTGGGTGGCCCGGTGCGGTTCTTCGAGGTCATGGAGCTGCGCTACTACCAGTCGGGCGGCAAGTCGTGGCTTGGCTTGCGGTCGGTCAGCGCCGGCGGCGTCATCGAGCCGATGCTCGGTCCTCTCGCCGACAGCACCGCCGCGCAGCGCGGCCTCACCTTCACCTACCTCGATCGCAACGGCGCGGCCACCACGGTGCCCAACGAGGTCCGGGAGGTCGCCTGGACGGTCAAGGGCGTCACCGATGGCGCCGTGCGCAACGCGGGCGCGTCCCCGCTGTCGCGGGACAGCCTGACGCTTTCCACCAGCGTCGCGCTCAGGAATACCCTCCGATGAATCGCCCCCATCGCGCGAGCGAGCGGGGAATGGCCCTCGCGCTCGCCATCTTCGCGCTCGTCGTGATCGGTGCGCTCGTCGCCGGCGCCTTCCTGGCCGGGCATCTCGAGCAACGCACCGGTCGCAGTACGCTCTACGCCGCGCAGGCGGCCGATGCCGCCGAGGCCGGCGCCGCCGAGACCCTGGCCGCCTGGGACGCTACCACGCTGAACGCGCTCACGCCGGGCGACACCGCCGTGTTCCCACCGGTCCCTCTGGGCGGCCGGACCTCCTACCGCCCAGCGGTCACCCGGCTCAACGGGCAGCTCTTCCTCATCCAGAGCCTCGGCACCCGGGCCAACGCCGAGGGAGGCATGCTCGCCAGGCGCACGGTGGGAATCGTGGCACGGCTGGTGTCGCTCGGATCGGGGCCGGAAGCCGCGCTCACGGCGGGCGGGCCTGTCGAAATCGCCGGGAGTCGGGTCGTCATCAGCGGCAGCGATTCGGCAGCGGTCCGGGACGATCTCGATTGCGCTCCAGGCCCGAGCCGGACGCCCATTCTCGCCGTTACCCCCTCATCGGCGGGCTTCGCCGTCTTCGGCGAGGTGACCTTCGATCGTCTGAAGGCGCACGCCACCGTGGTGCTGCCCGACACCACGCTCATCTCGGCCTTGCGCCCGTCGCTCGGCGCCGGCCATGTGTGTGACACCGATGACTCGTCCAACTGGGGAGAGCCGCGACGGTCCGCGGGCACCGCGGTCGAGGCCTGCCGGAGATATTTCCCGATCGTGTACGCCGGCGGATCGCGCCTTTCGATCGCCGGTGGTGGCCGGGGGCAGGGAATTCTTCTGGTGGAGGGTGATCTCGACCTCACCGGCGATTTCGACTTCACCGGTCTCATCGTGGTGAGGGGTGGGGTCCGGATCTCGGCGTCGCGCAGCCGGATCGGCGGTGCCCTCATGGCCGCCAACACTCCGGTCGGCAGCAAGAATCTCCTCGTCGGTGGCGCCACTATCCAGTACTCGTCGTGTGCCCTTCGTGAGGCCCTCGGAGGCGCGGCATTTGCCGAGCCGCTGGGACAGCGAAGCTGGGTCCAGGTGTACTAGAGGCACCGTCGGAAGGCCCTGCCAGCCGTTGCAGCACCCGGGATTACGTGCATCCTGAGAAAGGGATTGCGAAAGGGAAGAAAGAGCGCCTTCGCTCCCTTGCATAGCCTCGCTCCCGCCCGCGTTAGAACGCTTCCCTCCAATCACTTAGCCAAGTGCAATTTGTGTGGCACATCGGTTGCCCACAGGGGCCGGTGTATCCTCACGCCCCGGCGCCTGGCCGGTTGGCCCGAGGCGCTCTGGCTGGCCTGAGTTACCCCTCAACAAGTGGACATCTATGGGACTCTTCGGGCGCAATGCGACGACGGTTGGCCTGGATATCGGCAGCGGGCTCATCAAGCTCGTCGAGATCTCTCACGCCTCGGGCGGGCCGGTGCTCACCAAGGTCGCGTTCGCATCGGTGGTGAACGACGCGATCGTCGAGGGCGAAGTCATGGACCCCGGCATCGTGGCCGAGGCCATCAAGGGCCTCCTCGCTTCCGCCGGCATCAAGGCCAAGAAGGTCGTCACCGCGGTTGGCGGACGCGATGTGATCATCAAGAAGATCTCGATGGACCGGATGAAGGAAGCCGAGGCCCGCGAGGTCATCCGCTGGGAGGCCGAGCAGCACGTCCCGTTCGACATGGACAACGTGGAGCTCGATTTCCAGATCCTCGATCCCGAAGGCGAAGGCGTCCAGATGACCGTGCTTCTCGTGGCCGCCAAGCGCGAGCTGGTCGAGCACAAGGTCGCCCTGCTGTCCGACGTCGGCCTCGCGGCCAGCGTCATCGACGTGGACGCCTTTGCCCTGCACAACGCGTTCGAGGTCAACTACCCCGAGGCCATGCAGGGTGTCATCGGCCTGGTCAACATCGGCCACGAAACCACCAACATCAACATTCTCGACGACGGCGTTCCGGTGCTCACCCGCGATATCCCGGTCGGTACCCGTCGGTTCAAGGAAGATCTCCAGCGCGAGCGTGGCCTCTCGGCGGAAGATGCCGAAAAGATCCTCCGCGGCGGCGAGGCGAACGAGGCGCTCGATCCGTTCCTCGAGACCCGCGGCGAGGAGCTGGCGGTGGGCATCGAGCGCGCCGCGGCGTTCCTCCAGTCGGGCAGCCGGTCGGCGGGCGGCATCAGCCGGATTTTCACGACCGGCGGCGGCGCGCGCATCCCGCGGCTCAACAAGGTGCTCTCCGACCGCCTCCGGATTCCGGTGCAGCTCGCCAATCCGATCGAGAAGCTACAGGTGGCCGACGGCGTCTTCGACACGATGCCGGTGGACGAGGTGGCGCCACTGCTCATGCTCCCCATTGGCCTCGCGCTGCGTAGCGCGGCGTAACCCTGACTCCGGACCCCACGACCGATGATCACCGTCAATCTCCGCCCGGATCTGAAGCGCAAACGCGCTCGGCCGACCCTCCAGGGAGTGCTGGAAGGGGCCCGCGGCCTGGGCAGCAGGATCAAGGATCCCGTGCTTCTCGTGGCGGTGCTCAGCTGGGTCGGCGTGCTCGGCTGGCTCGGCTACGTCGCGGTGGGAACCACCCGCGAACTCGGCGCCCTCGAGCCGCAGCTGGAGCAGACCCGCGCCGAGCATCGCCGGTTTCGCGCGTTCCTCGCCGAGAAGCGCCACCAGGAAACGATCCGCGACTCGCTGGTCTCGCAGATCGGCATCATCCGCACCGTGGACGGCGATCGGTACGTGTGGCCGCACCTGTTCGATGAAGTGACCAAGGCGCTGCCGGCGTACACCTGGCTGGTGGACATGGGCGGGGCCGAGCCTCTCCCGCCGCCGCCAGGCGCGCCGCAGGCGGCGCCCGCCAAGGGCCCCGTCGACACCGCCAAGCTGGGAGCGACGCCAGTCATTCCCGCCATCCAGTTCCAGGTGAACGGGCGCACCGTGGACATCCAGGCGTACACCCGGTTCCTCCGCCAGCTCGAGGCGTCGCCCTGGATCACCGACGTCACACCCGTGTCGGCCCAGACCGTCGTCGAGAAGGAGAGGCCGGTCACCGCGTTCACCATCCGGGCCACCTTCAGGCAGGCGGATTCGGCGTATCTCCGGACGGTTCCCCTCAGCCAATCGGTGAGGTAGGCGCGTCATGGCATCCCTGACATCCAAGAAAGCCGCCCCGCTGCTCATGGCCCTGCTCGCGGGATTGGCGGGCTACATCGCCTACACCGGCGCGCTCATCGACTCCTTCGGCCTCACCGGCCTGGCCGGACGGCAGGAAGAGGTCGTCGCCATCAAGGACACCATCGCCCGCCTCCAGTCGGCCACCGACAGCGCCAAGAGAGAACTGGCGCGCGGAACAGTGGAGGACCTCCGGAAGCGGCTCGAGACCTATCGTGGCAGCCTGGCGCTGCTCCGCCGGCTGGTGCCCGAGCGGAACGAGGTGCCGAACCTGCTCGACGACATCTCCAGCCGTGGCAAGATCCGCGGCGTGACCCTTTCTCAGGTCGTGCCGCTTCCGGTAGAGCCGGGTCCGGCACCCTTCGACACGTACAAGTACAACATGTCGGTCATCGGGCGCTACGATCAGATCGGCGCGTTCCTGGCCGACGTTGCGAGCCTGCAGCGCATCATCGTGCCCTACGCCATCACCGTGGCGGCGACCAACAACCAGGCAGCCAAGGCCCTTGGTGATACCAGCGGCGCGCTGCTCGAGGCAAAGTTCCAGGTCCGCACCTACGTCAAGTCTTCCAGTTCGGAGGGAGAGGCCAGTGGCACGTAACGTTCTGCTCGGGTTTGCCCTGCTCGCCGCCGCCGCAACGGTCGGCGGATGCTCCGGCAAGGCGGACGAGGCGCAGGCGGCGGAGGCCCAGCTGGCCGCGCTCCGCGCCCACACCGACAGTCTCCGCAAGGAGCATATGCAAGCCGCCCCGGCCGTCACCGCTCCCGACAGCACCCCGGCGGTGGCCACGGACAGCACCCGGTCCGACTCGGCTTCCCTCGCCGCCACTCCTGTCGCCGTCGCCGGGAGCGATTCGGCGGTGCAGGCGGAGGCGGAAGCGACGCTGGCCGATTCGGTGCAGCGGGCCCGCGAGATCGAGGTGATGCGCGAGACGTTCGCTTACGCCGGCGGCACCCGCGATCCCTTCTCCTCGCTCATCAACGGGTCGAAGGACGGCCCCGAGATCGGCGATCTCGATCTCGTCGGCGTCTACCAGGATCTCCTCACGCCGTCGAACAGCGTGGTGGTGTTGCGGGAGAAGGTCACCACCAAGCGGCACAAGCTGCGGGTGGGAGACCAGGTGAGCCGGGCCCGGTTGGTCCAGATCCGGCCCCGCGATGCGGTGTTCACGATTCAGGACTTCGGATTCCAGCGCCAGGAAACTCTCTCGCTGCGCAAGCAGGAGGTCGAGACGCCATGACCGGATTGTATCGCTTGATGCTCGTCGCCGCCGCGGCTCTGGGTGCGGCTTCCCCCTTGCGGGCCGATGCGCCCGGGAGCGGCGAAGTCACGGCCGTGAGTCTCACGCCGGCCGCCGGCATGGCCGAGGTCGTCGTCACGTTCCAGGGCACCGTCGAAGTCCGCGATTTCATGCTCAATGCACCCGACCGCCTGGTGCTCGACGTCGTCGGTGCACGCCTCGGCCAGACCGCCGCGACGGTCTACGATGGGGTGAGCCGCGGCGGCGTCACCAATCTCCGCTACTCCCAGTTCCAGCCCGATGTCGTGCGCATCGTGCTCGACCTCGACGGCCCCAAGTCCTACGAGGTCGACCGGTCCTCGGGCGCCATCCGGATCAGCTTCGGTCCCGCCCCGTCGTTCCAGGCGTGGTCGTCCGCCAAGGGCGCCGCCTCCGACGTCGTCACCGCGGCCGAGGTGCCGGTTCAACCGGCTGTCGCCAGGGTTCTGGCTCGGGCGCCGGCGGTTCAATTCGGCCGCACCGCGCTGATTACCCGCGCCGACGAGCCGCGGATCACCGTCACCTGGGACCGGGCCAGCATCGCCGACGTGGTCGCGGGCTTTGCCTCGTTCAGCGGCCGCACCATCATCATGGGCAAGGACATCAAGGGTGAGGTCACCGCCGAAATCAAGGACCAGCCCTGGCACCAGGCGTTCCAGGCCATTCTCGCCACCCAGGGTCTCTCGGCCCAGGAAATGACGGGCGGGATCATCCGGGTGGACGCGCCGGCAACGCTCGCGGCACTCGACTCCCTCGAGCCGCTGGAAACCAGCCTGGTCCGCATCAACTACGCCCAGGCCGGCTCGCTCTCCAAGACCATCGAGAGCATCCTGACCAAGGGGCGTGGCCGCGTGGTCGCCGACACGGCGTCCAACTCGCTCGTCCTGACCGATACCCGCAGCCGCATCGCCAGCGTCACCGAGTTCGTGCGCGGGCTCGACGTGCGCACCCCGCAGATCTCGATCCAGGCCAAGATCATCTTCGTCGATCGCACCGACATCGAGCAGCTCGGCGTCAAGTACGACCTGGGCAACAGCAGCCAGTTCTTCAACAAGCTGATCCAGCGTCCGAACCCGGCCACGCCCGGAACCACCTACGCCCCCGATGTCAACATCGTGGACCTGGGCGGCAACTCGGTGTCGGCCATCGGCAATGCCACCTCCACCATTGCCGGCTCCGCGCTCGACCTGATCTACTCGACCAGCATCGGCGGGTTCGCCCTCAGCACCTTCCTGTATGCCCTCGAGCGGACCGAGCTCGCGGACATCCAGGCCGAGCCTCTCATCTCGACCCTCGACAACCGCCAGGCGGACATCCTCGTCGGTGAAGAGACGCCGGTACGCGTCATCGACGCCTCGAGCGGCGGCGCCAATAGCGCGGCCCGCGCCACGGTGCAGTTCAAGGAGACCGGTATCAGGCTCACGGTCACCCCGCACGTGACCAACAACCGCCAGGTGATGCTGCAGCTCCACACCGAGCGGTCTGCGGTCCGGCCGCTTGCCGCGGCCGACCTCGGCTACGTCTTCTCGAAGCAGAAGGCCGACAACCAGCTCCTCGTGAACGACGGCGAAACCGCGGTCATCGGCGGCCTGACCGTCACCGAGGTCACCAAGTCTCGGAGCGGCATCCCGTTGCTGGGCAGCCTTCCGATCATCGGCAAGCTCTTCTCCTTCGACTCGGACACGGAAAATCGGCGCGACCTCATTATCTTGGTCACGCCCCGGATCACCGACGACGGAGTCTCGGAGCAGTAGGCTCCCAGCGGATCTCCATGCCGCACGGCGGGAACGGGCCCGGCGCATGCCGGGCTCGTTCGTTTCCTTACCCCCCGGGACGGAGGTGGGCAGGGTGCAGCTCAGATTTTCCACCGCCGGAGAATCCCACGGGAAGGGACTCGTGGCCCTGGTCGAGGGCCTGCCGGCCGGGCTTCCCGTGTCGGCGGCCTGGGTGGACCGAGATCTCCGCCGCCGGATGCAGGGGTACGGCCGGGGCGCCCGGATGAAGATCGAGCAGGACCACATCGAGTGGCTGGCCGGCGTGCGCGCAGGCGAGACCCTCGGCTCGCCGGTCGCCATGCTCATTCCCAACCGCGACTGGGCCAACTGGGAAGACGTGATGGCCCACGAGGCCGAGGTGCCCGGTGAGATCCGCCGCCGCCGGGTCACCCGGCCCCGCCCCGGCCACGCCGACCTGGTCGGCGTCCTCAAGTACGACCGGGTTGACGCCCGCGACATCCTCGAACGGGCCAGCGCCCGGGAGACCACCGCCCGGGTAGCGGCGGGCGCGCTCGCCCGCCGGCTGCTCGATGAGTTCGGGGTCGAGATCGGCAGCCATGTGGTCTCCCTCGGCGGCGTGGTCGCCTCTCCCCCCGGGAAGCTCCCGGTTCCCCTCAATGATGCCGCGGACCTCTCGGAGGTCCGCGTGCTCGACCCCGATGTCGAAGCCGAGATCATCCGGCGGATCGATGCCGCCAAGCAGTCCGGCGACACGCTGGGTGGCGAGGTCGAGGTCGTGGCCCGCGGGCTCGTCGTCGGTCTCGGCAGCCACGTGAGCTGGGACCGGAAGCTCGACGGGCGCCTGGCGGGTACCCTGATGTCCATCCCCGCCGTCAAGGCGGTCGAGATCGGACTCGGCGTCGAGGCCGCCCGGCGCCTCGGCTCGGCCGTTCACGATCCGATCGATCCGGATGTCGGGGGCGCAACGCGGCCTGCGCCCCCCCATGCCGGAGACACCAGGGGTGGCTTCCGCCGGCGGAGCAACAACGCCGGCGGCCTC
>CAYYXP010000176.1:0-1978 GCA_964475685.1 uncultured Gemmatimonadaceae bacterium | reverse complement strand
GCGGGAGCGCTACGAGGCGTTCGGGGTAGACGTCTCGCCGCTGGCGGTCGAGCTCTGCCGGGCTCGGGGCCTCGACCGGGTGGCGGTCGGAAGCACCGAGGACCTCTCCGCCGTCGAAGCCTGCCGGTTCAGCGGCATTTTCCTGCTCGACGTCCTGGAGCATCTTGATGACGACCTGGGCGCCCTGGTCAGGCTCCGGGAGGTCCTCGCGCCGGGCGGAGTGGTGATCATCACCGTACCCGCTTTCATGTTTCTGTGGTCGCCGCACGATGAGGTCAACGAGCACCGGCGCCGCTACAGGCTCGCCGAGCTCCGCCGGCTTCTGGCGCGCGCCGGCTTCGAGGTGGAGCGGGCCACCTACTTCAACGCCTCGCTCTTTCCGCTCGCGGCCGTCGTGCGCGTGGCGGGACGGGTGCTGGGCGCTCGCGGCACCGGCGGCCTCCGGATCCCGCCCGAGCCTATCAACGGTGTACTCCGCCGGATTTTCGCCTCCGAACGGCACTGGCTGACCCGGGGACCGCACGGAGGGTCGTTCCCCTTCGGCGTCTCGCTCCTCGCGGTCGGCAGTCGGGCCGCGTGAGCGCGCCAGCCCCGGCGGCGGCGCCCGGCCGGCCATACCCCTCGATTCCCGCCGTCGTCTTCTCCATCTGGGCGCTGACCGTCCCGATCGTCTTCTCGGCCCGTCTGCTCAACGCCGACGGCGACCTGCTGCGCCATCTGCGGCACGGCGAGTGGATGCTGCAGCACCGCGCGTTCCTCCACAGCGACGTCTTCTCCTATACCCGCGGCGGCGATCCGTTCGTGGCGTTCGAGTATGGCAGCCAGCTGCTGTACGCCACCGCGCACCGGATCGGCGGCCTCACGGGCGTCGCCATCCTGGCGAGCCTGCTCATCGCCGGCAGCTACGCCCTCCTGGCCAAGTTCCTGCTGGCCCGGCGGACGGACGCCCTGCTCACCTATCTCGTGAGCGTCGGCTCGGCGATCCTCGGCGCGGTGCACTGGACGGCACGGCCCCATCTCTTCACCCTGTTCGGCGTGATGGCGATGCTGTTCGTGCTGGAGCCGGGCGAGCGCCGTCCGCGCCTCTGGCTTCTGGTGCCCGCCTACGCGCTGTGGGCCAACATTCACGGCGGGTTCGTGTTCGGCCTCACCCTCCTGGGGATCTACCTGGCGGGGAGCGTGGCCGAGTGGTGGGGAAGGCGCCGGGCCCCGGATGCCCTCGCCGACGTGCGCTACTACGCCACCGCGCTGGCGGCCGGACTGCTCGGCAGCCTGCTCAACCCGAACGGCCCCGGGCTCCACCTCCACATCGTGCGGTTCTTCGGCGAGCCGTTCCTGCGTGACAACACCCACGAGTTCCTCTCGCCGGACTTCCACACGGCGGGCGGCAAGATGCTGCTGGCCTCGCTCCTCGCGATCGTGACCCTGTTCGCGCTCGTGCCGGGGCGTCCGACCCTGCCGCGGCTGTTCCTGGTACTCGCCAACATCGCGTTCGCGCTCCAGGCGCGGCGGAACATCCAGCTCTACGCCGCGACCGTCTTCCCTGCCCTGGCCCTGCACTTCGACGCCGCCTGGCGCGGACTACCCGACTGGCGCGGGCTGCGGGCAATCTTCGAGCGGGACGCCCGGAGGGGCACCAACGCCCTCTTCATCGGCGTGGTCACGGCGCTCCTGTGCCTGGTCGCCGTGCTGCACGGACGGGTGGGCCCGTTCGACCTGGTGCCCGACCGGCTCGACCCCAAGGAGTTCCCGATCGAGGCGGTGGCCCGGGGCCGGGGCGCGCGGCTCGAGGGCCGCATCTTCCACGACTTCATCTGGGGCGGCTATCTGCTCTACGCTTGGCCCGAGCAGAAGGTCTTCATCGACGGCGGGACCGATTTCTACGGCCCGAACCTGATGCGGACATACATGGACGTGGCCGGCATCCAGCCCGGCTGGCGGGACACGCTGTCGCGGCGCGGCATCTAGCTCGTGCTCA
>CAYYXP010000175.1:0-7655 GCA_964475685.1 uncultured Gemmatimonadaceae bacterium | reverse complement strand
GAGGATCGTGAGGCGAAGAACCGAGCGATTCATTGCCGAACCTTTCTGGACTATCCCAAATGGGTATTGCCTGGCTTGGGAGGGGGGAAGAAAAACCGAAGCACACCGGAGGACTGTCGAATAACTGGGGGTCAATTTATTGACGGAGGTCGAACGGCGCTAGGGTTGCGTCCGCGCCTCGCATGAAGGGCGCGGTGGGCGCCCGCGGGAGCCAGATCTCCTTGTCAGGGCGCGCCTACGAGATTCCGGAATGCCGGGTCGCCAGTGAGCTCGCGGAAGCGCCAGCCGGGATCCTGTGCGAACGACTTGCGAAGATCGGGGTTGGCAGCGAGGTAGACCTTGAGCGCACCGATGGCGCCGGGCTTGTCGCCCGCCAGGAGCAGCGCGAAGGCCTGTTGCAGATAGAGGAAGCGGCTGGGGTCCACATCGGTGCCGGCTGGTCCGCCGCGGGCCACCGCCTTGGCGCTGTCCGTGAGGCCGGCCCGCGCGAGCACTGCTGCGACCATCAGAAGCGCGTCGCGCTTTATGAGTTCCGGGGAACCGCCGCTCGGATCCTTGGCGATCGCGTCGCTATTGGCGAGCCGCCAGGCCTTGGCCGGATCGGGGGTCTCGCCGCGCATCGTCATCAGGTAGAGCTGGCAGGTCGTGAATACCCCGTTGTCCGGGAAGCGACGGTAGCCCTCTTCGCACCAGTGGGAGGCGTCAACCGCCTGGTCCAGATCGTAGTAGCCGTTGAAGAGCCGCTCGATGATCTTGGGGGCGTTCTCGAGGTAGGCGTCCGACTCATAGGCGCGGCGGGCGGCCAGTACGATGTCGGTTTCGCCGGTGTTTTCGGCGAGTCCGTACAAGTGACTCAGGGAGCCCCACGCGCCCGCCTGAGTGGGCTTGATACGTGTCGCCGCCTCCAGATCCTTGCGGGCGCTGGCAAAGAGCGCATTGGCTGCTGCCGGATCCTGCTCCAGCCTCAGCAACCATTTCCAATACTCCAGCGTGCCCCGCAGTTCCAGTGCGTCCGGGTCCGCGTCGTCCCGTCCGAGCACCGTTTCGGCGAAGCCCATCCCTCGATGGATGAACGACTTCGCCTGCGCCGGGTCTGCAGCGGCAAGCCGGGACTGCCGGTATGCGACCCACCCCCGCCCCAGGACCGGCTCATTCCAGGACGGGTCGAGCGGCTCGGCCAGCGCCAGCAATGAATCCGCAATCCGAAACTCGCTCGCGTAGGCCGCCGTGTCCGCTTTGGACGCCGCGGCCTCCGCCGTCTTCCGATGCCGCGCGGCCTGCTGGACCAGGAGCCAGGCATCTATGCTCTTGGTTCCCTGACGCTGCTCACGGACTCGGATCTCCTCGCCCAGCCGTGCCCGGATCAGCCGAGCGGCTTGTTGAGCGAGTGTGTCCTGGACCGCGAGCAGGCTGCCGGTGGGCTGCTCGAAGCTGGTCCGCTCGAAATCGGCGCCGCTCGCCCCGTCCACCAGCCGCAACGACACCCGCAACTTGTTGCCCCGCTGGTCAATGTCGCCGCTCACGATCGTGCCGGCCCGCAGTGCCTTGGCGATGCTGTCCACCGGGATGCTGTCGCCTCGAAACGGCTCCACGCCACCCTTGGAAACGACGTCGAGGCCCTGGATCTGGCGGAGCTCGCGGATCAGGCCTTCCGTCAACCCGTCGGCCACCGCGAGGAGCGAGTCTCCGTTGTCCGCCGGCTTGAAGTAGAGCACCGCGATGCGGTGGGGGTCGAACCCGCCCGTCGCCACACCGCCGGGACCAGTGGCGCCGGAAGCGCCTCGATTCCGGAGACCGAAGAAGGCGCCACCCGCGATGAGGAGTGCCGCCAACGCTGCGCCACCGATGATCAGGCCCCGCCTCTTCGGCTTCGGGTCAGGAGCCACGGGCGTTGCCACCGTGGCCATCGTCGGCACCCGCCGCGACGCGGTAGCCGCGCGCCGGGCCGCGGTGCGCTGCATGGTGACGTCGGCCTCCGCCTCGCTCAGCGCGTCGACCAGCTCCTGCATGGACTGAAAGCGATCGGCGGGGGTCTTCTCCAGCGCATGCAGGACGATGTCTTCGACCTCGTCCGGTATCGCCGCCCGCACCACCTGGAGGCTCGGCACCTTCTCCATCGAGTGGCGCGCCATGATCGCCATGGCGTTCGGGCCGGTGAAGGGCGGCTGCCCGATGAGCAGCTCGTAGAGCACGCAGCCGAGGCTGTAGACGTCGCTCCGCGCGTCCACCCGGTCGCTGCCGAGCGACTGCTCCGGGCTCATGTAGTACGGCGTGCCGATCGCCATGCCGGTCTGGGTCAGCTTCTCGCCCCCGGCCTCGGACAATGCGCGGGCGATGCCGAAGTCGGCCACGAGGGCGTGCCCGCCCTGCATGAGAATGTTCTCCGGCTTGATGTCGCGATGGACGATGCCACGCTCGTGGGCGAACTGCAGAGCCTCGGCGGCCTCGCGGGTGATGCGGAGCGCATCGTAGAGCGGCAGCTGCTGCTCCCGGTCCAGCCGGTGCCGGAGCGACTCGCCCTCGATGAACGGCATGACGTAATAGAGAAGGCCTTCCGTCTCTCCCGAGTCGTACAATCCGAGGATGTTGGGATGCTGGAGGGTGGCGGCGACCCGGATTTCGCGGAGGAAGCGGTCTCCGCCCAGGGAGGCGGAAAGCTCGGGGCGGAGCACCTTGATGGCGACCATCCGCTCGTGCTTGATGTCCCTGGCGAGGAAGACGGTCGCCATCCCCCCTTCGCCCGCCTGGCGCTCCAGGACGTAGCGATCTCCCAGCGCGGATCGGAGGCGGTCGATCGTTTCGGTCACCTGGGCGGCCTGGGAGCGGGGAATGGCATGCCCCAAGATAAGGCGCAGCGGAAGCGGTCTCTAGGCGACCGTGGCCGGGGTCAGGGCGTCGCGCATGGCGGACGCCGATTCCCATCTTTCTTCGGGGGTCTTCGTCAGGGCCCGGGCGATGACCAGAGCGATCACCTCGGGAACCTCGGGTCGGAGGGAGCGGAGGTCGGGCGCCGGCTGGGTGAGGTGCTGCTGGAGAACGACGGCCTCGTTCTTGTGTATGAACGGCGGCTGACCCGCCAGGCACTCGAAGAGGACGCAGCCGAGGGAGTACAGGTCGCTGCGGCAGTCAATTTCCTGGAGGGCGGAGATCTGTTCGGGGCTCATGTACGTGGACGTGCCCACCGCGATGCCTGAGCGGGTGAGCCGGTCCTTCCCCGAGGCCGACACGGCGCGCGCGATCCCGAAATCGAGGAGCACCGCCCCCTGCGGAGAGACCACGACGTTCTCCGGCTTCACGTCGCGGTGGATGAAGCCGTGGCCGTGGGCGTGATCGAGCGCACCCAGCAGCTCCCCGGCCAGCTTGACCGTATCGGACACCGAGAGTTTGACGTTCTGGGCCATGTACTCGCGGAGCGTCGGACCTTCCACGTAGGTCATCACGTAGAAGACCAGCCATTCGCGCTCGCCGGAATCGAGCAGCCGGGCGATGTGCGGGTGGCTGAGCTGGGAGGAGACCTTGATTTCCCGGAGAAACCGGTCCGCGGCGACGCTGACGAGAAGCTCGGGGTGGAGGATCTTGAGAGCGACCTGCTGGCCGTCGGGCTGCCGCGCCAGGTAGATGCGCGCGTTCCCGCCCTTGCCGATCTCGCGATCGACCTCGTACCGCCCATGAAACGCGGTGCGGACGAGCGCCAGCATGTCCCGAGCCATGTGGACGCCTTTCGACGAAGTACTCCAGAATGCTCGCGGCTGCGGCGGCCGGGCGCAAGGAGGACTAGAGGAGGATGTCGCTCCTGATGCGCCGCCGGATGCCCCACCACAGCGATCCCCAGACGTTCGACTTTCGGAGAGTGACGCTCCCCTCGCCGGTCATGCCGGCCCGGACGTCCGGTCCAGCCGCCAGCGCCACCCTCGCCTCCACCGTGCCGGAATCTTCCGTCGAGGCCGGGGCCACGCTCGCCACCTGTGTGGCGATCCGGCCGCCATTGGAATGGAAGATGAGCCGCAGTGGCTGCCCGGCCCGCACCAGTGTGCTGCCGGAGCCGGCCATGGCGACCCGCACTTCCACCGAGTCGGGGAGACCGAGCTGGAGCAGGGGCTCCCCGCGGTCCGTCCACCGGCCGGTCATCTCCTCGGGGCGCACGGTCAGGACGGTGCCGTCACTCACCGCCCGGACGGTCAGGTTCTCCTGGTCGGCGCTGAGCCCGGCCAGCCGGGCGACCTCGGCCGCGCGTTCCGCCTCCAGCCGTGCGAGCTCCGCCGGCCGCCCCGCCGCCCTCGCTTGTGCTTCCCGCGCCGCCAGAGAGTCCACGGCGCGCCGGCTGGCCAGCGCGCTTCGCTCGAGGGCAAAATCAAGGATCTCGACCAGCGGAGCCCCGGCAGATACCCGGGTTCCCTCACGCGCGAGCACTCTCCCCACGACTCCGCTGTCGGGAGCGGTGAGTGGAATCAGCCGCGCCGGCGCGGCGACGAACGAGCCGGTGACAGTGATCGGCCGCGGAATGAGGGCGCCGAGAGCCACGATGATGGCGGCGCCGAAGAGCATGCGCTGCTGGAAGGGCCGGCCGCGCCACGCCTCCCGCCGCTCCCGCCAGGCCGTCGCCGCCACCGATCCCCATTGGCGGAGGCTGCTCCGGGCGAGGAGCCAGATGCCAATGGCGAAGATGGCGATGCCGAGGCCGCCCAGTACCCGGTCGAGCCAGCCGTAGGCGATAGCCCCGATCACCAGGAAGATCGACCCGATGTAGGCCGCGGCGAGCAGACTGTAGATGAGAAAGATCCGTTGCTCCCGCTCGTCGGAGCGGGGTACCGGAAGGTCGAGCCGGAAGATCTTGCTCTTCACCAGCCATTGGAGGTGGGCGAAGGCGCGCTGGCGCAGGTTGGGGACCTCGAGATAGTCGCTGAGCGCATAGTAGCCGTCGAGCGGAATGAGCGGATTGGCGTTCATCAGAACGGTCGTGATTCCCCCGATGATCACTGCCGCCAGCGCGACCTCGGAGACGAACGATCCTGGCGCTGCCGCCCACCAGACGATGGACGCGATACTCGCCAGAACGAGCTGGATCCATGACCCCGCCGCCGTGACCCAGAGGCGGGCCTTCAGCTCCGGAAAGGTCCAGGCGTCGTTCACGTTGCAGAAGAAGGCGGGTTCGAAATACAGCAGCATCGCCCCAATCTCGTGAACCTGGCCGCCGAAGTGCTTGCAGGTGTAGCCATGCCCCAGCTCGTGGAACACGATGATCACGAGACCGGTCAGGTAGAGTAGCGCATACTGCGCCGCGGTGAGCCGGAGCAGGTAGAGGTCGGCCATCGCGCTCGAGAATTCCGGCCAGCGGGCTGCGAGCACCAGGCAATAGATCGCGAAGAGCACGACGGATGCGACGATGAACCCGCGAGTGAAGAAGAATCGCAGATAGGGAATGGTTCGGTCCATGAAGTGGTCGGGATCGCCCACGGACCAGCGCATTCGGAAGATGTCTCCCTGCGTCGTGCTGCCGCCGCGAAGGCGCGATCGACGCTGGGCGCGGAGCCGCTCCATCATGAGGACCGAACGCTCGCCCAGGGTGCGCTCCAGCAGCCCCATCGCCTTGAGCTTGCCGGCGAACTTCTCCACCGCCGTGGCCGAGACATTGACGCCGCCGTCCACCAGGACCGCGGCGGCCTCCGCCGCGGTGCGCTCGCCATCGAGCGATTGCATCACCTTCACTTCGAGCGGACGGAAACGAAAGTACTTCCGGGTCTTCGGGTCCTTCACGATGTAGCTCTGCTCTCCGCGATAGGTCTGCTCGACCAGCACGACGTCATCGCGGAGCCTGGGAAGGCCGCTCATGGCGTGGTGCGCACCACCTGCTCGCCCGCGGCGATGCCGCTCACCACCTCGACCCGGTCGTCGCCGATCTCCCGCCCGAGGGTGATCGCACGGAGGGTGGTCCGGTTGTCCTCGACCACCAGGGCATACCCTTCCCGGGCCACCGCCGACTTCGGGATGGCCACGACCTGCCGCCGCTCGGTGCCGAGCTGGACGGTCACCGCGCTGCCGGGACGCAAGCGGGAGCCGGACCCGATCTCGAGCACCAGCTCACGGGTACCGCTCGCCGCGTCCAGTACCGGCGACGCCCTGATTACCCGGGCCCGCGCACTCACCCCGCCACTGCCGAGGACCTGCGCCTCCGCACCCACGCGGAGGCCGCCGGCCTCCGTTTCGGGGACCCGGACCGCGGCCAGGAGAGGGGCCAGGGCGGTGACCCGGAAGAGCGAGTCGCCGGGATTCACCATCCGTTGCACCCGCGCGGCGCGTGAGGTGACCACGCCCCCGAACGGCGCGACGATCCGGGTGAGGTCGAAGTCGCGCTGCGCCTGCCGGAGGCCCAGCTCGGCCTCGCGATACTCGAACTCCACCTGTTCGGAATCGGCCCGGGTCGCGAAGCCGGCGGTCGTGAGCGAACGCTGCCGCTCCGCGTTCTGGGTTGTTCGCGCCACCTTTTCCCTCGCCTGCGCGAGGGCGATTTCCTGGTCGGTGCTCTCCAGCCGGGCCAGTTCCTGGCCCGCGCGCACGCTGGCGCCGATATCGGCCAGAATCGCCTGCACCATCCCGGAGGAGCGGGCGAGCACGGCCGCGTCGTGCTCCACATAGACCTGCGACGGCAGAATGAGCGGGAGGTCCACCGTGGTCGTTTCGGCCGTGGCGATCGATCCGCCGGGAGGGGCCGGTGCGGTTCCGGTCTCCGCGCCGCGGGCAGGAACGGGCGCCGGATCCCTTCCGCAGGACGCGATGATCAAGACGAGCGCCGAGAGCCCGGCGATCCCGCGGGTGATATCGTCCCTCATGACCAGAGCCTCCACCAGTGAAGCCGCGCCCACCGGGCGGGGCCCCTGAGCAATCGCACCGCGGCCGACTCGGGATCGGTGAGCACGCGGACGTAGGCGTTCATGCCCGGCTTGAGGACGCCTTCGGAATTCGCCACGACGGCGCGCACCGGGTAGCTCGACGCCGCGCCGCTGTCGGAGGGGAGCGGGGCGACCGACGCGACCCGCCCGGGGAACGTCTTCTGGGGGAGGGCGTCCACCCGGAGACGGACCTCCTGGCCCGGCCGCACCCGCGCGATGTCCTGCTGATCAACCGCGAACTCGAGCTCGAGGGAATCGGTGCGCCCCAGCGTGAGAAGGAGGTCGCCCTCTTCGACCGCTGTGCCAGCGCGCTCCTCGGGGCGCGGTGTGAGCACCAGGCCGCTGACGGGGGCGCGCACGACCGTGAGGCCCAGCTCCTCCTCGATGATCCCCAGCTCGCGGCGCAGCGACTCGGCGCGCGCGCGCTGCAGCCGTTCTTCCGCCACGTCTCCCCGGCTGGCCGCAAGCGACGCGAGCCGGTCCGCCGAAGCCGCCTCCGCCGCCGTGGCCTCCCGGTCGGCGCGCAGGGCGTTGGCCCTCAGGTAGGCGATCGGCGTCCCCCGCGCGACCATCGCCCCCTCGGAGACGGGGATGCGCTCCACCACGCCCGGAACCAGCGCGCGCACGGCCGCGAACGACGTCGGCCTGAAGGAGGCGCCGGCGCCGGGCACGCGGAGCGGCCAGCGGATGAGGGTGAGCGCGGCCAGGGCGACGACGGCGACGCCGGCGGAGTTCAGCAGCCGCGGCCGGGGGACGGCGGCCAGGGCC
>CAYYXP010000174.1:0-4971 GCA_964475685.1 uncultured Gemmatimonadaceae bacterium | reverse complement strand
CGCTTCCAGCCCGGCCGGTAGGGAGGCGGCAGCAGCGTTGAGCGGCGCAGTAACTCCAGGTGTGGGGCAACCACGTCGGCGAGCTGTTGCGCCGGAGCCCGGTGGGCCTCACCGAGCATTGCAGGCTGCCGGGCCGAGAGCAGGAGGGCCCCCTGCACCCGTCCCCCCACGCGCAGCGGTACCACCAGCCGCGCCTCCCCCTCCATCAGCTCGAAGGAATACGGCAGCTCCGCGGCCAGTACCTGGCCCAGGGTGGTCCCGGTCACGGGCACGAGCGGCAGGTCGGATAGCGCTCGCCGTTCTCCCGGCTCCAGGAGCACCACGCGGTCCCCTTGGCGCAGCCGGATGGCATGGCGCAACTCATCGAACGGCAGGAAGCCCGCGGCGATTTCCCGAATGCGGCGCATCGCATCAGGCAGGTCGGTGCTCGTCGCCAGCATCGAAGCCGCCTGGGCCGCCATCCCCGCCGCATCGACCGAGGGTGCGCGCGACTCGCGCTCGGCGCTTCCCGCCGACGCCACCAACCATGACACCTGCGGCCCGATGAGCGACGCCAACCGCTCGAGCAGCGAGGTGTCCCCCTCTCCGTACAGGTCGGCGCCTACGCTGGCGGCGAGCAGAAACGCCTTCACCCCTCCGGGCCCGGATAGCCGCGCACCGACGACTCCCCTCGGCTCGGCCCCAGCCGGCTCCGCCACCGTGAAGTATCCGCGCGGCCACCGGGAATCGCGGCAGGCATCGGCAAGGAGGAGTGTGCCGTGCGGCCCGAAGAGCGCCTCGACGTCGAGGTCCTCTCGGCCGATGATGAGGGACGGATCGCGCCAGAGTGCCCCGCCCGCGTGTTCGCCAAGCCGGTAATGCCGCGTGCCGGCCGGGTCGGCCAGCAGCAGCTCCAGATGGTCGTGGGGAAGGATCGGCTCGAGGGCGGGACTCAGCGCGGCGAGGAAGCCCTGAGGTGTGGTGATGGCCGCGTTCGTCCGGGCGATCGCGTCGAGAAGCGCCGCGATACGCTCCACCTGGGGGACCGCTTCCCCCGACGCCGAGGACCATTGCCGGGCCAGCCGGCCGAGCACAGGCGCGATGCGCTGGGCAACCAGACGCAGCGTCAGTGTCTCGTTCTCGTCGTAGCGGTCCGGCCGAAGGTCGGCCACCAGCATGAGTCCCACGTCCCGCCGCCCGAATCGAACCGGCAGACTGATGACCGACCCGTACCCGGCCCCGCGAATCACCGCTTCGAGCGAGGCGAGTTGGTGCGGCTGGAGCTGCGGTGAGGGAGTGGGAACGGCGAGACTGTCCTGGGCAAGCGCCTCCGGTCCGAGGAGCACCGGTGGGCCCTTGGCTGGATAGAGCCAGAGCCCCAGGAGGTCGTGCTGGACGTCCACCGCGAGCCCATCCGACAACGCCTCGTGCCATGTAGCCAACGCCGTACGATCCGCTAGCCCCTCTTCGACCCGGAGAATCGGCACGAGTGGCTCGGCCGGCCTCGATGGGTGCCCGTTGTGTGTAGGGTGGGAATCGTGTGGCGGCAGCATACGGGGGTGAAAGGCAGGAGCTGTGCCGGGGGGGCTCAAGCCGTTGCGCGGAGCGGGCCGGCCTTTCGGCAGAGCCAGTAAGTACCTTATTAATTGATACTTGACATACCCTACCCCCCTATATTATGTGTTCCATTGTCACCTGCCGAATTCGCGCCACCGGGCGCATCGGCCAACGCATATCGAAGGAAGCAGGGCACCGGATCATGACCACCTCGCAGCTCGTCGTTACCCTCCTGGGCATCGTCGCGATCGTCTGGGTCAACTACTACTTCTTCGTGGCCGGCCGCATCGAGGGGCCGGGCGGCCATGAGCATGGTGCGGGGAAAGACGTGGCGGAATCATGACCACGGCGACAGCGGTCCCTTCCGAACAGTGCACTATTCCGGTATCCGGCATGAGCTGCGCCGCGTGCAGCGGGAAGGTGCAGCAGTCGCTGGAGGCCTCGCCGGGCGTGAGCGGCGCCAACGTCAACCTGATGACCGGCACCGCCACGGTGAGCTACGATCCATCCGCCACGTCGCCGGAACGGCTGGTGGACGTGATCCGCTCCACCGGCTATGGCGCCGAGCTGCCGTCTCCCGACCGGACCGGGGAAGACCTCCTCGCCACCCGCGACGCCGAGCGTGCCGCGGAGATACGGGAGCTGAAAGGCAAGTTCGCGGTGAGCGCGGTGGCCGCGGCGATCGTCATGCTCATCGGCATGTGGCCCTCCTCCCACGCCATGAGCGACGCCTCGCGATGGCTCCAGCTTGCCGCCACCCTCCCCGTCGTGCTGTGGGCCGGTCGGCACTTCTACTCCCGCGCCTGGGCCGCCTTCCGCCACCACAGCGCCGACATGAACACCCTCATCGCCGTCGGCACCGGCACCGCGTTCGCATTCAGCCTCGTGGTGACCCTCGCGGCCGGGTGGCTCGCCGCTCGGGGTGTGACACCGCACGTGTACTACGAGGCGGTCGTCACCATCATCGCCCTCATTCTCCTCGGCAACGTGCTGGAGGCCCGGGCCACGAGCCGCGCCTCCGACGCCGTGAGGAAGCTCGCCGGGTTGCGCCCGGCGACCGCGCGGGTGGTCCGCGGCGGGGAGGAGCGCGAGGTGCCGCTCGCCGACGTCCGGGTGGGCGATGAGTTGCTGGTCCGCCCCGGCGAGACGATCCCGGCTGACGGCACGGTGCTCGACGGCACCAGCAACGTGGACGAGTCCATGCTCACCGGCGAGCCGCTGCCCGTCGCGAAGGCGCCGGGCGCCTTGGTGGTCGGCGCAACGCTCAACCGCAACGGCGCTCTCCGGATCAGGGTGGATCGCATCGGCCGGGACACCGTGCTCTCGCGCATCCTCCGGCTCGTCCAGCAGGCACAGGGGTCGAAGGCGCCGATCCAGCGCCTTGCCGACCGGATCTCCGCCATCTTCGTTCCCCTAGTCATCTCGATCGCGATCGCGACGTTCGTGATCTGGTACGACCTCGGCCCCGATCCGGCGTACCTGCACGCCCTCGTCGCCGCGGTCACCGTGCTCATCATCGCCTGCCCCTGCGCCATGGGGCTGGCCGTGCCCACCGCGGTCATGGTCTCCACCGGGCGCGGCGCGGAGCTCGGCGTGCTGATCAAGGGAGGCGAGGCGCTGGAGCGGAGCGAGGCGGTGGACACGGTTGTCTTCGACAAGACCGGGACCCTGACGCAGGGACGCCCCGAGGTTGCGGCGATCACCCTGGCCGACGGGGCCGAGCTCGACGAGTCGCGCCTTCTGGCCCTCGCCTCGGCGGTCGAGCGGCTGAGCGAGCATCCCCTGGCCGAGGCCGTCGTGGCCGAGGCGGACCGTCGCGGCCTCGCGGTTCCAGCAGCGCAGGCGTTCAGGAGCCAGACCGGCAAGGGCGTGCTCGCTATCGTGGACGGCCGGCGGGTCGCCGCGGGAAACCTGTCCCTCATGCACGATCTGCGCGTGAGCCCCGAACCGCTCGCGGGGGCGGCGGGCGCCGCGGCGGCCGACGGACACACTCCCGTGTATGTCTCCGTGGACGGCCGGCTCGCGGGGCTGATCGCCATCGCCGATCCGGTAAAGGAGGGCAGCCGCGAGTCGGTCGAGGCGCTGGAGAGGATGGGCATCGAATCGGTGATGCTCACTGGCGACGACCGGAGAACGGCCGACAGCGTCGCGCGTGCCGTCGGCATCCGGCGCGTCGTGGCCCAGGTGCTCCCCGATCGGAAGCTCGAGGAGATCCGGGCGATCCAGCAGGGCGGTCATGTCGTGGCGATGGTGGGGGACGGACTGAACGACGCCCCGGCGCTCGCCCAGGCGGACGTGGGCATCGCCATGGGGAGCGGCACCGACGTGGCCATGGAGGCGGGAGCGGTCACCCTCATGCGCGGCGACCCCCGGGGCGTCGTCACCGCACTCGCCCTGGCGCGCCGCACCATGCGGGTCATCCGCCAGAACCTCTTCTGGGCTTTCATCTACAACGTCGTCGGCATTCCAGTGGCGGCGGGAGTGCTGTATCCGGCGTTCGGCCTGCGGCTCACGCCCGCGATGGCGGCGGCGGCGATGGCGGTGAGCTCGGTGAGCGTGGTGGCGAACAGCCTGAGGTTGAGAACATTCGCTCGAGGAGCCAGGAAATGACGGCCGACCCCACCGCTCTCTGCGCCTGCGGCACCCGCCCCGGCGACGGCACCCACGCGCTCGGCGTCGACCCCGAGCTGAAGCACGCGGCCCTGACCCGTCTCCGGCGGATCGAGGGACAGGTACGCGGGCTTCAGAAGATGGTCGAGGAAGAGCGCTACTGCGCGGATGT
Source organism: uncultured Gemmatimonadaceae bacterium (assembly GCA_964475685.1). GTDB lineage: Bacteria > Gemmatimonadota > Gemmatimonadetes > Gemmatimonadales > GWC2-71-9 > CAVVWJ01. Next base: position 653 of record CAYYXP010000174.1, on the reverse strand, counting down.
GTTGACCCAGGTGTCCTCGGTGCAGGAGGCGCTCCGCGGCGTGGGGCGCGGGCTGCTGCACAACCATCTCAGGCATTGCGCGACGACGGCCATCCGCTCGGGCGACCCGGCGCAGGCGGAGGCGATGTACGACGAGCTTATGGAGCTGATGTACCGCAGCGCCCGGTAGGAGAGCGTCGCGCCGGGAGACCCCGGGCCCTCAGGCCGCCGACTGCACCTTTGCCATGTCGCGCGCCAGCGTGCGCATCGCGCCGAGCACCACGAGGCCGCCGACGGTCGCCACGATGGGGAGCAAGAGCACGGCGCGGTGGAGCCCGAATCGGTCGGAAAGGACGCCCACCAGCGGGAACGCGATCGTGTCTCCGGCCAGGTGGATGAAGAGGAGGTAGGCGCCGGCCACCGTGGCGCTGATGCGCGCAGGCACCACGTCGAAGATCGTGGCCCCGATCGGGCCGTTGAACCACGAAAGGAAGAAGAACGCCGCGCAGAACACCGGCACGAAGAGGTCCAGGTCGCGCACGGTGAGCAGCCACACCGCCAGCAAGCCGCCGATCAGCAACCCGCCCGAGATCGTGATCAACCGCCCCAGGACCGTGAAACGCCGGAGCCAGTCGGCAACGAAGCCTCCGGCCAGCGCGCCGGTGATCCCCGCG
>CAYYXP010000173.1:0-3796 GCA_964475685.1 uncultured Gemmatimonadaceae bacterium | reverse complement strand
ATGTCGCGGTGGATCACGCCGCGGCGGTGGGCATAGTCGAGCGCCGAAGCCACTTCGGTGGCGATGCGCAAGGCGTCGGCGATGGGAAGCTGCTTCTCGCGGCTGATGCGGTCGCGGACGGTCTCGCCCTCGACGTAGGGCATGACGTAGAAGAGGAAGCCATCCGCGGCACCGCTGTCGAACAGCGGCAGGATGTGCGGGTGCTGCAGCGCCGCGGTGGTCTTGATCTCGGAGAGGAACCGCTCGGCGCCGATGACCGCGGCCAGCTCCGGCCGCAACACCTTGATCGCGACCTTGCGGTCGTGCTTCAGGTCCTGGGCGAGATACACCGTGGCCATCCCGCCCGCCCCCAGCTCCCGCTCGATTCGGTAGCGGTCGGCGACGGCTTCCGTGAGGCGGTCGGTCATGGGCTACTTCCTCCCGCCGCTCTCGGCGACGCGCCGGCGCAGCTCGGTGATCCAGTTGGGCGACACGACGAGCTGGAAGTCGTCGGTGTCGGTGAGGATCGCAAGCACCCGCTTGCCGTCCTGCGTCACCTGGTAGTTGGCCCCGAAGAATCGTCCGGCGCTACCCTGGAAGGGTGCGTCCGACACGACGGTATCGCGCGCCAGCAGGGTGAAGGTGGGCGAGAGGGTGATCCTCGCCGCGAGCAGCTGGGTGCCCGATCGGTAGTACAGGCGGCCCCCATCGGGGGACCAGGTCGGACCTTGCCCGCCGGTCACCGAAACCTGAATCCTGGACGACGGGTCGGGGAAGGAGCGGACGTACACTTCGGAGCGGCCGGACTCATCCGACTCGAGGGCCACCCACCTCCCGTCCGGCGAGAATCTCGGTCCGCCCTCGGTCGCGCTCGTCGCGAGGTAGCTCCGGGCTACGCGCTCCGAGTCGAGGGGCACCCGGAGCAGGTCCCAGGACTCGCGGAGGGAGTTCACCAGCAGAGACCTGCCGTCCGGCGACATGGTTGCCCCGGGCGTCAGGAAGGCGCCCTCGAAGAGCAGTTCGGCCGCTGATCCACCGGAAGCAAGCTGCGACCACGCCGCGGCCCGCGCGTTCTCGCCCGCCGCCGTGAACAGAATGCGCTCCCCATCGGCGCTCCACTCGACGGACGTCACCGTTTCGGCCGATGTCAGTCGTGAGAACGTCGAAAGGGTCCGGTCGTAGATCCAGACGTCGCTCTTCGGGCCTTCGGAGACCACGACTGCTATCCGGCGCTCGTCGGGCGAAAGCCTGGGCAACTGGAAGCCGCGCGCCTGCGGCACCACCGGCTCGGTGCGTCCATCGAGCGACACCCAGGCGAGCCGGCCGCGCGCGCCTCCGCGAGAGGCCACCAGCGCCCCGCCGCGGGAGATGAAGATCCCGGAATTGCCGTTGTTTGCCGATGCGACCGGGATGGGGTCGTGAACCGGGATGGGCCGGCCTTCGACACTCTTCCGGCGCGCATTGAGTGTGGCCGCCATCACCGCGCCGTCGGCCTGCAGGTAGAGGAGCATGCCGTCGACCACCGCCAGCGGGCGAATGCCCGGGATGCCGAGCGGCACCACCGCACCGTCGTCGAGGGAGGTGACGGCCAGCCGTGACGCGCCGAGACTCCCCGACCAGATCACGAACACGATCGTCTTGCCGTCGGGGAGAGCGATGGGCCACAGATGATCCCGCTCGCCCTTCGCGGTGTCCGGCTTGGTGAGCGTCACCGGCTCGCCGCCTGCGGCGCTCACGCGCGACAGTCCGTGGAAGGAGCCGGTGGCCCCGCGCACGATTTCGTCACCGACCGTCCAGTCGGCCCCGTTTGAGCTGGCTCCCTCGGCGATCGCCACCGGCGCGCTGCCGTCGAGCCGCACCTTGCGCTCCTTCCCTCCGCTCTCGAACGCGAGCCACTTGCCATCGGGCGAGAAGTGCGGCTGGCTGGCGTCCTTCGTTCCCGGAATCGGACGTGCCTCCAGCTGGTCGGTCCGGAGCGCGTACAGTATCGAGTTCGTCGCGTTTTGCGCGACGGTGTACACCATGACACCGCCGTCGGGTGAGATCGCGGCCGGCCACGGGGCGTTCTCGCTGGGCCTGGTGCTGTCCGTCGTGGCCATGACGAAACGGACGGGAGGGAACGCCGGTGCCTCGGTCCGTCGTGCCAAGCCGATCGCCGCTGCGAGCGAGGCCACGGCGACGAGCGCGGGCACGAGTACAACCGGATCGCTCAGGCGCGCGCGCCATCCGCCCGCCGCCGGACGGCCCCCCCTCGTCGCGTCTGTGATCGCGGTCCCGCTGAGGGACAGCGCACTTCCCCTGCCGTGCAGGGCCTCGGCGAACTCGTGGGCGGTGGAGAAGCGGTCGGCCGGCAGCTTCTCCAGCGCCTTCGCCACCGCGGCTGCCACCTGCGGCGGCACCGACTTCCGGAGCTGGGTCACCGGGCGGGCCTCGTCGGTCACGATCTTCATGATGATCTGCTGCGCCGACGAGCCGACGTGCGGCGGGCTCCCGGTCAGCATCTCGTACAGCACGCTCGCCAGCGAGTAGATGTCCGACCGGTTGGTGATCTCCTTTTCCGCCGTCGCCTGTTCCGGGCTCATGTAGTGCGGCGTCCCGAGGGAGAGGCCGGTCTCGGTCATCCGCCCGCCCGCGGCCGCGCTCACCGCCAGCGCGATCCCGAAGTCCGCCACCATCGGCCGGCCTTCGTCGAGCAGGATGTTCTCCGGCTTGATGTCCCGGTGGATGACCCCGTGCCGGTGGGCGTAGTCCAGCGCGTCTGCGATGCTGGTGGTGATCGCGACCGCTTCCTCGATGCCGAACTGGGTCTCGCGGTTGAGCTTGCCCCGGAGGGTCTCGCCGTCGATGAACGGCATCACGTAATAAAGGAAGGAGTCGGCTTGGCCGGAGTCGAACAGCGGCAGGATGTGCGGGTGCTGGAGGTTCGCCGTGGTGGTGATCTCCTGGACGAACCGCTCGGCGCCCAGCACCGCGGCCAGCTCGGGCTTGAGGACCTTGAGCGCCACCTTGCGCTTGTGTTTCAGGTCTTCGGCCAGGTAGACGGAGGCCATGCCCCCCGCGCCGAGCGCCCGCTCGATCCGGTAGTGGTCGGCGAGCGCCGCGGTGAGGCGGGCAGGTGTCTCGCCGGTCATTGCCTCAGCCGGGCCTTCAGGTCGGCGAACCAGTTCTCCGCCAGGACGACCGGGCGGGTGCTTGCCGTCTGGCCGGATTGGCGCAGGCGCAGGAAGACGAAGCCGCGGCCGCCGGGCAGCACCTCGAATGACGAGTGGAACGCATCGGTCTGGTACCCGGAGGCGTCGAAGAGGGGCCTCAACTCGGTGACCTCGAACCCCACCGCCGTGCGGATCTGGGCGGCGATCACTCGGTCGGAGCCATCGATGTAGAAGAGCTCCCGGCTGTCGGACGACCACCGCGGTTGGTATCCACCGCCGTTCGACACCTGCCAGCGCCCGCCGGTCGTCGCCGGGAAGGGGCGGACGTAGACCTCGTTCGCGCCCGATTCGTTTGACGTGTAGGCGAGCCAGCGGCCGTCGGGTGAAACAGCGGGGTGCAGCTCGGTGAACTCGCTCGCCACCAGCGGCACCGGGGTGGTGTCGCCGCTGGTGCGGACGCCGACGAGGTCCCCCGCACCCGCGACGCCGTTGTCGGTGCGGAGCACGACCCAGCGCCCGTCGGGGGACCAGGCGACCTCCTGGACCTGCCGGTCGATCCGGGCGAGCAGTTTGTCCGGGGTACTGCCGTCGGTTCGTCGCTCGTAGATGCTGCTGGTGTTGAGCGAGTCCCGGACGAACGCCACCACCTGACCGTCGGGCGACCA
>CAYYXP010000172.1:0-3026 GCA_964475685.1 uncultured Gemmatimonadaceae bacterium | reverse complement strand
CGAGGGGTTCGGCTCGCTCGCCAGCGTCATCGCGGAAAAGCTGTCGCTCACCGAAGGGGTCGCGCTCGCCGTGGTCGGGCCGGAGCCGCCGGAGCTGGCGGCCGGGGCGCGGCTCCGCGCGAGGAGCGTCCGGACCGCCGGCCTCGCGCAGGCCGACCTGGTGCCCGAGAGCGCCGTCCTGGGTGCCGACGCGCGGCCGGTGGTGTCGATCGGCGGGCAGCGCTTCACCCTTGCGGCCCGCGGGCTCCACCAGGCGGACAACGCCGTCCGGGTCTGGGCGGTGGTCGAGGCGCTCGGTCTGGATCGCCTCGCGGCGGCGCGCGCGCTCGAGGACTTCGCCATCCCCGGCGGCCGCGGCGAGGTGATGCAGGTCGGCCGCCTGACGATCCTCAACGACTCCTACAACGCCAACCCCCAGTCCTTCCGCTCGGCGATCGAGACCGCGCGCGCGCTCAGGGGGACCCGGCGGCTGGTCTTCCTGGCCGGGACGATGCGGGAGCTGGGGCCGGAGTCCGCGGCACTCCACGCCGAGATCGCGCGCGCGCTGGTCGACCTCGAGCCCGACCTCCTCGGCGCCGTGGGCGAGTTCGTCCCCGCGCTGGTGCCCTACGCCGGCCGGCTGGGCGACCGCCTGATCACCGCCGCCGACCCGGTGGCCCTCGGCGAGAAGGTGGCGGGGCGGCTCTCCGGCGACGAAGTCGTGGTGCTCAAGGCATCCCGCGGGGTGGCGCTCGAACGTATACTTCCGGCGCTCACGAGGCAGGCGCATCCAGGCGCAGGCAACGCTCCTCTCCGTTCACGCTGAGGCTCGATGTTCTATCACTGGCTGGCGCCGCTCGGCAAGACGTACATTCTCTTCAATCTCTTCAACTACATCAGTTTTCGGGCCGCGGGAGCGACGGTCACGGCGCTGGTGCTCGTCTTCGTCGTGGGCCCGCCCCTTATCGCCTCCCTCCGCGCGCACAAGGTGGGACAGGTGATCCGCGCCGAAGGCCCGGTGAGCCATCAGAGCAAGCGCGGCACCCCGACCATGGGCGGGCTCCTCATCATCCTCGCGACGGTGGTGCCGACCCTCCTCTGGGCGCCGCTCACCAACCGGTACGTGGTCGTGGCGATGCTCTCCACGCTCTGGATGGGCTGCATCGGGTTTCTCGACGACTACCTGAAGATCGTCCAGGGCAAGTCCCGCGGCCTCGTCGCCCGCTGGAAGCTGGTGGGGCAGGTGAGCTTCGGACTCCTGCTGGGCCTCTTTCTCACCTACAATCCCGTGGTGCCGGTGGACACGATTCCCGCCACGGCCACCTCGCTTCCGTTCTTCAAGTACCTGGTGGTGAACTTCGCCCCCTGGCTCTACGTCGCCTTCGTCACCCTGGTCACCACCGGCACCAGCAATGCCGTCAACCTCACCGACGGGCTCGATGGCCTGGCGGCGGGGCTGGCCGGCATCGCGGCGGCGGCGTTCGCCACCTTCGCCTACCTCTTCGGCCGGGTGGATGTCACCGGCTACCTCAACCTCTTCTACCTGCCGGGCGCGGGCGAGCTGGCCGTCTTCTGTGCGGCCCTGATGGGGGCCACCATCGGATTCCTGTGGTACAACGCCCATCCGGCGCAGGTCTTCATGGGGGACACCGGAAGCCTCGCGATCGGCGGCGCCCTCGGTACCGTCGCCATCCTGCTCAAGGCGGAGTTCCTTCTGCTGCTGATCGGCGGGGTCTTCGCGGTCGAGGCGCTCAGCGTGCTGCTCCAGACCGGCACCTACAAGTGGTACAAGCGCACGCGGGGGAGGGAGTACGCCGACGCCCACAAGGTCTTCCGGATGGCGCCCCTGCATCACCATTTCGAGAAGCTGGGCTGGGCGGAGACCACCGTGGTGACGAGGTTCTACATCCTCGGCCTCTTCTGCGCCCTGGTCGCGCTCTCGACGCTCAAGGTCCGCTGATCGTGGCGCCGATCGCCCTGTTCGAGGAGTGGCGCCGCGGCGGCCGCGAGGTGGCGGTGGTGGGGATGGGGAAGAGCGGCGTGGCGGCTTCGCTGCTCCTGCGCCATCACCGGCTGCCGGTCTACGCCTCAGACATCGGAACCGGGCCGGAGTTCGACGCCTGGGCCGCGACGCTCCGTGCCGCGGGCACGGCGGTCGAGCTGGGCACGCACGACCTCGACCGCATCGCGCGGGCGGTGGCGGTGGTGGTGGCGCCGGGCGTGCCCCCGGACGTGCCGCCGCTGGCCCGGGCGCGCGAGGCGGGGCTGTCGACCTACGCCGAGGTGGACATCGGCTTCCTCGCGCTGGACCGCACCCGCTGCATCGGCATCACCGGCACCAACGGGAAGACGACGACCACGTCGCTCATCGCCCATCTCCTCGCCGCCGGCGGGCTCGACGCCGGGGCGGCCGGCAACATCGGGCGGCCTCTCTGCGACGTTGCGCTCGCGCCGCATCCGCCCGAGTGGCTCGCGCTCGAGTTGTCGTCGTTCCAGCTTCACGACGCTCCCGATCTCCGGCCCGCGATCGGCGTGCTGACCAACCTCGCGCCCAACCACCTCGACCGGTACCACTCGCTGGAGGAGTACTACGGGGACAAGGCCCGGCTCTTCCGGAACGCGGGGCCGGACTCGGTCTGGGTGAGCAACGCCGACGACGCGGAGGTGACGGCGATGGTGGCGCCGGTGGCCGGGAGCCACCTCCGGTTCTCCATCCAGAGCCGGGCCGACGGCTGGTTCGACCGGCCCGGGGGCCGCCTGATGCTCGGCGACGAGCCGGTGCTCGCCCGGGCGGAGCTCCCGCTGCTCGGAGACCATAACGTGGCGAACGCTCTCGCCGCCGCCCTCGTCGCGCGGAGGGCCGGATGTTCCCTTGACCAAATCGCCGGGGGATTGCGTACGTTCCGCGCCATTCCCCATCGCGTCGAGCCGGTGCGCGAGGTGGGGGGCGTGCTGTGGATCAACGATTCCAAGTCCACTAACATCACCAGTACCGAGGTGGCGGTCGCTGCGCTCGACCGGCCCTTCGTCCTGCTTCTGGGGGGGCG
>CAYYXP010000171.1:0-2278 GCA_964475685.1 uncultured Gemmatimonadaceae bacterium | reverse complement strand
TCCGCCATAAGGTGATCGCCTCGCTCCGTGACGAGGAGTTGCTCTCGGACGAGCGCGTCGAGATGCTGCTCTCGTGGCAGAACACCGGGTTCTCGGTCCACAGCACCGTCACCGTCGACCCCGAGAATTCCGCCGGCACTGAGCGCCTCGCCCGCTACCTGCTCCGCCCGCCGCTCAGCCTCGAACGCATGTCCTGGGATCCTGAGGGCACTGTGCTCTATCGGCGCAAGCCCTCGAGCAGGTTCGGCCGCGCTCAGACTCCCTTCGACCCCATGGACTTCCTCGCCCGCCTCCTGATGCACATCCCTCAACCCAAGCTTCACACGGTGCGCTACTACGGGTAGTGATGGATGGAATGCCTATCTGCGTCGGGTGCGGGATGAGAGGGTCTGCATCACGCACCCGTGCCACCCACTTCGCAAGCACAAGCTGGCCGTTCTTCACTATCGACTGAGCTCGGAGCCGCCGTCGGTTTTGGTGGAGATGCCGGATGGCAGCGCTCATAGCGTTCCTTTGTCGTGGACGGATCGTGCGGTGCCAGACGAGGAGACGGTTCTGTACGAGTCCACCTCGCAGCGGATCTCTGGCCGCGCTGTTCTCGAGCTGTTGGATCAACTGCAGACATGGAAAGGAGGAGAGGGATGAGTCAGGAGATGTCTGGTATAGTGACAACAGGGTCAGACAATGACGAGCAGAAAGGCCTCACCCAAGACGGCACGGGCTCGGCGCGAGCGATTGTTTCGAGACCTGCCGGATCTACGCAAGATCCTGCGCGGCTCCTTGGTTACGCGCTTTCGCCGTTGCGGCAAGCCCGGTTGCCACTGCGCTCAGGAAGGCGATCCGGGACACGGTCCGGCCTACTACCTGGTGGTGACCGTCGGGCCCGGCGAGACGGTTCAGATCTACGTGCCCAAGGACGACAAGGACGAGGTCTTACGCTGGATCGAGAACTTCCAGCGAGCACGGAAACACTTGGAGGAGGTCTCCTCCATCAATCGGCAACTGCTGCGACAGGGCTCCTTGTTCGACGGAGGTTGATCTCTTGCCGACTCCGGTGGCAGCGCGGGATCCGGGTGCTGCGACTCGTAGGTCTCGACGAGATCCGGCGCCGTCACCCTCAGAGTCGAGGCCGATCGAGGTCCGAGGACTGCAGGCTCAGATCGAAGAGGTGCTCTGCGAGATGCTGCTGCAAGCGGCCGTCGAGCACGAGGAGCCGGTGCGGTGAGTAAGGTCCTGGAGCGTCACCTGGAGCTCAAAGCGAGCATCTATGTACGCCAGTCTTCGATGTCCCAGGTGCGGCATCACCTCGAGAGTGGCCGGCGCCAGTATGACCTCAAAGAGCTCGCGGTGAGGCTCGGGTGGTCCCCGGAGCGGGTGGAAGTGGTCGACGACGACCAGGGACGCTCAGGAGCCAGCGCCGAGGGGCGCGACGGTTTCCAGCGTTTGGTCTCGGAGGTGGCCCTCGGAGAGGTGGGAGCGGTCTTCGGTCTCGAGGTCAGTCGTTTGGCGCGATCGTGCGCCGACTGGTATCGGCTGCTGGAAGTTGCAGCGGTCGCCAGGGCTTTGATCGTCGATGAGGACGGGGTCTACGATCCGAATCACTACAACGACCGCCTCCTGCTGGGTCTGAAGGGGACGCTGAGCGAAGCGGAGCTGCACTTCCTCAAGAGTCGCATGATGGGAGGGCGGCGCAACAAGGCACGGCGGGGGGCGTTTCGAATACGTTTGCCTGCGGGCTACGTATGGCAGGACGAGGAGATCCGCATCGACCCGGATGAGCGGGTCCAGGAGACGATCCGGCTCTTCTTCCGGACCTTCGAGCGGGTGGGCTCCGCGGCGAAAGTGGCGCGCTACTTCGAGGAGAATCACCAGCCGTTTCCGCGCCGAGATGGCTGGGGAAGCCCAGCGGTGGCGATGAGCTGGGGCCCGCTGAGCCTGTCCCGCGCGGCGAGTGTTCTCGGCAACCCGATCTATGCTGGAATCTACTGCTACGCCCGCCACTCGGCGCGCGAGGAGAGTGTCGAGGATCCCGGAGCCGGAGGGCGGATCTTGATCTCAGGATCGCATCCGGGCTACATCTCGCCCGAGCAGTTCGAGGCCCATCGGCAGCAACTGAGAGCGAACGGGAGCCGATCCGGCTTGATGCGACGTCGAGGGAACCCGCGGGAAGGGTCGAGTCTGCTGCAAGGGATCGCTTTGTGCGGTCTCTGCGGCCGCCACATGATGGTGCGCTACGCCAACGCGCAGACCCTACGTTACGAGTGCCGGAGCTCGAGAA
>CAYYXP010000170.1:0-3147 GCA_964475685.1 uncultured Gemmatimonadaceae bacterium | reverse complement strand
CCGAGGAAGAGGTGGCCGAGCGTGGCGACGGCGTCGGACAAGTCGACGCGCCCGTCGCCGTTCGAGTCGCCGCGCAGGAGACGCGGCGCCTGGGTGATGGTGACGACGCCGCCCTCGACAATCTCCGCGGGGCCGAAACGGTAGCCCAAGGTGCTCACGAACCCTCCGGAGCTCACCTCCGCCTGGTCTCGCTTCCAGACGAACTTCCCCGGCCGGAGCCGTGCCGTGCCCGGCTGCGCTGTCTCCGACACGCGCACGTGAAGCTTCGCCACCTCCCTCAGCTCCTCCGTCAGCCATCCGGCGTCAATAAAACCGAAGCCTTGGAGGATCCAGTCGATGAGCGTCCGCTGGGGCTCCACGTCCGCATAGAGGAGCGCCAGAAACGGCGTCGAATACGTGCAGCGGGCCCCGGGGTCAGGAAGATCCTCGCAGCGCTCGTGTAGGAAAAACTCTCCGCGCTGGATCACGCGCCGGAAGACGCTCAGATCCCGGCGGTCGATGAACTCGACATCCATCGCCTCGATGGCAAGGTCTAGGTCCGACTCGATCGCCAGCCGCAAGGCGCCCAGGGGTTGCGACGCAGCGGCGAACACGGGCACCTCGACAACCTCGCCCGGACGCGCAGTCACGTCTCCAAGGATGAACTGCACACCCAACTCCTCGGGCGGAATGGGCTCGCCGGGGCCTTCCCCCAGGACGCGGACGAAGGCGTCCTCGTAAGAGATGTTGTAACTCCAGTTGATTCCCATTTCGCCCGAGTTGGGTGGACAGAGGTCGCGCGTATAGGGAGTAAACTCTGCCCTTGGATGCGCGAGCCCCGGCTTGCCAACGCCGTCTTCCGAGTCGGGCAAGAAGCGAACCGGGATGCTGGTGCCCCCCGGAAGGGCAGGGGAGATGGTATAGGATACCTCCGCGAGGTCCACCCACTCGTCCAATGGCTGGAAATATTCGAGCGGCCGCCTCAGGTCGAATTCCGGCGCGAGGAGGGGAGGCCCCCCCGACAGAACGGCGGCAAAGTCGAAGTAAGGCGGGGTAAGAACCGAGCCGTCAAAGCAAAAGAAGCGGTAGGTCTGGTACGGCTCCGGTTCATCGCCCGCCGGACGACGGTGGAGCGCCACGGCTTCGCCGCACTGAAGCGTGCCGCGCGGCCACAAGATATTGACGTAGTACCTGTTCAGCGGCACATCCGTCCGCATTTGCACGCGAACGGTAACCGTATCCCCGGGATAGCCCTCAGCCCCATCAATCCGGAACTCCACCTTGCCCTGAACCTGCTTCGTTTGCGTGTCGGCGACAATCGGCGGTACCCCATCCGGAGATCCCGTCATCACATCCTTCTTCACCACCAGATTCGTTACCGTTTCCATGATGGTCGGGGCCAGTAGATCACCGCCTGTGGAGACGCACTCAGATGCCTCGTGGACGCGCACGGCATAGCTGCCTGCTTTGGTGTAGCGGGGCAAGTCTGCCGTGACACGGAACATATGCTCTCCCGGCGGCACTGAGAAGCGGCAATTGTACGAATTCACAACGTACATCCCATGCGTGATCAGATACGTAGCGGGCAGGGCGAAGACTGGAATGGGGTTTTGGGTATGCACGAAGGGTCCACCTCCCATGGTGAACCAGTTGCCGGGGCGTGAGGGCTGTCCGGGATCCTGATGCCTGGGCCGTAGAACACTTCCTTCGACGTCGAGGACGATCGACAGGTTCTTCAGCTCCACCGAGGTCGTGAGCTTGAGGGTGATCTCTGCTTCACTCTTGTCCCCGCCTGGAGCCTCGAGAGGCTTTAGCTCGACCACGACCCTCGGGTCGGGCGCCAACGGCTCTTGACTCCTGGCATCAGGCCAGGCCCATACCCAGTTGGCGATGGTGCTTTGCGTGTTCCTGCGGAGCGACTCAAAGTATATTGCTGCCTTGAATCCTACGCTTCCACGCCCTCCTTGACCTGTGAAACAAGGCCACTCCGACGGCGCATTGGGAGTCGAGTCGCCACAGCCGATATCCCGCAGGGACAGCCGCCCGTCACCGTCGATATCTCCTAACTCAGCACCATGGGCAGAACCGAAACCCCAAGTCAGAGCGAAAAGAGCCAAAAGCCGCGTTTCAGGCATCAGAGACCTCCATGAGTCCAAGGGTATCCGCTAACCAGCTACTGGAGTAAAGGTCCATCCGCCGGCGTAGTGGACATCACCAAATTGGCGGGCGGGCAGCGACAACCGGCATTTTTAGTACCGTGCGCCGGAACTAAATCAGCAAAAACACGCGAGTTGTGGCGCGCGGTACTGCGCCGGGGAAGTTTGGAGGGGCCGGCGAGCGCCCCTTCAAGGGGGTGGCGTCCATGGGGAATGGCCTTGGATTCCCCCTCCAAAGTACAGCGCGCCGCAACACCAACGGGGATTTCACTGACGAACTTGCGGCGCGCTGTACTTAGGCGGTGCACCACGATTAACTTCTGCAAATGCCGTAGCTTGCACACGCACACGAGCTTCTGGGCGCGAAGATCAAGCGTACGTAAGGGTGCTGGCGCGGGTTACGTGGAGGACCGCCCATGATTATCATGCCCTGCATTCGCGACCGCAGGATGAGCCGAAATCGTCCGGGCCGGGTCCACACCCAGGGAACGGTGCTGGAGGGGGGGAACCGTTCAGGAATAGGAACCTCAACAGGGTAATGGGGTCCGAGACATCAAGCCGACCCGAGGCGTCGGCGTCGGCGGCTTGGGGGCACCTGGTGTCGAGGTCGACCGATCCGACGAGCGCGAGGACCGCTCGGACAGCGTCACTCACGGAAAGTCGCCCGTCCCCATCGGCGTCGCCCCGCACGAAGCCATGTCCATCGGGCAGGAGCTCGAGGAGACCCACGGAAGCCAACCCCCCGCCGCTCGAGTCCTCGACCCTGATTGCCGGCCATGCATTGAGCTCGGTTGGATCGGGAATAACAACCTCAAGCTCTTCCGCGGAGACCACACGGAGCCCCAGGGCCTCGATCCCATCGAAACGCACTCGCGTCACCGGCGCGAGCCTGACCCCGTGCAGTTTCACCTTCACGCCATAGCGGCGGGCAAGGCGGGGCGGGTCCGCCGCCAGCACCACGGGGATGGATAGCAGGCTGGAGCGGACCACCGCGGCGTAGACCGCGGCCTCC
>CAYYXP010000169.1:0-17601 GCA_964475685.1 uncultured Gemmatimonadaceae bacterium | reverse complement strand
GCCTTCGCCGTGGATTACCGGGGTCGGGAGGGGCACCAGGCGCTGGGCGCCGTGGTGAGGCCGGTGGGGGGCGTGTACTTCGATGCCTGCGCGGCGACGGAGTGGCGAGTGAGCACCTCCGCCCGGCTGGGGGTGGCGCTTACCGCGCCGCGGGGTCGGGAGATCGCGTTCTCGGGCGTGGCCCACACCGGATTGTCCACCCAACGGCAGTTCTTCCGGCGCGAGAGCCGGTACGTCGGGGTCGAGCTGCGGTTCGACCTCTGATTTCCTCCGTGTTTCCCCGCTTGACAGATTCCGCCACCTTCTTATCTTTGCCACCAGCGGATTGGCACTCACTGTAGTAGAGTGCTAATTCATTGATAACCAATGTGTTACATAACCACCATACTTGCTGTGGAGGACGGACGATGGCGACTGCTTCGAAGGCCAAGCCCACCACCAAGATCCTGCCCCTGGAGGACCGGGTCGTGATCCTGCCCGCCGAAGAGGCGGAGTCAATGCGGGGCGGCCTCTACATCCCTGATACCGCCAAGGAAAAGCCCACCCAGGGCGAAGTCATCGCCGTCGGTCCGGGCCGGATGGAAAAGGGCGCCCGGGTTCCGATGGATCTCAGAGTGGGCGACCAGGTGATTTACGGGAAGTACAGCGGCACCCCGTACACGATCGACGGCGAAGAGTACGTCATCATCAAGTCGTCCGACGTCCTCGCCAAGCTCAGCTGATTTCAGCGCGCACCTATCCTAGGAGATACTCCAGATGGCAGCAAAGGAATTGCTCTTCAACACCGACGCCCGCGCCAGGCTCAAGAGGGGCGTCGACGCCCTCGCCGAGGCGGTGAAGGTCACCCTCGGCCCCAAGGGCCGTAATGTCGTCATCGACAAGAAGTTCGGCTCGCCGACCGTCACCAAGGACGGCGTCACCGTGGCCAAGGAAGTGGAGCTGAGCGACCCGGTCGAGAACATGGGCGCCCAGATGGTGAAGGAAGTCGCCACCAAGACCTCCGATCTGGCCGGCGACGGCACCACCACCGCCACCGTGCTGGCCCAGGCCATCTTCCGCGAGGGCCTCAAGAACGTCACCGCCGGCGCCAACCCGATGGAGCTCAAGCGGGGCATCGAGCGCGCCGTCGAGGCGGTCGTCGAGCAGCTCAAGACGCTCTCGGTCCCCTCGGCCGGCAAGAAGGAGATCGCCCAGGTCGGCACCATCTCCGCGAACAACGACAAGGAGATCGGCAACCTGATCGCCGAGGCGATGGAAAAAGTGGGCAAGGACGGGGTCATCACGGTCGAGGAGGCCAAGGGCCTCGAGACCACACTGGAGACCGTGGACGGCATGCAGTTCGACCGCGGCTATCTCTCCCCCTACTTCGTCACCGATCCGGAGAAGATGGAGACGGTGCTCGAGGACGCCTACCTGCTCATCCACGACAAGAAGATCTCGGTGATGAAGGAGCTGCTCCCCATCCTCGAGAAGGTGGCGCAGGGCGGCCGCCCGCTCCTCATCATCGCGGAGGACGTCGAGGGTGAGGCGCTGGCCACGCTGGTGGTGAACAAGCTGCGCGGCACCCTCAAGGTGGCCGGGGTCAAGGCGCCCGGCTTCGGCGATCGCCGCAAGGAGATGCTCCGCGACATCGCGGTGCTCACCGGTGGGCAGGTCATCTCGGAGGAGGTCGGCTTCAAGCTCGAAAATGCCACCCTCAACGATCTCGGCCGCGCCAAGCGAGTCGTGATCGACAAGGACAACACCACGATCGTCGACGGCAAGGGCAAGGAAGGCGATATCCAGGGCCGGATCAACGAGATCAAGGCCGCGGTCGAGAAGAGCACCAGCGATTACGACCGGGAGAAGCTGCAGGAGCGGCTGGCCAAGCTCTCCGGCGGCGTGGCGATCATCAACGTCGGCGCGGCCACCGAAACGGAAATGAAGGAGAAGAAGGCCCGGGTCGAGGACGCGCTGCATGCCACCCGCGCGGCCGTCGAAGAGGGCATCGTGCCGGGCGGCGGGGTCGCGCTGCTCCGCGCACAGAGCGCGCTGGATAAGATCCGCGGCACCGAGGACGAGAAGATCGGCGTGGAAATCGTCCGTCGCGCGCTCGAGGAGCCCATCCGTGCCATCGCCCAGAACGCGGGCGCCGAGGGCTCGATCGTGGTGGCCCGGGTCAAGGCGTCGAAGGAGAGGAACTTCGGCTACAACGCCCAGACCGACGTGTACGAGGACCTGGTCAAGGCGGGCGTCATCGACCCGACCAAGGTCACCCGCCTCGCGCTGCAGAACGCGGCGTCGATCGCGGGCCTGTTGCTCACCACCGAGTGCGTGGTGGTGGAAAAGAAGGAAGAGAAGTCCGCGCAGGCTGGTGGGCCTCCGGGCGGCGGCATGGGCGGGATGTACTAGAGATCGGAAGACCGATCCCGCAGGTTGAAGCGCCCCGGCTACGGCCGGGGCGCTTCTGTCTGGCGGGAGTTCCAGCGCCGCCGTAGTTTCACCGTGCCCGCGTCACTCGTCTTGCCCCAGGCTTCCGTTCCACCGGACCGCTCGTCAGGGAGTCGCATTCCATGCACCGCATCCCGCTGTCCGCTCTCAAGGCAGTCGTCGGTGTTCTGGCAGTCCTCGCGGTGGTCGCTGTCGGCACGGCGGCGAGCGGTCCCGCCGCCGCCGGTCCGGCCCCGGCTCCGTACACCGTCATCCCGGCCACGGCCAACCCCGTCAGCCTCGGGAACCCCGCTCCCCGGTGCCCGCTTCCTGTCGAGGCACAGGTGAAATCCTACAAGGCCTTCGAGAAGATGATGCCCGTCTTCCGCCATGCCCGTTGCACCAATTGCCACGGGGGGGTGAATCCATTCAAGCCCGAGGCCGTCGGGGGCCACGGGGGCGGGGAGGAGGATCCCGCCGATGGCATCGAGTCGTGCCAGGGATGCCACGGCGGCCTCCCCAAGTGGGACATTCCCGGCCCTGCGATGTTTTTCACCGGCAAGAGCACGGAAGACCTCTGCATGCAGGTGAAGCGGTCCGACCGGACCGGCGCCTCCTTCATCGATCACATCCAACGCGATCACGGTAAGGTCCAGTTCATCGCGGCCGGATTCGCGGGGCTTCGTGCGCTGGACGCAGCAACCCGGAACAGCGAAGGGATCGTTGCCGAGCCGCCGCCCGGCACCCAAGCGGATCTCACCCAGAAGGCGAGGGACTGGGTGGCGGTGACGGGTGGCGACTTCGTGGGGGACCCCGAATGCGGATGCGTGGTGGGGGTCAAGGTGGAGATCATCCTGTCCGGTGAAGTGGGCCACTATGCCGGCATGTGCCCTGGCGGCCTCGGCGGGACCGACACGTTTACCGGGACCCTCCTTCCGCTCTCCGGCGGCGGGAGGGCGGACGACGATCTGATCTACACGGGGCGTCTCTCAAGGACAACCGAGGTCGACGCCTGCGGGACCAGGCCGGCGCCGACGGAGGACCAGGTGGCCATGTGCTTCGCTCACCTCTCGGGCACGGCCCAGATGGATGTCGAGGTCACCGTGCAGTACGACGACCGCGGGGCTTACATCAAGATGGAAGCGGCCTCGGCCTACCCGGTCATCGAGAAAGTCGGGGGCTGCGACGAACCGTCCGTCTGGCTCGAGGAGTATTATCCCGAATCGGAGATTGGCTTTCTCATCTCCACGGTGCCTTCCGGACCGCTCCAGGTCAGGACTTGGACCGAGGAAGGCGCGACTCTGAAGGTGATCCGCAACTAGGGAGGGGCCCAAGGAGGACGCTCCCCGGACCGTGATCGTGCGGCAGGACAGCAGCGCCATCCTCTCGGGTGGCGATCTCATAGAGCCCGTGACCTTCGATCTGGTGGGTCCGCCGACCCCGCGGCCCAACTCGGTGGCGATTCCCCCGGATCCGGACCTGAACCCCTCCCGAGCAGGCCGCCGGCTACACGACCGAAACACCCGGGTGGTGCAGCTCCGCCAACAGATCCGCCGCCGCGCGATTCGAGAGGTGCCCCCCAACCGGAGAAGCAGAACGCCGCGTCGATTGCGGGCCTGTTGCTCACCGCGCAGTCGCGCAGTTCCTTGCACCACGAACGCCCCTGGGCTCCGGCCCGGAGGCGTTCGTTTCTTGACAACCTTTCGGGCCGGCGGGATGATAGCATGTGGCACCCTCTCGATCATGACCCTGGCGGAACTGCTGGGAACGGGAGAAGAGCACAGCGTCGTCACCGGGCAGCAGCTGCTCGGGCTGGTGGCGGCATGGTCGGGACGGCACGATCGCGGCGTCACACCAGATGAGGCCCGGTACGCCAGCCCCCGACCGACGACGGTCGTCCGGGGAGGAACTATGAAGCGCTTGGTATTGACGGTGATGACCGTCTCGCTGCTGGCCGGATCGTGGCAGGCAGCGGTCGCGCAGTCGGCAAAGCCGGCCAAGCCACCGAAAGTGACCCAGCCGAAACCGGCGGAGGGTGTTGAAACCGCCGCGGTTCCGGCCGCGCTGGCCGACACGACCGCCGCGGTCGACTCGACCACGCCCGACACCGCGCATCACAAGAAACGTGGACTCTTCGGGAAGGCGAAGAGCGTCATGGGCAACAAGACCGTGCAGACGATGGCCAAGGTCGCCGCCTGCACGATGGTGCCGGGTGGCCAGGTCATCGTCGGGGCCATGGATGCCGCATCAAGCAAGAGTGCGGGGGAGGCGGCCGCCGGGGCGGCTGGCGCCGCCACCGGGACGAGCTGCATGCCGGGGATGGGCGGGGCGGGGATGGCGGGTGCCGGCATGGCGGGCGCGGGCGTGGGTGGTGGGACGGGATTCGCCGGGCTCGCGGCGGCGGGTGTGGTCGGCGCGGCCGTGGGGCAAATGACGCCCGGCGCCGCCGGGTCCCCCACGGGAATGGGCCCCCCCGGGATGGCGGCGAATGGCATGGGTGACCCGAAGCCGATGGCCGACTGCATGGGGCTCACGGTGGAGGAATACATCGCCATGACCAACCCGACGGGCGGTCAGCCGCGCGCGATGACCAAGGCGGAGACGAAGCGGTCCCAGCAACTGACCAAGAAAGTGGGATCGGGCCGTATGATGGAGTGCAACCAGCAGGTCGGCATGCAGCAAGCGAATGCCCAGATGGCTCAAATGCAGCAGGTGATGGGGCAGGCGAACTCCCAGAGCCAGGGCCCGATGGCGGCCGCCAATGGGTCTGCGGCGCCCGGTGTTCCAGGCGGACCTCAGCCCGGCACCGGGGGCAAGACGCCGGCTCCAAACGGCGACGCGTCGGCAACGGAGCAGTTTGGTCCCGTCGCCGCCTGCATGGGGATCACGGTGGAAGAGTATCTCGACATGAGCTATCCCACCCGAGGCGAGTTACGCCCACCGACGAAGGATGAGTCGAAGCGGGCGGAGAAGCTGACCAAGAAGGTCGGCCAGAAGCAGATATTGAAGTGCGACGGCGAGCGCGTCGGGGCGAGCCAGTAGCCGGGGCCAGGCTTGGAAGGCTCGAAGCTCGCGCTTAGAATGGTGCGACGGACTTCGACCAACACCCGACCCGCGTGAGGCAGGCGTGAAGCTGCTGGCGTATGCGTTGCTGCTGGTGGCGGCTTTTCCCGCACGGGGTGCCGCCCAGAGCTCCGTCAAGAAGTCGCCGATCGGGACCTGGCAGGTAGACTTGAAGCAGGGGGCCAGGGAGGACGCTCCCCGAACCGTGATCGTGCGGCAGGACAGCAGCGCCAGCTACGGGACGCAAACGGTGCGGTGGCGGATTCTTGGGGACAGCCTCGCGCTGGCGCTCGGAGGCGAGTGGGTGAACTACCGGCTCAAGATGAAGGGAAAGCGGCTGACCCTCTCGGGTGGCGATCTCATCGAGCCCGTGACGTTCGACCTGGTGGGTCCGCCGACCCCGCGGCCCGACTCGGTGGCGGTTCCCCCGGACCCGGATCTAACCCCCTTCTGAGAAGGCCGCCGGCTACAGCCCCAACCCCCACTGCACTCCCACCGGATGGGCCAGCCCGATTGGCGCCAACGGAACGTCCTGCTCCGCCACATGCAGCGCTCCCTCGAATCCCACCCGCCGCAATGCCGGCGCCACGATCGCCCTTGCCTCGTCCGCGGTATTGCATCGCTGGCTGAGGTGCGCCAGCACCACCACCGAAAGACCGGGGTGGTGAAGTTCCGCCAGAAGCTCCGCCGCTGCCCGATTCGAGAGGTGCCCTCCCGACCCGGCAATCCGGCGCTGCACGGCCGGCGGGTAGCCGCTCGTGCGCAGCCGGACCTCGTCGTGATTGGCCTCGAGGACGATGGCGGTGAGCCGGCGGAGCAGGTAGCGCACCGCCACGGTCGGCCGGCCGAGGTCATACGCCACGCCCACGCTCACTCCCTCCCCGTCGCGGGCCACGATGGCCAGCGGCTCGGCGGCGTCGTGGCTCGTGGGGCATGCCTCGATCCTGAACGGGCCGACCTCCACCTGGTATTCGAGGCCGATCGGCAGGTACGCCGTCCCGGGATCTCCTCCGAGACGCTCCCATGTGCCCGGGGCGGTCAGCACCGGCACGGCGAACCTCTGCGCCAATCGTAACGCGCCGCTGGCGTGATCTCCGTGTTCGTGGGTCAGCGCGATGGCCCCGAGCCGGTCGAGCGCGAGCCCCACCGACTCCGCGCGGCGTTCGATTTCCTTCGCGCTGAATCCCGCGTCAACCAGCAGGACCACGCCCTCCGACTCCAGCGCGAAGCAGTTGCCGCGCGAGCCCGACCCCAGGACGTAGAGCACCGTCATCCCGAGGTCCCCCGCGCGTACATGCGGAGGAGCGACGTGCGTTGCGCGGCGGTGAATGCGACGTTTCGCCGCCCCAGGACCCGTTCGGCCACGCGGAGAAACCCGTCTTCGCTGAGCCGCTCCTGTCCGGCGCTGCCCCAGGCGAACGGCGGCACGTACCGGGGAGCCTCTTCTCCGAAGACATTCGCGCCTGCCGACACCACGGTTCCGGTCGAGAACATCGTCCCGATGGCGGTCTTCGCGTGGTCCCCGAAGAGGGTGCCGAGATTGAGGCGGCCGGTCTCGATGCGGGTTCCCCGCACGTCGAGCCGTACCGGGCCATAGGTGTTCTTGAGGTTCGACGTGATCGTGCCGGCGCCGAGGTTCACCCAGGGGCCCAGGACGCTGTGGCCGACAAAACCGTCGTGACTCTTGTTGCTGAAGCCGAAGAACACCGTGGCGGCCACCTCGCCATGCACGCGGCACTCCGGTCCGAAGGCGGATCCGCGGATGAATCCGCCATGGATCCTGGTATTCGGGCCGGCGAAGACAGGGCCCTCCAGCCGGGTCCCGTGCCGCACCTCGACGCCCTCCTGCAGGACCACGGCGCCGTTCCGCACGTCGAAGACCACGCCGGGCTCGACGACGGCCCCCCGGGAGATCACCCGGGCCGGGTCGCCGAGGACCACGCTTCCCTCGGGAACGCGCGAGGTGGCCTCGCCGAGGAAGTCGGCGCAGTCGCCGGGGAGGAGGGCCTCAAGTGCCGTCACCAGGTCGAAGGCTCCCCGGAGCGGAAGGCCCTCGACCTCGAGCGCGGCGCCCTCGCCGTGGGGTCGCTCCCACACCTCACCGGAGGCGACGATCCAGCCCACGGTGGTCCCGCGGTGGGTGAATCGCCTGACGCCCGGGGCCGGGGCAATGCGCACTCCGCTCGGCGCGAAGGTCGAGGCGACGATCGTGGCCGGGCCGGACAACTTCCCGGGTGCCACGATCGGCGCGGCGCCCTCCTCGTGGAACCCTTCGGCATGCGCACCGATGGTCGCGACGGTGTCGGCCTGGAGCGCCGCCTCCCAGCGCTCGCGGACGAGCCACGCGCCGGCCCGGGTCTCCGCGATCGGTCGCACGCCGGCGAACGGCGCCCACTCCGGGCCGGGCGCGTCGGGCTCGAGGAGGTAGAGCGCGCTCATGGGTCTATGTCGTGGATATCGGCGGGGAGGGCATCGAGCACTTGCTTCAACTCCGCGGCCCGGTCCGCCGGCATGATGAGGATGCGCCCGTTGGCGTGCACCACCACGAGGTCCTGCACTCCAATGAGGACGATCGGGTCGCTGTCAGCCCAGACGATGCAGTCCTGGCACTCGTCCAGGAACGCCCTGCCGACGACGACGTTGCCATTGGGGTCCTTGGGCCGGACCCGCGCGAGCGCCGACCAGTTGCCGACGTCGTCCCACGCGAACGCGCCCGTCACCACCGCGACCGCACCGCTGCGCTCGAGAAGCCCCACATCGATGGAGATCGGCGTGACCGCGCGAAAGAAGCCGGGCACGTCGTTCGAGGCGAGCTTGGGCAGGGCGGGTGCGACCTCGGGCGTGTGGCGCGCGACGTCATCGAGGAGGCGGTGCGCCGTCCAGGCGAAGAGCCCGCTGTTCCAGAGGGCGCCGGCGGCAATCAGGTCGAGCGCGGTGGCCGCGTCGGGCTTCTCGGCGAACCGCGCCACCGTCCGTGCCGATTCGTCGAGCGGCGCGCCGGGGACGATATACCCGTAGCCTGTCTCGGGGCGGGAGGGGACCGCGCCCACGGTCACCAGCCGGTCGTGGATGCGCGCGGTGGTCAGGGCAAGGTCGGCGGTGCGCCGGAAGGCGGCGGCGTCCCCCACCGCCCAGTCGGCGTGGAGCGAGAGAACCTCGGCGTCGGGGTCGCGGCGCTGGGCCTCCCACGTGGCCCAGATGAGCGCAGGAGCGGTGGATGCCGCGCGGGGTTCGACCAGGATGTTACCGGCCGGGAGGTGGAGCGATTCCTGAAGCCGGACCGCCAGCCGTTCCCCCGTCACGACGAGGATGCGCTCCCGCGGGACCAGGCCGGTCAGTCGTTCGACGGCCTCCTCGGCGCTGGAGGCTGCGCCGGAAAGGGGCAGGAGCTGTTTGGGATTCTCGGGGGTGCTGAGCGGCCAGAAGCGGGTTCCGGAGCCGCCGGCGAGGAGGACTGCCCATCTCATGTCGTTGCGCTCGCCGTCAGAGGAGGGCCGCCAGGGCGGGGCCGTGTGCGCGCACGTCATGCAGGAGCGGGCCGATGTCGGCGTCGGCCGAGGCCAGGATTGCCAGCCAGTCACCGGTGTGCAACCGTCCGAGGACGACTATGCCCCCGGCGAATTCGAGCACCGCCGTGGCGAACTCCCCGCGGCCCGCGCCGGCTCCCAGCCGGGCGGCGTGCTGGGCGAGTGTCGCCGCGAGCGCCGCGACCGTGTCCGGCTCGAAGGCGACGGACGCCGCGTGGTCGATCGGCAGTCCGTCGCCGCTGGCCAGCAGCACGGCCTCAACGCCGTCGCGCGCCACGAGGCCGCGGATCACCTCGGACAGACCCGTCATTCGATGCTCTCGGCCACCGTGAAAAAGGTGTGCGCAACGTAGGCCGCACGATGAGCGAAGTCAAGAAATTGTGGGAGGTTGACCCCTCATTCCCCGGGCCTTAACCTTCCCGGTTCATGCACGCCATCCGCACCGTCTCCGGCTTCCTCGCGCTGGCGCTCGCCGCCGGCTGCAGCGACGCGAACAGCCTGGCCGATCCGACCCACAGCAACGTGGTCGACACCCTGAGGCTCGGCGCTCTCGTGGGGACTCCGATCCAGACCGCGAGCGCCTATTCCGTCGTGGGCGGCGCCGTCCGTACTGACCAGACCACCGAGTTCGAGTTCGCCTACAACGTCGAGGCATCGGGACGTCGGGTCCTTCTGCCCCGCAAGGTGCTCGGCCTCACGTCCCCCTCCGGCGTCGAGCCCGGGCTGCAGCCGTCCACCTCGACCTTCGATGCGATGACCGTGGCGCCGAGCAACGGCTACGTCATCGACTCGGCGGTGACGGCGGAGCTGGGCCAGCGCTGGTTCGTCCGCTCCCGGGTGTTCTGCACCCTCGGCGTTCCGCAATATGCCAAGATCGAAATCCTGGGCTTCGAGGACAGCACCGTGACGTTCAAGGTCCTCGCGAACAACAATTGCGGGTACAAGGGCCTCGAGCCCGGCTTCCCCGACCGCTGAACTCCCCGTGATAGACCTGAAGCGGTTACGCCAGGATCCCGAGGGGAGCCGCCGCCGCCTCGCGCGGCGGGGGGATCCCTCGCTCGACGCCGTCCTCGACGCCGTGCTCGAGCTCGATCGCCAGCGGCGGGAGGTGCTGGTGCGGGTGGAGACCCTCAAGGCCGAGCGCAACGCCGCGACGGAGGAGGTCGCCCGGCTGAAGCGGACCAGGGCGCCGGCCGACGAGCTGATGGCGGCCCTCAAGGTCTCGGGCGACGAAGTGAAGCGGCTCGACGCGCGAGTCCGCGATATCGAGACAGCCCTCGAATCCCAGGCGCTCGCCATCCCGAATTTTCCGTCCGACCGGATTCCCGATGGCGGCCCCACGGCCAATCGGGTGCTGCGAAGCTGGGGCGCACCTCCCCGGTTCGATTTCGAGCCGCGTCCGCACTGGGAACTCGGCACCGCGCTCGGGCTCCTCGACCTCGCTGCCGGCGCGAAGATCACCGGCTCGGGGTTTCCACTCTTCCGCGGGACGGGGGCGCGGCTGGTGCGGGCGCTCCGGGAGTTCATGCTCGACGTGCACACGCGGGAGCACGGATACGAGGAAATCGTGCCGCCGTACCTGGTCAACCGGGCCTCGCTGGTCGGCACCGGACAGCTCCCGAAGTTCGAGGACGACCTCTACCACGCGGAGGTGGATGATCTCTTCCTGATTCCGACCGCCGAGGTACCCGTCACCAACGTCCATCGCGACGACATCCTCGATGGGGCCGCGCTTCCCATCGCTTACACGGCGTGGACCCCCTGCTTTCGCCGCGAGGCCGGAGCGCACGGCAAGGACACCCGGGGGCTCATCCGGGTGCACCAGTTCGACAAGGTTGAGCTGGTGCGCTTCTGCCGCCCTGAGGAGTCGGACGCGGAGCACGAGCGGATGACGCGGCATGCGGAAACCATCCTGGAGAAACTGGAGATTCCCTACCGGGTTCTCGAGCTCGCGGCGGGCGACCTCGGCTTCGCCAGCGCGCGCACCCTCGATCTCGAGGTGTGGGCCGGCGGGGTCGGCGCCTGGCTCGAGGTGTCGAGCTCCAGTTGCTTCACCGACTTTCAGGCCCGCCGCGCCAACATCCGGTTCCGTCCCGAGCCCAAGGCGAAGCCGGAGATGGTGCACACGCTCAACGCTTCGGGGCTCGCCTTCCCGAGGACCATCATCGCGCTTCTGGAGAACAACCAGGCGGCCGACGGGTCGGTGCGGGTGCCGCCGGCGCTGGCGCCGTATCTCGGCGCCGACCGACTGGTCCCCCGTGCCTAGGGAGCGGCTGCAGCGCCTCGCGCCCACTCTCGCGGTGGCGCTCGTGGCCTTGCTCGCCGGGCTGAGCCTCGGAAGCGGACTGCTCGTCCTCCGCCACTTTCAGTCGGATGCCATCGCCACCAGCCGCCTCTATTCCGGCGTTTTCGGCGGGCTCAACGATCCGCGCCCCGGGGGAGAGGCGGAGGCGCTGCTGCGCCTGGGGGCCCAGGTGCGGGCGCTGGGTCTCCCGCTGGTGGTGACCGATCGGGCGGGCCGGGTCACGGCCGCCGCGAACCTGCCGTTCACGGCGGCGCTCGACGATCCGCGCGTCCTCGCGTACGTCCGCCGGCTCGACCGGCAGAATCCCCCGATCGTGGATGAGGCCATCGGCACCGTCCACTATGGCCCGCTGCCCGCGCAGCGCAATCTGACGTTGCTCGCGGTGCTCCAGGGTCTCACCATCGCCGTCATGGTGGCGGTCGCGATCTTCGCCTACCGCAGCGCCATGTCCGCCCAGCGTGACCGTCTCTGGGTGGCGATGGCGCGCGAGGCGGCGCACCAGATGGGCACGCCGCTCATGAGCCTGCAGGGGTGGATCGAGCGGGTCCGCTCGCGGTCGACTCCGCCGCAGGACCTCGCGGAGCACCTCGCGGCCGATGCGGACAGGCTCGACCGGGTCGCCCAGCGCTTCGAGCGCATCGGCAATCCCGCCAAGCGCGAGCCGGTCGGGCTCGGGGCCCTCGCCGACAGGGTGGCCGGCTATTTCCGGCCGCGCCTTCCGAAGCGGGCCAACCCCATCGAGCTCAGGCTCGAGGCGCCGGGCATGGGACCGATCGTCGTGGGTGACGCGGTCCTGCTGGAGTGGGCGCTCGAAGCGCTGGTGAAGAACGCGATCGATGCGCTGCAGGGGCGGAGTGGCACCATTATCCTGCGGGTGGGGGCGGACCAGGGGATGGGTGAGATCCGTGTGGTCGATGACGGCCCCGGCGTTCCCCGCGACATCCGCCGCACGCTCTTCGAGCCCGGAATCACCACCAAGCAGGGAGGCTGGGGCATCGGCCTCGCGCTCTCGCGCCGCGTGGTGGAGGACGCCCATCGCGGCGTTCTGGCGTTGGAGCAAACCGAGAAGGGAGCCTCGTTCCTGATCCGCGTCCCGCTGGCGCCGCAGGGCGCATGATCGGCGCTTCCCCCCCGGAGCTGGAGCACGCCCTCAATCCCGCGCAGCGGGAGGCCGTGGAGCACGTGCATGGCCCGCTACTGGTCCTCGCCGGCGCGGGGTCGGGGAAGACCCGAGTGCTGACGACGCGCATCGCCGCCCTGATCGACCGCCACGGCGTCCCCCCGGAGCGGATCTTCGCCGTCACCTTCACCAACAAGGCCGCCGGCGAGATGAAGGAGCGGATCGGCAGGCTGCTCCGCCGCGACCCGTCAGGGCTCTGGATCGGCACCTTCCACTCGCTGTCCGCCCGTTTGCTCCGCCGCGAGGCGGAGCTGCTCGGCTTCACCCGCCAGTTCACCATCTACGACGAAGACGACCGGTTGAGCCTCATTCGCCGGCTGATGGAGCAGCGGGGGCATTCGGCCAAGCTCTTTCCGCCGCGGGCGGTGCAGTCGCTCATTTCCTCGGCGAAGAACCGGATGACGCCGCCCGCCGAGCTGGCGGCGGGGGCCTCCTTCGACCGCTTGGCGCAGGTGGCAGCCGACGTCTACGAGGTGATGGGGCCGGCGCTCCGCGCGGCCAACGCGATGGATTTCGACGATCTCCTGCTGCATCCGCTGGAGCTCTTTCGCCGCCACCCCGAACGGTTGCGGGCATATCAGGAGCGCTTCAGTTTCCTGCTGGTCGACGAGTTCCAGGACACCAATCGCGCGCAGTACGAGATGATCCGGCGGCTCGGGGCGGGCGGGAACGTCTCGGCCGTGGGGGACGACGACCAGTCCATCTACGGCTGGCGTGGCGCCGACGTGCGGAACATGCAGGACTTTCTCAAGGACTTTCCGGGCACCAGGCTGGTGCGGCTGGAGGAGAATTACCGTTCGACCCAGACGGTGCTCGACGCGGCGAACGGTGTGATCGCGGAAAACCGCGGACGCATCGGGAAGACGCTCACGACACGCCGGAAGGGCGGCGAGAGCGTGACGGTGCTCGCCGCCGCCGACGAGCGCGACGAGGCGGAATGGATGGTGCGCGAGTTCCAGCGCCGGAGCGCGGCGGGCGAGTGGCAGTTCGGCGAAATGGCCGTGCTCTACCGGACGAATGCGCAGTCGCGCGCGCTGGAGGAGGCGTTCCGGCGCGCCGGGGTTCCCTACCGGCTGGTGGGGGCCATCAGCTTCTACGAGCGGCGCGAGGTCAAGGACCTCCTGGCCTACCTGCGGCTCGCAGCCAATCCCTCCGACGACGAGGCCTTTCTCCGTGCGATCTCGGTGCCCCGCCGCGGTCTCGGCGAAACCAGCCTCGCGACGCTCGGCCGGTCGGCCGCCGCGTGGGGCCGGCCGCTCCTCCAGACCGCGCGGATGGCCGACCGGGTGCCCGAGCTGCGTCCCAACGTGCGCGAGGCGTTCCGCGCCTTTGCCGGCCTGATTGACGGAATGGCGGTGCGGGCCGCGCGCCAGTCGCCCGCCGAGGTGCTGGAGGAGATCGTCCGCGCCATCGACTACGAGTCGGTGCTTCTCGCCGAGGGCCCCGAGGGCGCCGATCGGTGGGAGAACGTCCGCGAGCTGCTCGCGTCCGCCGCTGACTGGTCGGAGGAGGTCACCGATGAGGCGGAGGGCACGCCGCTGGAGCGGTTCCTGGCCGAAGCGGCCCTGCTGGCGTCGGCGGACACCGTCGTCGGTCGGGAGGACGGCGTGACCCTGATGACGCTGCACACCGCGAAGGGGCTCGAGTGGCCCGTGGTGGCGATGACCGGGATGGAGCAGGGCCTCTTTCCCCTGGCGAGGGCGGAGGAACAGCTGGACGGGCTCGCGGAAGAGCGCCGGCTCTGTTACGTGGGGCTCACCCGGGCCAAGGACAAGCTGTATCTGAGCTGGGCCCGCGCGCGCCGGCGGGGCGGCGAGCTTCGGCCGGGCATCCCGTCACGCTTTCTGCGCGACTTGCCGCCCGGCATCGTCGAGGAGCGCCGCACCACCTCGCTCTGGGCTCCCGCCTGGGGCGCGGGTCAGTCAGGACGCCGCCCCGATGCCGGATTCGGCCGGCCGGACCGTCCCGGTGTTCCGGCGTACTCCAACGTTCCCGCGGCGCGCGCGGCGGAGCAGGGGCCGGGAGAGGAGCCGTCGCAGGACGCGCCCCGCTACGTCAAGGGTGAGCGGGTCCGCCACCGTCGCTTCGGCAGCGGAACGATTCAGGGGCTCACCGGCACCGGCCGCGACCTCAAGGTGTCGGTTGCCTTCGATGATGCCGACGTCGGCACCAAGCAGCTCCTTGTGGCATACGCCGGCCTCGAACGGGAAATGGAGAGCGCATGAGCATCGGCCGTGAGGAGGTTCGCCACGTGGCTCGGCTCGCCGAGCTGGCGGTCGAAGAGGGTGAGCTCGACCGGCTGGTGGAGCAGCTCAACCGGATCGTGGACTACGTAGCGCAGCTGGGGCAGGTCCCCGGCGACGCCGCGGCGGAACCCTTCCTCCCCGGTCCGCGCTCGGTGGCGCTGCGCGACGATACGCCCGCTGCCGTTCCGCTGCGTCATCCGCCGGCCGAGTTCGCCCCCGAGTTCGCCGGAGGGTTCTTCCTGGTGCCGCGGCACGGCGCGATGGAGGAGTCATGACCGCCGCCGTGGTCGCTCGCGTGACGGGGGAGCGGCTCGCCGCGGCGGAGAGCGCCGGGCTCAACGCGACGCTGCACTGGTCGCAGCGGCTCCTCGACGCCGAAGCGGCGCGCGTCGACGCCCTGCCGCCGGGTGGTGAGCTCCGGGGGATGCCCATCGGGGTCAAGGACAACATCGTCACCGCCGAGCAGCCCACCACCTGCGCCTCGCGCATTCTCGAGGGGTACACCTCTCCGTTCACCGCCACGGCGGTGGAGCGGCTCCGGGCGGCGGGCGCGATGGTCGCCGCCAAGGCGAACATGGATGAGTTCGCGATGGGCTCGTCCACCGAGCACTCGGCGTTCGGTCGGGTGCGGCATCCGCTCGACCCCGACCGGGTGCCCGGCGGATCGTCGGGAGGCTCGGCGGCACTGGTGGCTGCGGGCGTGGTGCCGGCGGCGCTCGGCTCCGAGACGGGCGGATCGGTGCGGCAGCCGGCCAGCTTCTGCGGCATCGTCGGCGTGAAGCCGAGCTATGGCCGGGTGAGCCGGTATGGGCTGGTGGCCTTCGGCTCCTCGCTCGACTGCATTTCGGTGTTCGGCCGCACGGTGGACGATGCCGCCAGGGTGCTGAGCGTGATGAGCGGCGCCGATCGGCTCGACGCCACGACCCTCGACCGGGCTCCGATGCCGGTGCCGGCGCCCCGGCAGGATCTGCGCGGCCTCCGCGTCGGATTGCCGAGGGAGTACTTTCCGGCCGATCTCCACCCGGGCGTCGCCGCTGCCCTGCAGCGGGCCCGTCAGGCCATCCTCGATCTCGGCGCCGAGGTGTGCGATGTGTCGCTCCCCCACACGCCGTTCGCGGTGCCCACGTATTACATCATCGCGCCGGCCGAAGCGGCCGCCAACCTCGCGCGCTTCGATGGCGTGCGATACGGTCCCCGCAAGGTCGGGCCCGGCGGTGACATCAGGGCGCTCTACCAGGCGACCCGGGGCGAAGGGTTCGGCGCCGAGGTGCGGCGGAGGATCCTCGTCGGTACCTATGTCCTGAGCGCCGGCTATTACGACGCGTACTACCGCAAGGCGCAACTCGCCCGTGCCCTCATCGCCGACGATTTCCGTCGCGCCTTCGCCTCCGGGGTGGACCTGCTGCTGACCCCGACCACGCCGACGCCCGCCTTTCGCGCCGGCGAGAAGACCGCGGACCCGGTGGCGATGTACCTGGCCGACATCTTCGTCTGCGCCATCAGCCTCGCGGGGCTTCCCGCGCTGAGCCTGCCGGTCGGCAGAAGCGAGGGGCTTCCCGTCGGCGCCCAGCTCATCGCGCCCTTCTTCGAGGAGGAACGGCTGCTGTCCGCCGCCGCCGCCATCGAACGCGCCGTTCCCGCCGCGGCGGAGGTGCGCTGATGAGCTGGGAGACGGTGGTCGGCCTCGAGGTGCACGTGCAGCTCAGCACCCGCACCAAGATGTTCTGCGGGTGCCGCACCACCTTCGGCGACCCGCCCAACACCAACGTCTGTCCCGTGTGCCTCGGACTTCCCGGTGCGCTGCCCGTACCCAATGCCGAAGCCGTCCGCCTCGGCGCCCGCGCCGCCATCGCGCTCGGCTGCTCGGTGCACCCCCACAGCGTCTTCGCCCGGAAGAACTACTTCTACCCCGACCTGCCGAAGGGGTACCAGATCTCCCAGTTCGACCAGCCGCTCGCCACCGGCGGGCGCGTCGCGTTCGAGTCTCCGGAGCGGGGAAGGATCGAGGTGGGAATCACCCGCCTGCATCTCGAGGAAGACGCGGGGAAGCTGATCCACGACCGGATTCCCGGGAAGACCGCGGTGGACCTCAATCGGGCCGGTACTCCGCTCGCCGAGATCGTGAGCGAGCCGGACCTGCGGTCGCCGGCCGAGGCGCGGGCCTACCTGACGGTGTTGCGGCAGATCCTGGTGTACGCCCGGGTGAGCGAATGCAGCATGGAGCAGGGCAGCCTTCGGGTGGATGCCAACATTTCCATCCGGCGTCCCGGTGAGGCCGGGCTCGGCACCAAGACCGAGGTGAAGAACCTGAATTCCTTCGCCAACGTCGAGCGCGCCCTGGAGGCGGAGCGCCTGCGCCAGATCGCCCTGCTCGAGGGCGGGCAGCGGGTGGAGCAGGTCACTCTCCTGTTCAACGCCGGCACCGGGAAGGTCAAGCCGCTCCGCTCGAAGGAGGAGAGCCACGACTATCGGTACTTTCCCGATCCCGACCTGCCGCCGCTGGTGCTCCCGCCGGCCTGGCTGGAGGAGCAGCACGCCGCTCTTCCCGAGCTGCCCGAGGCAAGGCGCGAGCGACTGGAGCGCGCTTTCAGCCTCTCCGCGTACGACGCGCGCGTGCTCACCGGCGAAGCGGCGCTCGCCGATTACTTCGAGTCCGTGGTCGCCGCCGGCGCCGAGTCCAAGACCGCCGCCAACTGGGTGATGGGCGACGTGATGGCCTCGTTCAACGAAAGCGGGGGATTCCCGGTGCCGGCGGCGCGGCTGGTGGGACTGATCGGCCTGGTCCGTGACCGGGTCGTGAGCCATCAGGCGGCCAAGCGGGTCTATGCCGAGTTGGCCGCATCGCCGGGAGTGGAGCCTCTGGCGCTCGCG
>CAYYXP010000168.1:0-3668 GCA_964475685.1 uncultured Gemmatimonadaceae bacterium | reverse complement strand
CTGGTGGGGAACTGCCTCGCCACCGCCGTCATGGCGCGGTGGGAGGGTGAGCTCCAGATCACGCCCGAGGGCGCGCAGGCGTAGCTCCGGGAACCCCCAACAGCGGAACGAGGCAGTGTGAACATGGCAGGGATGAGATGGCGAAGGACCCGCGGGGTAATGGCGCTCGTGGCGCTCTTCGCATGGACGGCCGGCTCCGCGCAGACGGCCCCGGCGCCCGCCCGGTCCGCCCCGATCTCGAACCTGCGCTACGAGATCACCTTCGATTCGATCACGGCGGAGAGCCGCACGATCAGGCTGGCGATGGACTTCGACGTCGCCGGGCCGGGTCCGGTGCTCCTCTCGCTCCCGGCCTGGACGCCGGGCTCCTACCAACTCTCGTTCTTCGCCCGGTGGGTCTCGAATTTCGCCGCGACCGCGGGTGAGAAGCCCCTCGCCTGGGACAAGCTCGACCACGACACCTGGCGGGTACAGCCGGGAAAGGCCAAGTCGGTCAGCATCCATTTCGATTATCTGGCGGACACCCTGGAAAACGCCATGTCATGGGCCAGGCCGAACTTCGCGCTCTTCAAC
This sequence comes from uncultured Gemmatimonadaceae bacterium, assembly GCA_964475685.1. Taxonomy (GTDB): domain Bacteria; phylum Gemmatimonadota; class Gemmatimonadetes; order Gemmatimonadales; family GWC2-71-9; genus CAVVWJ01. The sequence goes on along the minus strand of CAYYXP010000168.1, from coordinate 3,095 downwards.
GGCACCAACCTGCTGCCCTACCCCGAAGGCCGGGGCGCCGACTTCTCCGCCACCGTCACCGTCAAGACCGAACCGGGATGGCTGGTCGCCACCGGAATGGCGGCAGGCGAGAGGGGCGGCTATCGGGAGGCAAACTACCACGACCTGGTGGACAAGCCGTTCTTCGTCGGCCGCTTCGACTATGACAGCCTGCAGGTGGCGGGTGTCTGGACCAGGCTGGCCACCTTTCCCGCCGGAGCGCTGCAGGGGCAGGCGCGGTCCGAACTGTGGGAGCAGATCGGCCGCATGATTCCGCCCGAGGCCGCCGTGTTCGGAGAGACGCCGTGGAAGGACTACACGGTGATGATGATCTTCGACCCGGCGTTCGGTGGTGGGGCCGCGCTGGAGCACACCAATTCTCACGTCGGTATCTACAACAACAACTTCATCGGCAGTCCGATCCTCGTCTCCATCACCGCGCACGAGATCGTCCACGCCTGGAACGTCAAGCGGCTCCGGCCGGCGGACATGGTCCCCTATCGCTACGACCGCATGACGCCGACCACCTGGCTCTGGGTGAGCGAGGGGATCACCGACTATTACGCCGACCTGGCCCTCGTGCGCGGCGGCATCATCACGCCCGACGATTTCATGAGCGTCACCGCGGAGAAGATCGGCAGGGTGGCCGAAGCCGCTTCCACCGCGCTCGAGGACGCCTCGCTCTCCACCTGGATCCACCCGACCGACGGCAGCGGCCTCATCTACTACCCGAAGGGATCGCTGGCCGGCCTGATGCTCGACATCATGGTCCGCGACGCGAGCGACAACCGCCGGTCGCTCGATACCGTGATGCGCGAGCTGTATCGGACGACCTACAAGCAGGGGCGGGGCTTCACCGGGCCGGAATGGTGGGGGGCGGTGAGCCGGGCGGCAGGCGGCAGGAGCTTCACGGAGTTCGCCGCGAAGTACGTGGACGGACGCGATCCCTATCCCTGGGACCAGGTTCTTCCGCTCGCCGGCATGCGCTGGGTGAGCGACACCATCCGTCAACCCAGACTGGGGATCGCGACAGGACAGGATTCGACCGGCGCGATCACCATCGAGCAGGTCCAGTCCGGCGGCGTGGCGGAGGAGGCGGGCGTCAGGAGAGGCGACGTGCTTCTCGGGCTCGGTGATCTGGCCGTGAACGATCCGCTCTTCGGCCAGGCATTCCGCGCGAAGTTCGGCAAGAACGACGGCGACCCGCTGCCGATCCAGGTGAGGCGCGGCAACGATACCCTCACGCTCAATGGGAAGGTGGCGCTGGTCACCCGGGTGGAGAGCAGGATCGCGGCGGATTCGACCGCGCCGGCGAAGGCGGTGCGGATCCGCGAAGGAATTCTGACGGGAAAGACCGAGTAGCCTGCTAGCGGGACACCCGGGCGGCGCGAAGGATCGGGATTACCGGCGTGAGCGTCTGCCCCCTGGCGGGCGCGCGATGGATCTTGCGGACGACGTCCATGCCGCGCACCACTCGCCCGAAAGCGGCAAACCCCTGTCCGTCGGGGTTGCGCTTCCCCCCGTAGTTCAATTCCGGCTGGTCCCCGATGCAAATGAAGAAGTCCGACGTGGCGTTGTCCGGAGTATCGCGCGCCATGGAGATGGTGCCGTCCAGGTGGCGCAACCCCGTGACGTTGGTGCGCTGGAGCCGGATCGGCGGGAAGTTCTGCGCCCGATATGGCTCGAAGCCCGCCTGAATCACCGCGATCCTGGCGTTGCTCCCCTGCTGGTTGTCCTCGCGCACCGCGCGGTGAAACCTTCCGAAGTTGGAGTAGAAGGCGAGATCGACGTAGCGGAGGAAGTTGGCCGCGGTAGCCGGGGCGTGCTCCGAGTCCACCTCGACCTCGATTTCTCCCATCTCAGTGACGATCAGGACATGAGGCAGCGACTGGGCGCTCGCGGCGCCGGGTCTCATCGCCGAGGCGCAGAGGAAAGCCAGAAGTGTGGTACGCCACCGATTCATGGGGCTCTCCTCAACCGCGTGAACAATTCCGCCAGGTCGCGCACGTCCACGTCATGCGGCGCGGGGAGCAAGCCGATTGCATGCGCCGCCTGCCCGAGTACCGCACCCGCCGTCGCCCCGGCCGCCCGCAGCTCGCGAACGCCGGTGTCGCCGGCGGCCTTGCTCAATTTCTCGCCCGACGCCTTGCGGATCAGTGGATGGTGCACGAACACCGGCGGCGCCGTTCGGCCCAGGAGGCGACCCAGCCGGATCTGGCGGCCCGTCGAGCCGAGGAGATCCTCCCCCCGGATCACGAGGTCAACCCCCTGCCGGAGGTCATCCACGACCACGGCGAACTGGTAGGTCCAGTTGCCGAGCCGGTCCCGAAGGAGCAGGTCGCCGCACTGCCGGGCCGGCTCCTGTGACTGCTCGCCGAGCCAGCCATCGTGGAATTGTTCCTGGCCGGGCTCGATGCGAAGGCGAATTCCCCGCCCCGGGCCCGGAGCCAGCCCCCGCCCTCGACAGCGGCCGGCGTACGGCGTCTCGGCGTCCGGGGCGTCGCCGCCATCGAAGGCGAGATCCTTCCGGGAGCAGTCGCAGGCGAAGACCTCGGCGGTCTCGGCCAGGCGGCGCAGGTACTCGCCATGGACACTGTCCTCGTCGCTCTGCCGGAAGGGTGACCGCCCCGCGCGGAATTCCGCCGGCGTCCCCAGGTCGGGCGCGAAGCCGAGCCACTCGAGGTCCTCGAGCAGCGCCGACTCGTACTCGGGCCGGCATCGGCCGCGGTCATGGTCCTCCAGGCGCAGCAGCACACGGCCGCCGAGCGCCCGGGTGATTCCCCAGACGCACACCGCGTTGGCCACGTGGCCGAGGTGAAGATAGCCGGTGGGGCTGGGAGCATAGCGCGCCGTCGGCTGCCGGGGCAGGCACGCGGCGAGAGCCGGGAGGTCGAGGGAGCGCACGGTGGAAGATCGCCCTCCCCGTGGTCTTGCGCGATCCCGCGGCGCGGCGTACATCATCCTTTCGCCTCTCCAACATCGGAACCCGGTTCAGGGTGGAGTATGACCGCAACGATTGGGAGCACCCCGTTCGAGCTGGTGGACGAACCGTCCGCGCACGCCCCCGCCTACGAGGG
>CAYYXP010000167.1:0-2464 GCA_964475685.1 uncultured Gemmatimonadaceae bacterium | reverse complement strand
AAGGGGACGTCCACTATGCGCCTCTCGCGCTCGTTCAAACGACATGCATGTGCCTGGCTCCTCGCCATCGCCGCCGGCGCCGGGGTAGCGGCCTGCAGCAGCGATGATGACGATTTCACCGGCGTCGGACCATCGGGCAGCCCGAATCTTCCCACCCAGGCACAGCTCAAGGCGGCCCTCGACGCCGCCCAGGCCGATGCCAACGGCGGCTTCTCCCTCAACATGTGGGCGACGGTCGTGGACCGGAGCGGGATCGTCCGCGCCGTGGCTTTCACCGGCGACAAGTTCGGCGACCAGTGGCTGGGCTCCCGGGTGATCTCCGCGCAGAAGGCGAACACGGCCAACGATTGCAGTCTGCCCGGCGTGGCGCTCTCCACCGCCAACCTCTACACGGCGGTACAGCCGGGAGGTTCGCTCTTCGGCCTGCAGGAGAGCAACCCGGTGGATCCCTCGGTCGCCTACGGCGGCAACGCGGACGACTACGGCACCACGAGCGATTTCATGGTCGGGAAGCGGATCGGCGGGGTGAACGTCTTCGGCGGCGGCGTTGCCCTCTACGATGCGACCGGCGAGCTGATCGGCGCGGTCGGAGTGAGCGGTGATACCTCGTGCGCCGATCACAACATCGGGTGGAAGCTGCGCGACGGGCTGAGTCTCGATTTCGTCCCGGCGGGCGTCGCCGCGGGCGGCACCGACAACATCGTGTACGACATTGACGGCGACGGCGTCAGCGCGAGCGGCTGGGGCCATCCCGCATGCTCTCCCGAAGCGACGGCGATCGGCAACGGGTTGCCCGTCTCCCATCCGGTCGGCGTGGTCGGCGCGAGTTGAGTGGTGCGGATTGGCTGACGGAAGCGGCCCGAGAAGTTCTCCCGGGCCGCTTTCTTTCCATGGCCGGTGCCCGGGTGGTTCGCGCCACGTGGGCCGCATGACTCGCGCGGCCCTGGACTTGCCGACATCCGGGCCGAACCGCGATGGCATTCTCCGGTCGCCGACCCCGATTACATTGGCCATACCCTTGGCGACCTGAACTTCGGAGACTCGGTGATGTTGTCTCTCGCGTCCTCAATACTCGCGGCCTTCGTGGCCGGCTGGATCGCGCTGCTCTTCCACGAGCTCGGGCATGCCGCCGCTGCTCAAGCGGTGGGAGTGCGCATCTGGGGCATGCGGCTCGGCCTGGGGCCCACCATCTGGCGCGGGTCGGTCAATGGCAAGCAGATCCAGATATGCGTGCTCCCCGTCCTCGGCGCCGTCACCCTCCTCGATGCCGATGCCGATGCCATCGGCTACCGCGACGTCGTCTCCGGCCGCTGGCGGTTCGAGTGGGGCCCAGGTGCGTGGCGCGCGCCGATCGTCTCGGCCGCGGGCGGCCTGAGCAACGCGCTCGGCATGCTGATGTTCCTTACGGCGTGGCAGATTGCCGGTACCACGGGCAGCGCTCCCTTCGGCCACGACGTGCTGCGCTTCGGCATCGCGGCCAATTTCGCCGGCTACCTCAACCTGTTGCCCTGCTGGCGGTCCGACGGATGGCATCTCCTGGCCCACCTCCACGCCGCGCGTGTTTCCGCCGCACCGTTGCGGGCCCGCTAACCTCCTCTCCGATTGGTGCTGCAAGGGGCCGCGCCCGCGGCCCCTTCGTCGTATATGCCACCTCGTATGCGGATGGCGCAGGTGTTGCCCGCATGGCTCCAATCCAGCGGGCCACCCGGTTGCGCCGGCCGGCCCCTCCGACCATCGCCAGGCTGTTAAGATTCCGTGCAGACCGGACTTACCGGACAGGGTCGGTTCCGCACCGGATTGGCATGCGCCCCTCCGCAGGGCGCGGCGCCGGCGCAGAACACCAGACTTTTGACCCCTCCCGGCTATGGGGAGTGACGACTTCCACCGGTCCGGACACCCTATGAATCGCCGCCGTCCGTGGTTCCGCCTGCTGTCTCTGCTGCTCGCGTCCGCCCTGGTCGCGTGCGGTGGCAGTGGGCCTACCGGGCCCGTCACCGGCAGCCTCGCGGTGGCCGTCACCGGCCTTCCAGCCGGCGCCTCGGCGGACGTTGCGGTAACGGGCCCCGGTGGCTTCGCCCGGGCGCTCACCGGCTCGGAGACGATCTCCAACCTCACGCCGGGCGGCTACTCGCTCTCCGCCTCCAACGTCACCTTCGGCCCGTCGTCCTACGAGCCGACGCCGGTGTCGCAATCGGTTACCGTCAGCCAGGGCGACACACCCGCGGCGGCGTCGGTGGCCTACGAGATCGTCATCAGCGGCCTCACCGTCACCGTCGGCGGCCTTCCGGCGGGCACGGCCGGCGACGTCACCGTCACCGGACCGGGGGGGTTCTCCCAGACCATCACCGCGACGCAATCCTTCAGCGACCTGACTCCCGGTACCTACACCATCACCGCGAACAGCGTCTCGTCGGGTGGGACCGACTACAGTCCCAATCCGCTGAGCCAGACGGCCAGCGTGAGC
>CAYYXP010000166.1:0-9034 GCA_964475685.1 uncultured Gemmatimonadaceae bacterium | reverse complement strand
GTGGCTTCCAGCGTCATGAGAGTCGGATACTCGGTGGGCAAGGTCGTCACGTTCTGCGGCCTCGCGCTGGCGTGGGCGATTTCCGGCGTGCCCGCCGGCACGGGTGTGGGGGGAGCGGCGGCGGCGATGATGGGCCCGCTCCGCGTCGCCGCCTGGGCGATGGCGATGATATGCGTGGTTCGAGGTCTGCCGGTGATCGTCGGTTCGCTCCACCGGTATTGGGGACACTCCCAACCCCCGGGACCGGCGGAGGCCGTCGGTTAGAGATGCGCCGCGAATACGACGGCGAGGCCGGTCCGCCACACGAAGTTACACGCCCTCCACGATCCGCAGGTCCCGCTCCGCGGCCCCCTCGAGAGCCTTCAGCGCAGCCTGGTAGGCCGGGCTCTCGTACGTCGCCACGGCGCGACCCACACTGTCGAATTCGATGACGATGGCTCGCTGGATCAGGCCGGACTCGAAGGCCCTCGCAGCGGTGCCTCGCACGAGAAAGCGGCCGCCGCCGGCCTGAATGGCCGGGACAGCCAGTCTGGCGTATTTGGTAAGCGCGGCGGGATCGGATACGGAGCGGTAAAGGGTGATCCAATAACCCTTCGGCATCGACTACACCAGGGGGCCGGTGCCGGTGAAGTGAACGACGGTCGCCTCGGGAGTCCGGCTGTCGAAGCGCGTCTCGCTGACCCTCGCTGCCCCCTTCTGGCCGGTATCCAGGGTGAGCCAGAGCCGTTCGTTCGGGAGAATCCCGTCGGCACTGCGCGAAAGGAATTCTCCGCTCCAGGCCTGCCGGCCGGCGCCCCGCTCCGTGAGGGTCACCTGCACTTCCACCTGATCCAGATCCTTGCGGTTCGAACGCTCAATCAAGGCGAGGTGCGCGGTCATGCGGCGGCCCTTCTTTCGTGCCGGGCGGGAAGCTTGGACCGGGGAGGCGCGGAGTGCAGGAGCCTCGGTCTCGTGAGGGTGCTCACAACGTCAAGCGGCCGGGCTGGGGGACGATCCCAGCCCCTGGTTCTTGAGCCAATCCCTGAGGGCAAGTGCGATTTCGTCATCCGACTGCCCCGCGACCTGAGGCATGACCGGCCAGCGCTTCCCGGGCCCCATGAGGTACCACATGGGCGGTACCGCCGCTTCGTCGCGCCGTGCGTTCGCGGGTCGCGCCTCGTAGGACACGAAATGGAATTTCCGGCCGCCGAACGTGACGTGGCACTGCGCGTTCTTGTAGCTGCTCATGAAAAAGCTCGGGTATGGGCCGGGTGGGAGAAGGGTAGGAGCGCACGGGCCTCCACCCTGTCACCCGATCGAAGAGATCCGAATCCCCGCAATCTAAACCCGCAGGGTCCGGACGCGCCCGCCGGCTACTCCACGACCGTGAAGATCTCCCGGTGCCCGCCCACACTCAGGGCCCTGGTCGTGTCGCTGCGGGCGGCGTGGGCCCGTGTCGCGGTGCGCGTGGCCGGGAGCTGGGTGGCTGCGATCGGGGTGCTGCTGCTGGGATGGGAGCTGCGGCCGGGACGCTGAGTCCGCCTGCTCCCGCAACCTGCTGCTCAACGTCCGCGCTACCGAAGAGTCAGGCCCCACGCCGGCGTGAACGTCCGCGTTTGGCGCGCCGTGCCACCGCTATTGCACTCTCGACCCAGGGCCGCAGCGCCTCCGGATCTTCCAGCACGTCCCCGGGCACCTCGTAGTACTGCATGACCTCGCCTCCCTCCCCAAACGGGCGGAAGGGTCCCATCCCGCGCTCCTCGAACTGACCGCGGGTGGTATCGTCCACCTTGAAGTACAAGGTGTCGTCGTCGATCAAGGCGAAGAAGAGTTCGGCCGCGTAGATCCCGACACCGCCGAACATGCCGCGGTCCCGGATGCCCGGGGTGGCCCGCGCCAGTTGCTCCAGGACGAAGCTTCGGAAGGTGGGGCTGACGCTCATCTCGGAAGTCCCCGCGGCCAGGAGTCGGAACGATGGGGCGACATGCTGCCGGTCGCAAGGGTCGAGCGCGCTGGCCGGCCCGTGCCTCGAGGACGAGGCGGCAGTTGACGGATGCGTAGGTGGATGAGACGTTGATTCAGAGTGCCGCATCAACTCGTGGGGGGTCACGGAATGGAGCTCGAGCGTGCAGTGGGACTCAGGCCCGACGGCTCGGTATGGCTGCCGGATCGGCGCACTGCCATCCGCTCCATCCTGCTCAAGCTCGCGGCGATGGGAGCGCAGTTGCCGCCGGACACCGGCGACCAGGATGTGCTCCAGCTGGCCGGCGATCTGTTCGCCCGCTACCGCGAGCAGACCCGGTTGCTCTCCGAGCACCTCTGCCCCGCCGACCGGCGGATCCAGAACTACATAGACGGTCTGTTGTCGGCGGCGGACTTTCCGGATGCGGTGCGGCTTCCCGGCGAGACGCTCATTCTCGACCACTATGGGCTCGCGCGCGAGCTGTCCCTGCCGGTTGACGCCGACGCGTGGCACAACGAGCTGGTGACGAGCCATCGCCTCGACAACGGCGTGCTCCACAATCCCGTCAACGACCGCCGCACCACCCAGGGCGTCTTTCACGTGGCCGAGGGCGGTCTCCCGATTCCCGCAGACAAGATACGCGTACCGCTGGTGACATATCTGCGGCTACTGCAGGAGGCGTTGCGCCCGCCAGCCCACCTCCTGCGCCTGCCATTCACCGCGAACTGGCCGGAGCCCGTCGAAACCATGGTGTCACTGCTGCTGAGGCCGCTGGTCTGTCCCGCGGTGCCCAAGGTTTCGTCGGAGAAGCGCACGGAGGTGCGATTCTTCGTCCCCGGCGGCCTGGTTTCGAACCTGGATTTCGTGGAGAGCATCTTCGGCAACGCCGGCGACCCCTACCTGCCGGGGACCGACGCGGCCCTCGACGTGGACCGCTGGACCGGCCACAGCGGCTGCGTCATCCTGGCGCCGCATCTCACGCGCCTGCGCAAGAAGGACCTCGGCCTGCCCCACGTGAGCCGAGCCACCGAAGGCGAGCGCGCGGCGAGCATGTGCTGGTCGGAGGAGAGCGAGTTGTACAACAACGGCGGCCCCTTCAAGATCACCTCGCGCAACATCGAGGGCGTGATGGTGACGATCCTGGCCGACAACTACTTCGGGTACTGCAAGAAGGAGGTCAAGACCCAGATCGGCTACAGCGCGAACCTGTTCGGGATGGCCGAGGAGGAGCACGCGGGCGGAGCGCTGGCCTTCGCCACGTTCAACCTGGGCGACCGCTTCCTGCCGGATCTCGTGAGGATAGTGAGCGCGAACCACCGGCTCGCCGAGGTGCTCAGGCTGCTGGGAGATCGCGCCCGGGTCCACGACGCGGGCTATGCGACCGACTCGCTCCATCCCGAGCTTCACTACATGCCGGAGGACATGGAGATCGACGTCACCCGCCAGGACATCACGTGGGTGCGCAAGGGCCAGGAGCAGCATCTCAAGCTCCTGCCCGGCCGCATCTACTTCCACCCGAGCGGCTACAAGATCCGGATGGCCAAGCACCGCGCGGCGCCGAGCTGGCGCCTCATCGGGACCTTCCCGGAAGGCGCGTTCTGCCACAAGCCATGTACCGTGTCGGGCGGCGGGAAATCGGAGATCAGCAAGAGCCTGGTCGACGCCCTGCTACCGGGGTCGTTCTACGTGAGGAGCTTCGAAGAGGACATGGCGCTGGTGCAGAGCATCTTCGACCGGGAGTATGAGGACGTGCGCCTGCCCGAGCTGCGCCCGGGTGACACCCGCGGTCCCTCCCGACCCTTCCTGTCCCCCGACCGATCGCTGGGGTCGGTGATCAAGCTGCTCACGCCCAGTCCCGCCGAGTTCACCCCGGAGTACAACGCCTGGCTCGAGAGCATCCCGAACCACGTGCGGGCGCTGGTGTTCGTGATCAAGCGCTTCTACCGGCCGGAGTGGGGCGACGATTGGCGCTCGCATTTCAGCGTCGACATCATCAACGGCGCTCCCGGGCACGAGCTCAAGTACGAGGGGCGGCGGCTGGTGGCCAACTACCTCCGGATCGGGCGCGAGGAGAACGGCGCGTGGCGGACGTACAAGCTGCGGCAGGACTTCGTCGCCGCCGACAAGGTGCAGATGGAGGACGACATCACCGCCTCCGTGGTGGTCCCGGCGCGCCGGCTGGTCGGCCTCCCCGGCGAGTACGACGGCCACCCGAGCCTCAAGCTGGCGGAGAACTGCGAGTTCAGGCTCTTCCAGCGCCCCGACGACGCCATCCATCCGGGCCTCGACCGGCAGACCGAGGAGGACATGGCGGGCCCCGGGCTCTTCTGCTCCAATTTCCAGCCGCTCACCCGGGAGGACGCGCAACGCATCGTCGAGGACGTGGCCGTCCATGACGCCTTCACCAAGCCGATGCGCGACCATGTGGCCCGGAACGCGGCGCGGCCCGATGGCGGCTACTCCATCTGCTCGGCCGAGCCGCGGCTGGTCGGCGGCCAACGCACCAAGAATCCGCGATACCTGCAGGTGCGGCCGGACGTGGCCCACCCGCTCGACCGGTACATCGCCGAAATGGGAGCAAGGCTCAACCGCCGGCTGCCGCTTCACGCCCCCGTGCTGTTCCCGGTCATCAGTGTACTCTCTGGTCGCCGGAACAACCGGCCCGAGAACGGCAGCCGCCCGCTCTGTGTCTACGGCCCGATCCACTATCAGGAGCTGCCGGAGCTGTTCATGGACTACGTGTGCTCGCTCACGGGAACGTCGCCCAGCACCACGGGCGCGGGCTCGGAGGGCGCCCTCACCAAAGGCCCGTTCAACGCGCTCTCGGCCACCGCCGACCTCAACAACGCACTGGTCTCAATGCTCCTCACCGGGTACGCGGGCTTCAGCTCGGCCGCGGGCTTCATCGGCCCGCGGTACCGGGTAGACCACGACATCAGCCTGCTCATTCCGGAAATCTGGTGCCGCCTCTTTCCCTACGAGCGCGACCCGAAGCGGCTGATCGAGGCCGGGCACTTGGAGAAGCTGGAGGACTACGAGGTCGCCGGGAAGAAGGTGCTGGCCAGCCGGCTCGGGTGGAGAATCACAGCCAAGTTCGTGCACAACTTCTTCGGGCGGGTGTTCGACAGCCCGACCGCCGTCTTTACCGAGGAGATCCTCCGGCCCGAGACCCAGGACCCCGCGGTCTTCACCGATGGGGTCAACAACATCGTCGAGGCGCAGCAGCGGGTGGCGGAAGCGTATTTCACCGACGGCACCATCGAGGACGCGTGCCCTCCGCTCAAGGCGCTGCTCCATATCATGGCGCGCGGGCACTACGAAGGGAAAGACGCCAACCACCCTGCGATCCGCGGGCTCTTCACTCGTGAAGCGCTGCTCGCGAGCGACTGGTACCAGGAGCGCCTGGCGATCAAGCAGCAGCGAGATGTGGCGCTCTGGGAGCGTCACACCCGGAGCCTGACCGAGTTCCTGGCGCGCGCCGGTCATCGCGAGGAGGCGGAGCGGCTGGGGATCGCGAAGCGGCTCGAGCATGCCCGCGCCGAGCTGGAGCGGGTGAGCGCCCCGCCGTACCTGACCGCGCTCGTCGGTACCATCGGCGCCGATCCCATCCACCGCCCGCTGCGCGGACGGCCGGAACGGGAGTCGAGAATGGCCGTGGGGGCCGGGCGTTGAGCGACAGCTGACTGACCGGCGTCACGCCCCATCGTCCGGAGGTAGGGAGTGAACCCCATATCCAACACGGCCTACTACTGCTGCGGCGTGCGAATGGAGGACGCCGAACGGACGCCCTCGCTCTGCAACGATCACTTCGCCCGACGGTTCATGGATGAGCGTGGCCTGCGGATCTACGAGCCGTTCAGGGCCGAGAAGCTGCCCAACATCAGCAACATCGTCAGATGCAGGATCATTGACGACTTCGTGCGAGACGAGCTCGGGAAGGACCCCGGGACCCGCGTCGTGACGATCGGCGCCGGATTCGATACCCGGCCGTATCGCCTGAGCGGCGGCGACTGGATCGAGATCGACGAGCCCCAGATCATCCAGTACAAGAACGAACGGCTCCCGGTGGCGGAATCCCTCAACCCCCTCAGGCGAATGTCCATCGACTTCTCGACCGACTCTCTCGCGGCCAAGCTCGGAGCCGTGGCGACCGACAAGCCGGTGGTCGTCGTCATGGAAGGCGTCTTCATGTACCTGGAGGCAGCGCCAATCGGCGACACCCTCCGGGACATCAAGAGCCGGTTTCCGCGGCATGTTCTCCTGTGCGACCTCATGAACCGGGCGTTCCTCGAGAAGGCCGCGCAGTCCGTCCATTCCAAGCTCGCAGCGGCGGGGGCCCCATTCACGGAGCGGCCGGATGACCCGGCCGATATCTTTCGTCGCAATGGCTACGCGGAGACCGCGAACGTTCCCATGTTCCGGCGGGCGATGGAGCTGGGCGTGCTCTGGGATCGCGCGCGCATTCCCGTCCTCGTAGCGAGACTCATGCTCGGCGTTCTGCGCAAGGAACTGAACGGCTACGCCGTACACCGACTCGTTCATGGATAACCCATGTCCGATCCGCTGAGCCGGCACGTCGCGGCTCGCCTCGCCGATCGCTATGCGATCGAGCGCGAGCTGGGCCGGGGCGGGATGGCCACGGTGTACCTGGCGACCGATCTGCGGCATCACCGCCGGGTCGCGCTCAAGGTGCTCCAGCCGGAATTGGCCGCCGCCCTCGGCACCCAGCGTTTCCTGCGCGAGATCGAGGTGGCGGCGGCGCTCACCCACCCCCACATCGTCCCGCTGCACGACTCGGGAGAGGCCGGGGAGTTCCTCTTCTATGTCATGCCGTTCATCGAGGGGGAATCGTTGCGGGAGCGCCTGATCCGGGACGGCGCCCTCCCGGCGGCCGAGGCGGTCAGGATCGCGCGCGAGGTGGCCGAGGCCCTGGAGTATGCTCATGCCCACGGAGTCGTGCACCGCGACATCAAACCGGAGAACATCCTGCTTTCGTCCGGCCACGCAGTGGTATCCGACTTCGGAATCGCCCGGGCAATCGGCGTGGCCGGCAGCGGCCAGCTCACTGAGGTGGGGTCCGCGGTGGGCTCTCCGAAATACATGAGCCCCGAGCAGGTGGAGGGCGACCCGAAACTGGACGGGAGGAGCGACATCTACAGCCTGGGATGCGTGCTGTACGAGGCGGTGACCGGAACGACGCCTTTCGGCGGGACGACGAGCATGGGGATGATGGTGCGCCGCTTGATGGACACTCCGCCACCGATGCGATCGGTGCGGCCGGACGTCACCCCAGCGCTCGAGGCCGTGGTGCGCAAGGCCATGGCACGCATCCCCGCGGAGCGTTTCTCCACAGCCGCCGAGCTGGCCGCGGCGTTGGCGGCACTGGAGGCCGGGCCCTCGGGAGGTTTCCCTGCGGCGGTGCGGGAGGAGAAGGCCTCGCTGGCGGTGCTCCCGTTCCTCAACCTGAGCCCGGACCCGGAAAACGAATATTTCAGCGACGGGATGACCGACGAGCTGATGGGCGCGCTGGGGAAGCTGCCGGGGCTCCGTGTGGCCGCGAGAGCCTCGTCGTTCGCGTTCAAGGGCAAGGAACGGGACCTAAGGGACATCGGCCAGCGGCTGCGGGTCGGCACGGTGCTGGAGGGGAGTGTCCGGAAGGCGGGAAACCGGATCAGGATCAGCGTCCAGCTGGTGGATGTCAATGAGGGTTACCAGCTCTGGTCAGAGACCTACGAGCGCGACCTCCGGGACGTCTTCGCCGTTCAGGACGAGATCGCCAGGACAATTGCGGCGGAACTCAAGCTCAAGCTTCTGGCCAGGAGCGAAGCGGATCTGGTCAAGCCCGCCACCAGCAACCTGGAGGCGTATACCTGCTATCTGCAGGGCCGCTATTTCACCCAGACCCGGACCCCCGCGGGACTCAAGAGCGCCGTGACCTACTACGAGCAAGCGATCGCCCTCGATCCTTCCTACGCCAAGGCGTACGCGGGGTTGGCGGAGTGCTGGGCGCTGCTCGGGTTCTTCGAGTTCGGCGATCTTCCCCCTCGGGAGACGTTGCCCAGGGCCCGGGCGGCGGCGGCGAAGACGCTGGAGCTCGACCCCACGCTCGGGGAGGCTCACATCATTCGCGGCATCATCGCGATGATCTACGAGAGGGAGTGGGACTGGACGGAACGCGAATTGAGGCGCGGGCTCGAGCTCAAGCCCGATTCCCCGCTGGGGCACACCTGGTACGCGTTGTTTCTGTCCACGCAGGGCCGCTTCGAGCAGGGGATCCAGCAGGCCCGAATCGGCGAAGCACTCGATCCGTTGTCCCTCTCGATCCATCTCGTGGTAGGGCGGTGCCTCTACTGGGCGCGTCGCTTCGACGAGGCGCTGACGTCCATCATGGCTACTCTCGAAATGGACCCCGCCAACGCGCTGACACAGCTCTGGCTCGCCCGCACCTATCTGGCCGCAGGACGCGCCCGGGAGGCGGCTGCGATTCTCGAGCGCGGCGGGGAAACCGCCGGCCGGTCGCCCTATCTCCTGAGTCTGCTGGGGGCCGCCTACGCTGACCTCGGGCGGCGCGAAGAGGCGCTGCGACTACTCGAGGAGATCCGGGGTCAGGGCGCCAGTCCGTCTTTCCAGGCGGGACTGCTGAGCCGCCTGGGGGAGACCGAGGCGTCGTTGGATCGCTACGAGGAGGCGTTGAAATCGGAAGGCGGGATCGCGGCATTCATGGGAGTCGATCCACTGTATGACGGCCTGCGGGGCCACCCGCGGTTCCGGGCGATCCTCGCGACCATCGGGCTTGATCAGATTGCCCTGCCCTACCAGTCCACCCAGCCAAGCGCCGGGCCTACGACCTCGGCTCCGCCGTGAGCCGCGCCAGCCGCGCCCGCGCGTCGTCCACGGCGGGCTGGAGCCGCGGATCGCACGCCGACCAGAGCCGCGCGAACTTGGAGTAGCTGTCGATCGCCTTCTGCCGCTCGCCCTTCCGCTCGTAAATGTCGCCCAGCCTGAACGACACCTGCGCCCGGAATGCCATCTCGTCCGGCGACCCGTCGAAGCCGTGTTCGAACCAGCGCAGCGCCTCGTCGTCGTTGCCGG
>CAYYXP010000165.1:0-4249 GCA_964475685.1 uncultured Gemmatimonadaceae bacterium | reverse complement strand
GCCGGCGGAGGCGCATTGCCCGACGGCGCGGGGGCCGAGGTGCTCGCCCGCGCCCTGGAGACCAGCCGCCCCCAGGTGACCGATGCCTGGGGCGGCGGGGCGGCGGCCTATCCCTACGCGGCGGTGCTCCCCCTGCTCCGGGAGCACGCGGTGATCGGCGCGCTGGTGCTGGTCGGCGAGGCGCGCGATCCGTTCACCGCGCTCGACGACCGTTTCCTGGTGGCGCTGGGCCAGCAGGTTGGCGCCGCGCTGGAGAACGCCGATCTCTACCGCCGGCTGGAAACCCGCACCGTGGAGCTGGCCCGGCTCTCCGCCAGGATGGTCGAGCAGCACGAGGAGGAGCGCCGCCGCCTGTCGCGCGAGCTCCACGACGAGACGGCCCAGGTCTTCTCCGCGGTGAAGATGGAACTCGGCGTGCTGCGTGAGAGTGTCAGCCCGGAGCATGCCGGCCGTCTCGACCAGGCCCTCGAGCTGATCGACACGGGAATCCGGAGCATCCGCAGCGTGACCAACGACCTGCGTCCCTCACTGCTCGACGACCTCGGCTTGCTCCCGGCCCTCCGCTCGCTCGTGGCCGACTTCGGCGCTCGGAGCGCCATCCACGTCGCCCTTTCCGCCCCTGCCGTGCTTCCACCCCTCACCAAGGAGGCGGAGCTTGCCCTGTTCCGCGCCCTCCAGGAGGCGCTCTCGAACGTCCGGCGCCATGCGGGCGCCCAAACCGTGGACATCGCGATCTCGGTGGACCGGGGCGGCGTGCGCCTGCGGGTCCGCGACGACGGCCGCGGTCCGCCGGACACGAGCCCCAAGCGCCTCGAGCGCGGAGGACACATGGGGCTGGCCGGGATGCGTGAGCGGATCAGCGCGCTGGGGGGAAGGGTCCGGTTCGAGCGCGCGGAGGGCGCGGGCGCGCTGCTTGATGTGCTCGTGCCGGTCGAGCCGGCGGCGGTGACGTGAGCGAGGCGCCCATTCGCGTCCTGGTCGCCGACGACCATGCGATCGTTCGCACCGGCATCCGTCACGTTCTCGAGGGCCAGCCCGGCTTCACCGTCGTGGGCGAGGCGTCGAACGGCACCGAGGCCGTGGCCCTGGCCGAGGAGCTGGCACCGGACGTCGCCGTACTCGACATCTCCATGCCGGGGGTGTCCGGGCTCCAGGCCGCAGCCGAGCTCCGCCGGCGATGCCCGGACACCCGGGTGCTCATCCTCAGCATGCACGACAACACCGAGTACGTGCTGGAGAGTTTGCGGGTGGGGGTGCACGGCTACCTGCTCAAGGACAGCGCCGCCGAGGAGCTCGGCGCCGCCATCCGGGCGGTCTGCCGCGGCGAGTCCTTCTTCAGCCCGCGGGTGGCCCGTCAGCTCGGTGCCGTCGTGCGGGGCGAGCTGACCGGCGAGCGACCCGGAGTCCTCACGCAGCTGACCGGCCGCGAGCGCCAGGTCCTGATCGGGGTGGCCGCTGGGCGGACCAACAAGGAAATCGCCCAGGAGCTGGGCATCAGCCACCGCACGGTCGAGAGCCACCGGGAAAGCCTGATGCGGAAGCTGGACGTCTATACGGTGGCCGGACTCACCAAGATCGCGCTGGAAGAGGGGCTGGTGCCATGAGCAAGGTCAGGACCGGCATCGTGATGATGAACCTCGGCGGACCGGCCACCCTCGACGAGGTGGAGCCATTTCTGCTCGAGCTGTTCGCGGACCGCGAGATCATCCAGCTCCCGTTCCAGCGCTGGCTCGGCCCCTTCATCGCGCGGCGGCGGGCTCCCAAGGTCCGCGGCCTGTACGCCAAGATCGGCGGCGGATCGCCCATCCTCCGGTACACCAGGGCACAGGGCCGGGGGATGGTCGAGCGGCTCGACCGGCTCTCGCCGGACACGGCGCCGCACGGCTTCTACGTGGCGTTCCGCTACGTCCAGCCCAGGAGCGAGGACGCGCTTCGGGCCATGGCGGCGGACGGCGTCGAGCGCGCCGTCGCATTCACCCAATACCCCCAGTTCTCCTGCAGCACCACCGGCTCGAGCCTGAACGAGCTGTGGCGCGCCGCCGAGCGCACGGGCCTGCGAGGAGCGTTCGCGTGGAGCATCATAGACCGGTGGCCGGTGCACGCCGGCTTCATCGCGGCAATGACCGACACGGTGCGCGAGGGGCTCGCGCAGTTCGATCCCGCCGTGCGGGACGAGGTCCTGCTCCTGTTCAGCGCGCATTCGCTGCCGCTCGACGTCATCGATCGCGGCGACACCTATCCCCAGGAGATCGGGGCGAGCGTCCAGGCTGTCGTGGAGTGCCTCGCCCGCCCCAATCCCTACCTTCTCGCCTTCCAGAGCGAGGTGGGCCCAGTGCGCTGGCTCGGGCCGAGCACCGAACGGGTTATCAAGCGCCTCGGCGCCCGCGGGCAGGAGCGCCTCCTGGTGGTGCCGATCGCCTTCACCAGCGATCACATCGAGACGTTATCGGAGCTGGATATCGAATACGGCGAGGTGGCGCACAAGGCAGGTATCACTCAATACAAGCGCACGCCCGCGCTCAACGAGCGCCCCGGGTTCATGGACGCGCTGGCGGATGTCGTGCGCGAGCATCTCGCCACGGGTCGCGCCCATGGCCCCCTCTACGGCACGCGATGCCCCGGGTGCGTGAACCCGCAGTGCCGGCAGATCCTGAATCCGGCAGGAGCGACGGTGGGGACGGCAGGCGGTGCCGCTGCGGCGATCAGGCCTCGCGAAGGGACCGGCTGACCGGGTACAGCACGCGCCGCACGAGGCGATCCGCCATCTCCCGAACGACCTCCCTCTCCCGCTCCGACAATTCCCTCAGCTGTTCCAGGGCCCAGGCGGTCTCCCGCTCGGCCATCTGTCCACCCAGGCGATGGAGCTCGGCCAGGCGCGGCGCCGCCGCCCGTCCGCGGAGTGACTGATCGAGGTGACCGATCTCCTCCTCAAGAAGGCGTTCGGCATCCCGCAATGCCGCCGCCGGCTCGGCCGCCGCCGGGCAACAGAGCCGCTGGAGATCGTCGAGATCGAAGAGCTGGATGCCGGGCAGATCCCGCGCGGCGGGCTCGACGTTTCGTGGCACGGAGAGGTCAATGGCCACCATGCGGCGCGAGGGCCGGGCGGCCATCGCCGCCGAGAGCTGGTCGACCGATACCACCGGCCGCGGAGCGGCGGTGGCCACGATGAGCAGTTCCGCCTCCGCAATGAGCGCCGGCATTTCATCCCACCTTCGGGGCGAGGCGCCCCAGGCGCCAGCGACAGCACCCGCGCGTTCCGGATTTCGACTGACCAGCGAGACGCGCGTGGCTCCGTGCTGGTGCAGCGAGCGCAGCACGCCCTCCGCCGCCTCTCCGGCACCGAGGACGACGACCGGACGTCCGTCGAAGCCGTTCCGCCACGTTCCCGCAGCCAGCTCGACAGCCGCCGAACTCACCGATGCCGGATGCCGACCCAGCATCGTCTCGCGGCGCACACGGCGGCCCGCCGACAGCGCCGCGGAGAAGATCAGGTCCATCTCGAGCATCGTGGTTCCCGCCGCGCGCGCCGCGTCGTAGGCTCGGCGCACCTGCCCGAGGATCTCCGTTTCGCCCAGGATCTGGGAATCGAGTCCGGCGGCAACAGTGAAAAGGTGGCGTAACGCCTCCTCGCCGTCGAGCCGGCCGATCTCGCCCGCGAGCGTCAGCCCGCGCGCGCGGGCCAGCTCCCGGAACCACGACTCGTAGTCGTGCGGGCCGCACCAGTAGAGCTCGCACCGATTACAGGTAAAGAGGAACAACGCGGAGCGCCCGGCCACATGCTCGTGCTCCAGCATCACGGCCAGCTCGGCCTCAGTGACGGCGAACTGCTCCCGCACGCCCACGGCGGCCGTATGGTAACTGACGCCAACGACATGGAATGAGAGCTCGGGGAACATGATCACACGCTACAATACGCCGGCGAAAGCGACAATCCGCAGGCCACCGGAGCCGCCACCGTACTTCTACGGATCGGCGCCCGCTACTGCCCGAACAGCCTCCCGAGCGTTCCCGTCTCCGTCACGCTCCCGAACTCCGCCGCAAGCTCCTTCATGGATTGGAACCGTTCGGCGGGGTTCAAGGCCAGGCATCGGAGAATGATGGCCTCGAGCCTTTCCGGCAGCTCGGGCCGCAGGCTGCGCAGCCGGGCCGGGGAACCGCGGAGCCGGGCGATCATCGTCTCCTGCGCCGACTTGCCTGGAAACGGCAACCGGCCGGTGAACATCTCGAAGGCGACGATGCCCAATGCGTA
>CAYYXP010000164.1:0-2557 GCA_964475685.1 uncultured Gemmatimonadaceae bacterium | reverse complement strand
CGGGAACCTTCGATATCTGCGACGCAGGTGGTGCCAAGTTCGACCTGGCCGGACGCACAACGATCTCGCTGTGCCGGTGCGGGCAGTCCGCGAACAAGCCATTCTGCGACGGTACCCACAACACGGCAGCCTTCAAGTCCGACGAAAAGGCGCGCGTGCTGCCGCCCCCCAAGGCCAGGTGAGCAGCCGGTAGCGCGAATGTGTTTGTTGTGCCGGCGCAAGAGGCTGCTCTATCCGGACAACCACGTGCATGGCGCCAATGAGGCGTTGTGGGCGAGGGATCGCGTAGACCGGGCTCATTCAATCGAGCCATCCCGAGGAGCCGATCCAGGGAGCATGCTCATCCTGATCCTGCTCCGAACGATCCTGCTCTCGCGCACGTCGCTCGCCCTGGAGAACCTCTGACCTGCCCCCGTTCTTCGGTCCAGCCGTTGTGAGAGCGTGATGGGTCATCAGAGAGCAACAGGTTGCAGAGGCCTCCGGGTGCTCGACCGGAGGCGGAGCGTAGCGGAGCCGGAGGGCGAGCACCCGGAGGCGAACTCCGCAGGCGTCGTGTACCCCAGGCTCGAGTGAGGTCGCTCGTGGTTGTACTCGAAGCGATGCCGCGCTGCCAGGTGCCTCGCTTCCGCGAGGCAGGTGAAGATCTCGCGGTCGAGCAGCTCGTCGCGCAGCTTCCCATTGAAGGTCTCGATGTAGGCATTCTCCCAGGGCGCTCCCGGCTCGATGAAAGCAGTCTCGCTGCCGCGGGCTTCGAGCCACTCGCGCACAGCTTTGGCGATGAACTCCGGCCCGTTGTCCGACCGAACGAATTCGGGCGCGCCGCGCTCGAGGATCAGGGTCTCGAGCACGGCGATCACGTCGAGCGACGTGAAGTTCCAGCCGACCTCGAGCGCCAGGCACTCGCGCGTGTACTCGTCGACGACGGCCAGGAACTTCAGTTGTCTGCCGCCCTCGGCAACGTCGTAAATGAAGTCGTACGTCCAGACTTGGTTCATCCGCTCGGCCTTCCTTCGCGTGCAGCTGTTCTCCGATGAGCCAAGACGCCTTCGTTTGTGCCTCTTTCGTAGCACCTTCAGGCCATTCACACGCCACAAGCGCTGCACGCGCTTCCTGTTCACGGGCCAGCCGTCGCGACGCAGAAGTGCCCAGATGCGCCGGTAGCCGTAGCGGGGACGCTCGCTCGCCAAGGCGAGGATCGCCTTCACGAGCCTCTTCTCCTCATCGCGCTTTCTGGCCCGGTAGCGCTGCGTCGAGCGGTGCTGCTCGATCATCCGGCACGCGCGCCGCTCGGAGACCTCGAAGTGTTCCTCGAGGTGCCGAGCAGCGCGCCGCCGGCGCTCCGGGCTCAGAAGTTTCCCTTGGAGACCTCCTTCAGCATCTCGATGTCGAGTGCTTGCTCGGCCACGAGCTTCTTCAGGCGACCGTTCTGCTTCTCGAGTCCCTTGAGGCGCTTGGCGTCAGGCGCCTTGAGCCCGCCGAACTGGTGTCGCCAACGGTAGTAGGTCTGCTCGCTGACCTGCATGGCCTTGAGGACCTGGGCGATCGTCTCGCCTCGGCCCAGCGCCACGTCGGCCTCGCGCAACTTCGTGATGATCTGGTCGGGTGTGTGCCGCTTGCGTTTCTTCAAGAGTCTGGTCCTTGCCCCTCTGGGGCAGAAGACTCTCATAACGGCTGGACCAGTTTCAGGGGGTCAGGTCAACTCCTTCCACTTCACGCAGGTCTACATGCTGCAGCAGCTGCTAGGCGCGGACATCCCCATCTACGCACAGTTCTGGAGCCGCGATCCTGGCTTCCCTCAGCCGAACAGCATCGGGCTGACGAACGGACTCCGCTTCTCGATCTGCCCGTAGCATGGGGATGTTCCCGAGATGATGCGAACATTCGCGTTCAGAGGCGGACGCAGATTCCATGGCGTCGCAGATGGAGCGGGCGAAGGGACTTGAACCCTCGACATCAACCTTGGGAAGGTTGCGCTCTACCAACTGAGCTACGCCCGCGTGGGTGGGGGACTCGGCGGCGGGCTGGGAAGTGGGGAGGAACCGACCGCGTGGTCGGGTCCCACCACCTCGCAGGTCCGGGGCGTTCACAGGCCGCGCATTCATGGCACATTGTTGCCACTTGGAAGCGCGGCCAGTGACCACCCCCGCCGGAAGTCCTACGAATTACGAAGAGAACGGAGAGCCCCGAGCGGACGACATTCAGCTTGGGAAGCTGACACTCTACCAGCTGAGTTACGCCCGCTCGCACCCGTGAGCCGCAGGCCCCCGGGTCTGGGGCGGACAGGATAGCCTCCCGTACCGAAGAGGCAAGCAGCCTCGACCGCTGTGGACCCACCGCGCCGCCCCCCTTCCACGTCACCAACTCACGCGTCGTCCCCGGACCGCCGCTCCCCCTCCCGAGCCCGTCGCGCCTCGCATAGCGCCGTCCGCCCTCCGACTCTCTGTCACGCAGGCAAATCAGAGCACCAGGCCACGCGGAGCGAAAGAAGCGCGCGCACCCTCGCATCCCTTCATGGCGAGACCCGACTGCAATCCCTACTCTTCCCTGCCGCACGCGC
>CAYYXP010000163.1:0-6229 GCA_964475685.1 uncultured Gemmatimonadaceae bacterium | reverse complement strand
GTAGAGCTTCGGCATCGCGTGGCGGACCGAGAGCTGCTCGGGGTCGCCGGCGTAGACGCCGGCCACGAAGGGATTGGCGACGTAGTCGAGCACCTCCTGGCTGAACCGCCGCCGCACGAACCCCGCGATGCTCTCCTCCATAGGGCTGTCGCCCCGCTCCACCAGCGGCTCGAGGAGCACCGACAGCTTGGCCCTCGCGGAGAGGAGCGGGGTGGTGAGCAATTGTGGCGGGGACATTGGCAGGGGGACGAGACTGCCCTTCCGCACCACGTAACGCCTTCGCGCCGCGGCGGACGCCGGCACCACGCTGCTCTCGAGCCCCAGCTGCGCGAAGAGCGAGCGCACGCCGGCCGTCGGAGTCATGATGGAGTTGGGGCCGAGGTCGGCGAGGTAGCCGTCGCTACGCTCGGTGAGGATCACTCCGCCCACCCTGCCGCTCGCCTCGTAGACGACGACGCGAATCCCCCGCTGCTTCAGGCGGTACGCGGCGGTGAGCCCTGCGATCCCTCCGCCAACGACGGCTACCGCTGCCATGCGGACGACAGCGCCGCATCGAGCGTCGCCAGTTCGGCCTCGCCGTGCGCGGCCGACGTGAAGGCGGCCTCGAAGGCGGACGGCGCGAGATAGACGCCCGCGTCGAGCATCGCGTGGAAGAACGCCGCGTACGCCGCCTTGTCGCACCGCTTCGCCTCGGCGTAGCTCCGCACCGGAGCGTCGGTGAAGAACGGCGTCAGCATCGTCCCCACCCGCTGCACCCGCACCGCCACGCCCGCCCGCTCCGCGGCGCGCTCGATCATCTCCGCCGCCTGCGCCGCCCACCCCTCCGCCGAGTCCCATACGCCGGGGCGGCCGAGCACATCGAGCGTCGCGAGGCCGGCGGCCATCGCGAGCGGGTTCCCCGAAAGCGTGCCTGCCTGGTAGACGGGACCGGCCGGCGCGATCTGCTCCATCAGGCTGCGGCTACCGCCGTAGGCCGCTGCCGGCAGCCCGCCGCCCACCACCTTGCCGAGAATGGTGATGTCGGGCAGGACGCCGTAGAGGACCTGGGCGCCGACCGGGTGCACCCGCCATCCGGTCATCACCTCGTCGAAGACGAGAAGCGCGCCGGCCCGGCGGGTGATGGCGCGGAGCCCCTCGAGGAAGCCCGGTTCCGGCGGCACCACACCCATGTTCCCCGCAACCGGCTCGACGAGAATGGCCGCGATGTCTTTGCCACGCGCAGCGAACAGCGCCTCGACCGCCGCGAGGTCGTTGAACGGCGCCACCATCGTGTCGGCGACGGTGCCGGGCGTGACGCCGGGCGAGTCGGGGAGGCCGAGCGTGGCGACGCCGGAGCCGGCGGCGGCGAGGAGGCCGTCAGCGTGGCCATGGTAGCAGCCGTCGAACTTGACGATGGCGCTGCGGCCGGTGGCGGCGCGGGCGAGGCGCACCGTGCTCATCGCCGCCTCGGTGCCGCTGCTCACGAACCGCACCATCTCCACCGACGGAAAAGTCTCCACCACCTTCTCCGCCAGCCTCACCTCCAGCTCGGTGGGCGCGCCGTAGGTGGTTCCGCGCCGCGCCGCGGCGATCACCGCCTCGAGCACCTCTGGGTGAGCGTGTCCCAGGATGAGCGGGCCCCAGGAGAGGACGAGGTCCACGTAGCGGTTGCCGTCGGCGTCGGTGAGCCAGGCGCCCTTGCCGCTCGAAATGAAGCGGGGAGTTCCCCCGACCCCTCGAAAGGCGCGCACCGGACTGTTGACGCCGCCGGGGATCACGCGTCGCGCCTCGGCGAAGAGGTACTCCGACGCGGCGGTGCTCCTGGCCGTGTGCACGTCGGTCACGCGTTCCCCTCGGCGAGCCACGCCGCGGCATCCTTCGAGTGGTAGGAAATGATCGCGTCGGCCCCGGCGCGCCGCATGGCGGTGAGCGTCTCGAGCACGGTGCGCCGTTCGTCCAGCCAGCCGAGCTTCGCGGCCGCCTTGATCATGGAGTACTCGCCGCTCACGTTGTAGGCGAGGAGCGGCAGCTCGGTCCGCTCGCGCACCGCGCGGACCACGTCGAGATAGGCAAGCGCGGGCTTGACCATCAGCATGTCGGCGCCCTCCCGTTCGTCGAGCGCCGCCTCGCGTAGCGCCTCCCGCACGTTCGGCGGGTCCATCTGGTACTGGCGCCGGTCGCCGAAGGACGGAGCGCTTTGGGCCGCCTCGCGGAACGGGCCATAGAACGCGCTGGCGTACTTCACGGCGTAGCTCAGGATCGCGCGCTCGCTGAACCCCGCGGAATCGAGCGCTTCCCGGATCGCTCCCACCATGCCGTCCATCATCCCGCTCGGCGCCAGAACGTCGGCGCCGGCCTTCGCGTGGCTCACGGCCACCTTCCCGAGAATCTCGAGGGTGGCATCGTTGTCCACCGAGCCGTCCCGGATGATGCCGCAGTGTCCGTGGTCGGTGTACTCGCAGCAGCAGACGTCGGTGAGGAGAAGGAGATCGGAGTGCCGAGCGCGGAGTCGGCGGAGCGCCCGCTGCACGATCCCGTCGTCGGAAAAGTTCTCCTTGCCGACCGGGTCCTTGGTCGCGGGGATCCCGAAGAGGATGATGCCGGCGAGGCCGAGGGAGACGACGCGGTCCGCCTCGCGGTCGAGCCGCTCGTCCACCGAGAGGTGGTGGACGCCGGGCATGGACGCGATCTCCCGCTCGACTCCGGTGCCGTGCACCACGAAGAGCGGCTGGATGAGGTCGCCGGCGGCGAGGTGATGTTCCCTGACGAGGCGCCGGATCGCCTCGGTGCGGCGGAGGCGGCGGGGACGGAGAGCCGGTTGGCGGGTCACGGACGTAACACTAGGGAGCGCCGGCCCCCCCCGCAACCGGGGTTCCACGGAGCCCGGCACGGCGGTTGCCGCCCTAAGAAGGTGCCCGGCGGGTCCCCCACCCGAACGCACGGCGGGCCGACCCGGCTTATCATGCTAATGAACGGATGGCCGTGGCAGTCCGGCCCCCGGCAGGTGGCGCACGGTGAATCGGTTAGCGCCGCCGGCCGTTGTTCGCATCGAGGGGTCAGGCCACGAGATCGGGCCCGTGCAGGCCAAGGAAGTCGTCCCGGAAGGACGGCAGAATGAAGACTGTTGGGGCGTTCCGCATGAGGATTTCTCCTCTCGAGACCGCGCTGCTGACACTGCTTGCAGCGGCCTGCGGCTCGCCGAGCGCCCCCGTCCGGCCCCCCGCACCCGTCATCCCGGATATCGCCATCGTCGGCGCCACTCTCTGGGACGGTACCGGCCGCGCCCCCGTCGCCAACGCCGTTACCCTCGTCCGCGGCGACCGGATCGTCTGCGCCGGCTCGGCCGGCGAATGCCTGGTGCCCCAGGGCGCCCGCGTGGTTGACGCGCAGGGGCAGTACCTCATCCCCGGGCTGATCGACAGCCACGTCCACCTCCTCTTCATCATCAACGGCAGCGCGAGCGAGCAGATGGCGCTCGACCTCCGCGATCTCCTGGCGCAGGGCGTCACCACCGTGCGCGACATGGGGACCAACCCCGCCGCGCTGCTGGCGCGGGTGCAGGCGCTGCCCGCGTCGCCCCGGGTGTACGCGATGCAGCTCGTGGCCGGCCGGCGGTTCTTCTTCGGCGGCACCAACGGATTCCGGGTGACCCGCACCGCCCGCGGGGTGGTGTTCCGTCAACCGCCCGCGATGTCGATGCAGTGGATGGGGTGGAACCCCACGATGTTCACCAAAGACATCGACCCCGACTCGGTGGTGCGCGAGGCACAGGCCGCCGGGGCGATAGGGCTCAAGCTCTACGCCCAGCTCGACAGCGTGAGCGTGCGGCGGCTGGTGAGTGCCGCCCACCGCGCCGGGATGCCGGTGTGGGGTCACGCCTGGGTGCAGCCCGCCAGCGTGCGGGAGCAGGCGACCGGCGGCCAGGACGGCCTGGTCCACGCCGCCGGCCTCGCGGGCGAGCTCTTTGCGGCCGAAGACCGCGACACCCTCGTCAACGACGGCGACCTCCAGGCCGCCACCGCTCTCGCCGCGACGCCCCAGGCGGCGCACGACCCGCGGATCCTCGCCGCGCTCGACACGATGGCCCGGCTGGGGACGATGTTCGAGCCGACGCTCGACGCCACCCGGCACAGCGTGGCCGGGTACGACGCGAAGAGACAGCACGTGGCGGGGCTCCAGGAGATGTACGTGCGCGCGGCGGCGGGCTTCGGGATGGAAGTGACGCGGGAGGCGATCAAGCGCGGCGTGCGGATCAGCGCGGGCAGCGACCACGTCGCCTACGGTCCCGCCACCGAGCGGGCAACGCTCTTCGGCGAGCTGGGGCTCTACGTGGACTCGCTCTCGCTGCCGCCGGCAGTGGCGCTCCTCGCTGCCACCCGCGACGCCGCCCGCGCCATCGGCGGCGAAGCCGGCAAGCTGCTCGGCACGATCGAGCCGGGGCACTACGCCGACCTGGTGCTGGTGTCCCGGAACCCGCTCGAGGACATCCGGAACCTCGAGTCCGTGGAGTGGGTGATGCGCGGCGGGACGATCTGGCGGCCGGGGCAGCTGCGGAGCGGGATCGCGATGCGGTAGCGGCGCCGGGTGTCGGGTCGCGGCGGCCTACTTGCCCGTCTCGATCGGCAGATCCGCCCGCTCGGCCCACTCCGTCCACGACCCCACGTACACCCGTACCTTCGGGAATCCGAGCAGATTCCGCAGCGTGAAGTGCACGTGCGTCGCCTCGGTGGCGCCGTTGCAGTAGGCGATGATGCTCTTGTCCGGCGTGATCCCCTGCGCCGCGTACGCCGACCGCAGCGCCGTCGTGTCCTTCCAGACGTGCCCGAACCCCTCCTGCGTCAGATCGTTCGCCCAGTAGTGGTTGATCGCCCCCGGAATGTGCCCTCGGCGCATCTGCGCCCCCGCCTCGCCGGCGAACTGGTCGGGAGCCCGCGCGTCCACCAGGATCGCGTCCTTGTTCCGGAGCGCCCGGCGCACGTCGTCCAGCGATGCCGACTCGGGTGTGAATGCCTTGGGGAAGCGTGTGGCCGGGATCCTCGGGTACGGCTGCACCACCGGGCGGTGCTCCAGCTGCCACTTGAAGAACCCGCCATCGAGGACATAGACCTCCGGATGGCCGAACCCGGCGAGCAGCCACGCCGTGAACGTCGCGTCGATGTTCCGGGTTTCCCCCGCACTGTAGATGACTACCGGCGCGCCCGGGTCCACCCCCAGTCGTGAGAACAGCTCGGAGTACGCCTCGGCGGAGAGGAGCCGCATCGGGACCCCGCCCTCGCTGGCGCGGAGCGACTCGCTGTTGAGATACTCGGCGCCCGGCAGATGTCCCCCGAGATAGGCGAACACGTCCGTACGAACGTCGAGCAGCACGACCTTCCTCTCCATCTGCCAGCGGGCCAGCTCCTCGGTGGAGACGAGTCGAGGGAGGGACGGAGAGGACGGAGAGGCCGCGCTCCACGCGCCGAGGGCGAGCGTCGTGACAAGGACAATGGTCGACTTCATGGCAGCGAGTCCACGAGACCCATGTAGCTCTTCTCCTCCTCGATATAGACCCGGAGCGCGTTGCGCCGGCGGCGCGAGTCCAGCGAGACGGGGCGCGTCTCGTCGGCCGGCGGGAGCGCAGCCATCGCCCGGTTCATCGGGATACCCTTCTCCACCGCCGAGCGCATGTCGCCCTGGAGCCCGGTCACGTAGCGGCGAGTGAGCGCCACGATGTCGGACGGCGCCCTGGGAATCGCGCCGTGCCCCGGAACCACGATCTTCGGACGAAGCGCGTCAATCGCGTCGAGTCCGTTGAGCAGTTCCCGGGAGTTGCCGTCCACCATCATGGTGACCCCGTCCTCGATCAGCAGATCGCCGGCGAAGAGTACACGCTCCTGCGGAAGCCAGATCATGAGATCGCCCGCGGTGTGGCCCGACCCCGGGTGGGTGACGACGATCGTGCGCCCGCCGAGGGACAGCGTGTCGCTCCCGGTGACGGGACGATCGGGGGTGTCGGCGAATTCGAAGCCGCGCATCGCGTCGAGCCCGACGACGCGCACCCAGTCGGCGATGAGCGCGTCCTCGCCCCCATCCAGCGCGAGGGTGCGCCGGTCGGGATGGGCGATCACCCGGGTGCCCGCCTTTCTGAATACGATCGCGCCGAAGTGATGGTCGGGATGGTGGTGGGTGAGGATGAGCCATTTTATCGGCTGCGGCGTCACCTTCCGGATCGCGTCGAGGAGCCGCTGCCCGTCCATCGGGCTCGCCAGGG
>CAYYXP010000162.1:0-1511 GCA_964475685.1 uncultured Gemmatimonadaceae bacterium | reverse complement strand
CTTCCGGTTGAACAGAATGACCACAAGCTCGCTCCACACCCACACCACGGACCCCCAGTGGTACAGGGCGTCGGTCGGGCTGCGCTCGACCAGCGCATCGCCGCGCTCGTGCCACGTCAGCGACGACCACTCGGGTCCAGTCCAGGTGGTCAGGACATGGAGGCCGCCGATGCAGTACGCGAGCGCCAGCGCGATGTCCACCGAGGTCCTGAGCCACGCGTGACGCGGCGCGATCGGATCACCATCGAGGCGCACCACCCGGATGCCCGCCGCCATCTTCCCCAGAGTCTGGCCCCACCTCGACAGGAAGTAGACTGGGTACGCGACACTGAATGCGGTCAGGGCGAGGAGGGCCACCACCGCCGCCGGGATGGACAGGCCCTGAAGGGCGTAATACGGGACCATGACCACGATCAGGACGGCAATGTCCACGAGCAGGGCGAACGCTCGTCGCCAGAAACCCGCATAGATCAGCGGCGGCATCGGTGACCGCTCGCCGCTCGACGCCTCGTTCGGGGGGCCTCCTTCACGGGATCCTCCGGTCAGACATCTCCTTGAGCCGCAGCGTTACCTTGCGGGTCTTGCTCCCGCGCCGTTCTCGAACTGCCCGCGTTGTCCGGATGGTGACGAGCACGTTGTCGTCCGAACTCCCGCTCCGAAGGTGTGCGATTCTTAGTTGGAAATTGAAGCGGCTCCAACCGCTGTGGTCTGATGGTGTTGCGAGACAACCATCACACACAGACGAAAGGAGCCGTCGATGGGCAGTGTCATTCGTCGAGGACGGAAGCGCAAGCGGAGTCTGGGCGAGGTCCAGGTGCTGCGGCGCGAGGAGTACGAGGGACTCGAGTTGAACGCCAAGGTGGAACTGATCCGGAGCCTGATCCCGCTGGGCCTGATGCACGTCCAGGCGCTGCTCGAGGAAGAGGTCGAGTCGCTGGCGGGGCGGCGCTATGCGCGCACCGATGGCGCCACCGGGACCCGGCACGGGAGCAACCCGGGGACGGTGGTGCTGGACGGGCAGCGGGTGCCGATCCGGGTGCCGCGGGTGCGCAGCGAGCAGGCGGAGATCCCGCTGCGGAGCTACCCGGCGCTGCACGGCACCGGCGAGGCCGACGAGGCGTTGCTGCGGCGGGTGCTGTACGGGATCTCGTGCCGCAACTACGAGTCGGCCGCGCGAGCGATCCCGGGCGCGATCGGCCTGTCGAGCTCGTCGGTGTCGCGGTCGTTCGTGGAGGCGAGCGCGGCGAAGCTCAAGGAGTTCCAGGAGCGTGACCTGAAGGGCGAGCACTACGTCGCGCTGTTCCTTGATGGCAAGAGCTTCGCCGACACGACGCTGGTGATCGCGCTCGGCGTGACGGCCGAGGGCACGAAGCGGTTCCTGGGGTTCGTGGAGACCGACACCGAGAACGACAAGGTGCTCAGCCCCTTCCTGCGCACGCTGCTCGCGCGCGGCCTCGACTTCTCGCAGGGACTGCTGGTGGTGATCGACGGCGGCAAGGGACTGCGCTCGG
>CAYYXP010000161.1:0-2351 GCA_964475685.1 uncultured Gemmatimonadaceae bacterium | reverse complement strand
CCTCGCGGCCTTCCGCATGGACCGCTGGTTCAGGACGATCGACGGCGACGAACCGCGGGGAATCCCTTACGGCGATAGGGGCGAACTGCCGGTGCTCCTCAACCATGGAGTCTGGACCGGCGTGCCGGACCTCGACGCTCCCACGGCCCTGGTCCGGTCTCGCGAGTCAGCCGGAGTTGTGCGCCGGGCGGCGCGTGAAGTCATTCCTCCTGGAATGTGGTTTCCGCTCTGCGCGATGAACGTGTGCTACAGGCGGGAAGCCATTCCAGCGGCATACAATCTCCTGATGGGGTTGGACCCGGTCGGGTTCGACCGCTTCGACGATATCT
The DNA here is from genome assembly GCA_964475685.1 of uncultured Gemmatimonadaceae bacterium. Taxonomy (GTDB): domain Bacteria; phylum Gemmatimonadota; class Gemmatimonadetes; order Gemmatimonadales; family GWC2-71-9; genus CAVVWJ01. The sequence continues at coordinate 2,022 of CAYYXP010000161.1, read as the reverse complement.
GGAGCGGCCTCTTTCTCAAGCGCATCGCGGATCATCTGGGCTGGTACGTCACGAACGGTATCCCCTTTGTCCGACACGAGAAAGCCTCGGACCTGTTCTGGAACCTCCGAAAGGAGGCGTACGGGCTGCAGCTCCATGAGGCCTTCTGGAAGCACATCGCCCGGTCGGCGCTGGCGCCGGCGACGGACATCGCGGGCGCGTACCATCTCCTCGGCGAATGGGTCCATGAGTTTCCCCGGGCTCATCCGAACGTCCCGTCGCCCAAGGGGTACTTTGAGAAGCTGGGGGAGGCGATGACGACCTGGGCCTCGCTCTTCTCGACGGGAGACGTCACCTCGTGAGCGGAGACGCGGATTCCAACCATTTTGAGCCAGAAACCCGGCTTGTCGGCTCCTCGATCCTTGGCCGCGCCTCTCGGGCCGCCGCGGCTCACGAGGGTTGTCCGGATAGGCGAGCTCTGCCCCGCCAGCACACAGGAATTCAAGTTCTTATGGACTAAAACCTCGCCTTGAGCTAGCGTGTATCTCCTTAAGTTAAGCTGACTGTGATAGCGGGAGGGTAAGCGCGTGAGCAAGACCTCGATGTGGGGCGTGCCACTGTTCATGGCGTTCTTCGCCTCGATTGTCGCGCATATCGCCTGGAGCTCCCCTCTGAGACTGACCTCTCGCCTACCCGGTCAGGGAAGCGTTTCCTGTGAGGTCACAAGTCTCGAAGATCCCACCACGTGGTTGCCCCAGGGAAAGATCCTGGCCCAGAATGAGCGAGGAGATGACCACGACTTCAACGTAAAATGGACGTCGGTGGCGGGTACGGCCAATCGCAAGCTGGTGGTCCATATTCTCCGGATTTCCAAGTATCCAGGTGTCTGCGGCAACGCCCCACTGCTCAATCCCACCTTGGATCCTGATTTCAAGATGGAAGGGGCTCTAAATGGCGCTTGGACGTTGGGGACTCCGAAGGCTACGGGCGACACATTTGAGCAATGGGCCGTAACCACCAACGTCGTCGCCGTTGACACACCTGTTGGGCTCAAGGTCAGCAGCTTCGACTTCGCCGCGAAACTGTCCATCCGCTGCTTCGTAGACAAGGAAGTCACCAACGACCGGACGACGGACTTCCTCGACACGTTCAATCCAAATCAACCCAACATCGATAGTCCCGATCTTCACAGTTCAGAGACCAAAGGTTACCCCGTCGACTCGGACGCCGACGAGTTGCCCGACGCGTTCGAAGCCCGCTTTCCCGCCGCCGCTACTCAGGGCGCGGGGACGGATGACGACACGCAACCGACGGTCCAGGCCGACGCGGGGCCTGCGGTCCCCGGAGGGTCAAGGACGACGCGGGGGCTTCTGGGGGACGGACTCACCACATGGGAGGAGTATCGAGGGTTTTCTATCAAAGAGGCACATGTTCGGACCGATCCGGGGAAGAAGGACCTCTTCGCGCGAAGTGAAATTGAGGCCAACGGCCCGAAAACGATCGGCCGCCTTGGAGACGCCCAATCACTAAATGTAACGCTGCATGAGATTTACGCTACGGAGTTCACGGATCCTCCGCAGCGGATGATCAACAGCAACAACAACGGCTCCGGCAACGGGCCTGTTTTCTTCAACAGCAGCCCGCAGCGGGGCCTTCGCGCCGTCAACGGAAAGCTGCCCGCCAAGACGCTCGGGATGGCGCTCGGGGGTGGCGGGAAGGATGACAAGCGAAAGTTGGCCTACATAAACGCGGGCATAGACGGAGTTCGGAATTCGGCCTTGCTCGGAGACGACCAGGAATTGCTTCCCAACGGTCAGGGAATTCCGAACGATCCCTACATCATCGCCCAGACGGCTGGAACCCCTCTGGTGAGCCAGCAGGCGGGGGACGATGGACTCATCGTACTTCCGGATGGCCGTAACGCCATCACGACTGGGCCGAATGGAAGCAGAGACAGCGGGTTTCTGGGACAGACGGATATTCTAACCCCGCCTCCGATCGTCATTGGGCCTGGCGAGGATGGTGAACTACAAAGCACGCGGG
>CAYYXP010000160.1:0-31097 GCA_964475685.1 uncultured Gemmatimonadaceae bacterium | reverse complement strand
GGTCGCGACGGCGTTGCCCAAGCTCGCCCACGCCGAAGTGCTGCGGTATTCGCGTCACCTGCTGCTGCCGGAAGTCGGCGTCGAGGGTCAGCGGAAGCTCAAGGCTGCCCGGGTGCTGGCCATCGGCGCGGGCGGCCTCGGGTCGCCATTGTCGCTCTACCTGGCGGCAGCCGGGGTGGGGACGATCGGCATCGTGGACTTCGACGTGGTGGATCTCACCAACCTGCAGCGCCAGATCGTCCACGGCACCGCCACCCTGGGCACGTCGAAGCTCGAGTCGGCCAAGGCGCGGCTCACCGACCTCAACCCCAACGTCAACGTCGAGACCCACGAGGCCAGGCTCACGGCGGCGAATGCGATGGAGATTCTCCGCGAGTACGACATCGTGGTGGACGGCACCGACAACTTCCCCACGCGTTACCTCGTGAACGACGCCTGCGTGCTGCTCGGCAAGCCCAACGTCTACGGGAGCATCTTCCGGTTCGAGGGACAGGCCTCGCTGTTCTACGCCAGGGAAGGCCCCTGCTACCGGTGCCTCTACTCCGAGCCGCCCCCTCCGGGACTGGTGCCGAGCTGCGCCGAGGGCGGGGTGCTTGGCGTCCTGCCGGGCATCATCGGAAGTATCCAGGCGCTGGAGACCATCAAGTGGATCATCGGCGCGGGAGATTCCCTGGTGGGGCGCCTGCTCCTCTTCGACGCGCTCAAGCTGCGCTTCCGCGAGCTCAAGCTGCGGAAGGACCCCGACTGCCCCATCTGCGGGACGAATCCGACCATCCATGAACTGATCGACTACGAGGCCTTCTGCGGCATCGGGGCGGAGCCCGACTACAGCGGGCTGGAGATCTCGGTGGAGGAGTTCCGGGAGGAGCGCGAAGCCAAGGGTGACGATCTCGTGCTGATAGATGTGCGCGAGCCGCATGAATGGGAAATCGCCCACATTGACGGCGCGCGGCTCATTCCGCTGGGCCAGCTCCCCGACCGGCTCGGCGAGCTCGACGGCCACGCGGAGATCGTGATGCACTGCCACAAGGGCGGTCGGTCGATGAAGGCGCTGGAGATCCTGCGTGGGGCCGGGTTCGGCAAGGTGCGTAACCTGGCGGGGGGGATCGATGCCTGGGCGGAGCGGGTGGAGCCGGGGATGGCGAGGTATTAGGGAGGAGAGGGCGTCCTTCCGTCCCTTCATGCCGAAGGCGGGACTCGAACCCGCACGGGCTTGCGCCCACTGCGCCCTGAACGCAGCGCGTCTACCAGTTCCACCACTTCGGCCAGTCGGGCAAGCTAGTGCGCCGGACCGGGCCGGTCAACCTGCGCCGTTGACCAGCCCGAAGTGCTGGCCTATCCTTTGCTTAGGAAAGGTGACGTGACCCGCGATTCCTCCCCGCCGACCGAGCGCAAGAAGTTCGTCGCCCGCAATCCGAAGGCGACGCACGACTACCACATTCTCGACACGTGGGAGTCCGGAATCGTGCTGACCGGCACCGAGGTCAAGTCGCTCCGCGGCGGAAAGGCATCTATCAAGGAAGCCTACGCCCGGGTCCGCCGGGGCGAGATTTTTCTGGAGGGCATGAACATCACCCCCTACGCGCAGGGCAATCGCTACAACCACGATCCGGTCCGCACCCGTAAGCTCCTCCTCCACCGCAAGGAGATCGAGAAGCTCATCGGCGCCGTCGAGCAGCAGGGCCTCACGCTGATCCCACTGGAACTCTACTTCAAGAACGGGCGGGCCAAGGTGGCCCTGGCCCTCGGCCGCGGCAAGAAGCAGCATGACAAGCGGCAGGACCTGAAGCGCCGGGTGGCCGAACGTGAGGCCGCCCGCGCCGTCTCCATCAGGGGACGCCGGTGATCGCCGCTGTTGCCCTGGCGGCCGCGCTCCTCGCCCCGTGGGGCAGTCTTCCAACCGAGGTCACCGTCGCCGGGGCCCGGGTGCCGGTGCGGCTCGATCCCACCGGTGCCGCGGTGGTGCCGGCGCGCGCCCTCCTGTTTGCGCTCCGGGGGACGATCCGGATGGACGAGGGGTGGGCGGAGGTGACGGTCGCGCGCCAACCGTTCCGCTTCCTCCTCGGGGCGCCCCTCTGTGTCTTCAGCTCCCGTCTCCTCCCGCTCGCCGCTCAAGCCTCGATGGTCGGGGACACCCTCTTTCTCCCTTTTCAGTTCGTCGCCGAGATTCTTCCGTACTACCTCGGGGACAGCTACCGCTACGACGATCGCGCGGCCCGGCTCGACGAGCTTCCGGCCCGGACCTCCGCCCGGCTGGCAGCGACCGTTCCTCCGCCCGAGGCCGCCGGCCGGCTCCCCAACGGTCTCAGTCCGAGCCATGTGGTGGCTATTGACCCCGGGCATGGCGGGGCAGACCCGGGGAACCCGGGCACCTTCTTCCCGCGAGGTGTCCGCGAGAAGGACGTCACCCTGCAGATCGGGTTGCTTCTTCGAGACGAGCTCAAGCGCCGGGGGGTGGGCGTGCGGATGACCCGCACGAGCGATACCCTCATCGCGCTGGGCGACCGGGGCGGTTACTGCACGGAGGCCTGCGACCTGTTCGTGAGCCTGCACGTCAACGCGCTCAAGCGGCGGCCGGGCTACACCGACGTGCGGGGCTACGAGACCTACTTCCTCGCCGAGGCGAAGACCGAGGAGGCGGCACGCGTGGCGCAGATGGAAAACGATGCGGTCCGCTTCGAGGCTGCCCCCGATGCCGCGGGGCCCATCGGTGGGCTGGACTTCATCCTGAAGGATCTCCAGCTGAATGAGCACCTGCGGGAGTCGGCGCGTGTGGCCGAGCTGGTGCAGAAGGGCCTGGGCGGCGTCCACACCGGCGAAGACCGCGGAGTGAAGCAGGCCGGATTCATGGTGCTCACCACGGCCCGGCGCCCGGCGATCCTCGTCGAGATGGGATACGGCACCAATCCCCGGGACGGGCGCTTCCTCACCACGGCATCGAGTCAGAGATCCATCGCCTCGGCGCTCGCCGACGCGATCGTCGCCTATCTGCTGGAGTACGAGCGCAAGACCGCCGCCGCCCGCGATTCGGGGGCCGGTCGGTGACCCGCCGCGCCGGGTTCCGGCGCATCCCGGCGATGGCCGCCGTGGCCGCCCTCCTTGCCGGCTGTGTCTACTACAACGGCATGTACAACACCAACCGGCTCGTGCGGTCGGCCCGGAAGGCCGAGCGCGAGGGCCGGCCCTTCGAAGCGTCGAACCTCTGGGGCCAGGTCGTCACCCGCGCCGAGTCGGTGGAGGTCCGCCATCCGGACAGCAAGTATGCCGTGCAGGCCACCGCCATCCGGGGCCTCGCGTTGTCGCGGCTCGGCCAGTGTGACGAAGCGATCGGCCCGCTTGGGCAGGCCTCGCTGCTTCCTCCCGGGGACCTCTCCGAGGAGACGACGCTCGCGCTGGGCCGCTGTCAGATGGAAAGTGGCGATCCTGCGTCGGCGGATCTCGCCTTCACCCGGCTGCTCGAGAGCAAGGATCCCTATCGCCGGGACGAGGCTCACTTCCTTCACGCCCGCGCCCTCCGCATGACGGGCGAGTATGATGAGGCGGCGGAGTTGCTCCATGACGCGAGGACTCCGCGGGCGGAGGATGAGCTGCTCCTCGCGCTGGCCGGTGCGGGCCGGGAGGCGGAAGCCGATTCCCTGGCCGATCTCCTCCTCGCCGACGGGGACTCGACGCGGAAATGGGATTCGCTGGTGGTGACCATGGCTCGCTCCAATCCCGTGGCGGGGTCGCGGCTGGTTGACCGGCTCGGAGCCCAGCCCGGTGTGACGCCATCGCTCGCCAGCAGGAGACTGTACGAAGACGGCCTGCGGATGGAAGCGGTGGATACCGCCCGGGCCGTCGCCCGCTTCACGGAAGCCGCGCGGTCGGGGCCGGACACCGAGGGCGGGGAACGCGCCCGGCTGCGATTGCTCCGCCTCGCGATCGGCCGCGCCGGAACCGTGGACGACCTCGCCCCCGCGGCCGACTCCCTCCGGCAGCTTCTCTCCCAATCAACCGTCGTCACCACCGAGGCGGCGCAGCTCCTCACGTCGGTCACCCGGGTCCGCGTCGCGGCCGATTCCGGTGGAGCCGGCGTGCCCCAGGGCGACATGCGTCTCTTCCTGGGCGCGGAGGTCGCGCGCGACACCCTCGCCGCTCCCCGCATGGCGGGCGGGCTCTTCCGGACGCTCGTGTCCGAGTGGCCGGCGTCGCCGTATGCTCCCAAGGCGCTGCTCGCGGCCGAGCGTCTCGATTCCACCTGGGCCGATTCGGCGAAGATCCTCCTCGCCGAGCGCTACGGCGACAGTCCCTACCTCGCGGTTCTCCGGGGGGAGTCCTCGGAGGGGTACAGGGTCCTCGAAGATTCGCTGCTCGACTTCGCGGCGGCGCTCCCCGCCGTCCGCGCAGCCCCGCCTGCGGTCCGACGCCGCGCCCGGGAACCCGACGCGCCTGGGGCCGTCCCGGAGGTGCGCCGCCGGACAGTCGTGCCCGACGAGGACGCCCCGAGCGGCGGACGGCGTCTCGAGCAGTGAAGACGGCGCGCGATCTCTCCCGGACCCTCTTCGGCATCCGATTCCAGAATCCTCTCCTCCTGGCTGCCGGCACCGCCGGGTTCGGGCGCGAACTCGATGGCGTCATGGATCTGGAGCGACTCGGTGGCATCGTCACCAAGGCGGTGTCCCGGGAGCCCCGTGGCGGCAATCCCCCGCCCAGGGTCGCCGAGTTCCGGGGAGGCATGCTCAACTCCGTCGGACTCGCCAACCCGGGGCTCGATCGGGTGCGTGCGGCGGAATTGCCGTGGCTGGCGTCCCGACTTCGGAAGGCGCGGGTCCTGGTGAACGTGGTCGGTTTTACCGTCGAGGAGTACGGCGAGGTGGCGGCCGGGCTCGACGGGGTCCCCGGTATCGCGGCACTCGAGCTCAACCTCTCCTGTCCCAACTCCGGCGCGGGGGGCATCGAGTTCGGCGCCGACCCGGACTGCGTCCATCGGATCGTCGCCCTGTGCCGCCGCAGAACGACTCTCCCGCTCGCTGCAAAGCTCTCGCCGGTGCTCCCCGATATCGCCGCCATGGCGGTGGTGGCCCGGGACGCCGGCGCCGACGCCATCACGGTGGTCAACACGATCCCCGGACTTCTCTTCGGCGACGAGGGTCCGGCTCGCCTGGGCAACGGGAACGGCGGCGTGAGCGGCCCGGCGCTCCTTCCGATCGGCGTGCTCGCCACTGCCCGCGTGGTCGAGCGCACCGGCGGGATGCCGGTCATCGGGGTGGGGGGCGTGAGGTCCGCCGACGATGTGGAGCAGTACCTGCGAGTGGGGGCCTCCCTCGTCGGCCTGGGCACCGCCGCCCTCGCCAACCCCCGGCTCCCCGAACGGATCATCGCGGAGCTGGAGTCGCGCGATGGCTGAAGTGATCGTTGCCCTCGACGTTCCCCATGCCGGCGCCGCGCTCGCCCTGGTTGATCGCCTGCCGGGCGTTCGCTGGGTCAAGGTCGGCTCGGTGGTCATGACCCGTGAGGGCCCGGAGCTGGTGCGGGAGCTCGTTGGCCGCTCCATCCGCGTCTTCCTCGACCTCAAGTGGCACGACATCCCGAGCACCGTCGCCGAGGCCGTTGCCGGCGCCCGCGACCTCGGCGCGGCGATGGCCACGGTGCACACCGCGGGTGGCGCGGCGATGATGGCGGCGGCAGCCGCGGCCGGTGGCGGGGACCTCGCGCTGGTCGGCGTGACGGTGCTGACCTCCCACGACGCGGCCTCCTATGGCCGGGCGGTCGGCCGGAGCGAGGTTGACCTGGGAGAGGAGGTCGTGCGGCTCGCCGGCGAGGCGTCGAGTGCCGGTCTGGCCGGCGTGGTGTGCTCGCCCCGGGAGGTCGCCCGCGTGCGGGACCGGCTGGGCCCGGACGCCCGCATTGTGGTTCCGGGCATCCGGCGCCGCTCGGATGCGGCGGGAGATCAGGTGCGCGTCTCCACCGCCGCCGAGGCGGCAGCGGCCGGAGCGACCCATCTGGTGGTCGGCAGGCCGGTGACTCAGGCGGCGGATCCCGCGGCCGCGTTCCGTGAGTTCCTGGAGGAGGCGCAGTGCGCCGGTTCCTGATCGCGGCGGCGTTGCTGTACGGTGCCACCCCCGCGCATGCCCAGGGCACGTCTCTGGCCGCGGCGGCCGAGCAGGCGCGGCAGGCGTGGTTCGCGCACGACGCGGCAACCCTGGTGGCGGGGAGCCCCCGGCTCGTGGTGCAGCTTCCGGGGGCGGATCCCTCAGCGGCGCTGGAGCCGGCGCAGGCGGCAGCGCTGATCTCGGACTATCTCGCGCCGGCGCAGGAGGTGGAGACGGTGGTGAGCGCCGCCCGCGAGTTGGAGGGGGGGCTGGGATATGTAGAACTCAGACGGCGGTATCGGGTGGCGGGGACCCAGGACGTGCGGGTGCAGAGCCTGTTGCTGGGGTATCGCCAGGGGCGGGGGGGGTGGCTGCTGGTGGAGCTCAGGGTGGTGGGGTAGAACGGAAGGAGGCTGGCTCGGCGGTCATGGGGATGGCTTACGCCGACTCCCCAGGCCCCGCTCAAGCCTCTCGACCACGAAACTATTGAGGCTCTTGCCATGCCGCGCCGCGCGCAGGGCCAGCGCCCGGTGCACGGACGGATCCAGGCGGATGATGAACTTGCCGGAGTACGGCTTCTCGGGCTCGCGGCCTCGCGCCTTGCAGAAGGCGAGGTAGGACTCGATCGACTTGGCGAGTTCCGCCTGCAGCTCGCCTGCGGTCTGCCCATAGAAGTTGATGACGTCCTGGGTATTGATGACTCGCCCGTGAAAGTCCCCGTCCTCGTCGAGTTCCACTTCGGCGACGAAGCCCTTGTAGTCCAGAATCATGGTGTCAACCCCACTGAAAGAAAGAAGTCCCGGATGTCCCGCACAGTGCTCCGCTTCATCTCCGGGCGGGGGTGCGGCTTGTGGATCACCATTACCCGGTCTTGAAAAATCACGGCCACCCGTGACCCTTCCCGCTCCTCCATTTGGCCGCCGCCGGCGTTCACCAGCGCGGCGAATTCGCTCCACCGAATGTTCTGCGGGGTCGGGCGCGCAAAGATGCGGGCAAGGGTAGCCGCATGCCGACGGCTCAGCGGGTCCGCCATGAGAGTAAGATACTATACTCTGATACTATTGGTACCCGAAAGGGTGCCGAATAGTCAAGCAGATCCTCCGTCAACCGTTCAGGCTCCTGGCCTTCCCGTACGAAGGGGGCGGCCGTTCCCGAGCCAGTAGGGGGTCACCCGCTACCGCCAACCCCGCCTCCTTGCATCACTTCCCGGCCGGGGATATATTGCCCAGCTAGTCCTTAACCGGCCCGGAGAGACACCACGTGAAGGTTCGTTCCAGCGTCAAGCCGATCTGCGAGCACTGCAAAGTCGTCAAGCGACAGGGTGTGGTCCGCATCATCTGCAAGCGCAATCCCAAGCACAAGCAACGGCAAGGCTGATCATGGCGCGTATCGCAGGCGTGGACCTCCCACGCGAGAAGCGCGTCGAGACGGCGCTCACCTACATCTACGGCATCGGCCGCCCCACCAGCGCGCGCCTCCTCGGTGAGACCGGCGTCAGCCCCGATACCCGGGTGCGCGATTTGTCCGACACCGAAGTCGCCCGACTCCGCCAGGTCATCGAGCGCTCGGTCAAGGTCGAGGGCGCGCTCCGCACCGAAATCGCCATGAACATCAAGCGATTGATGGACATCGGCAGCTATCGGGGCATTCGTCACCGCCGGGGCCTGCCGGTTCGGGGCCAGCGGACCCACACCAACGCCCGGACCAAGAAGGGTCCGCGCCGTGCCATCGCCGGCAAGAAGAAAGTGACCAAGAAGTAATGACTGCTCCCGACACTACTGCTGCTGCCACCGCTCCGGCTGCCCCGGCGCCCGCCAAGGTGCCCAGCGCCAAGCGCGCCAAGAAGGTGGTCGAGTCCGAGGGCATCGCCCACATCGCCGCCACCTTCAACAACCTGCTCATCACCATCACCGACATGAAGGGCAACACGCTCTCCTGGGGATCGGCGGGCAAGGCCGGCTTCAAGGGATCCAAGAAGTCCACCCCGTTTGCCGCCACTGTCGCCGCCGAAAACTGCGGCCGCGAAGCGATGAACCTCGGCGTGCGCCGGGTCCACGTCCGGGTGCAGGGCCCCGGCAGCGGCCGCGAATCGGCCATCCAGGCGCTGGCGTCGGTGGGGCTCCGGGTCGTGTCCATCCGCGATGTCACGCCGATTCCGCACAACGGCTGCCGTCCTCCCAAGAAGCGGCGGGTCTGAGCCATGTCGAGATACGTGGGCCCGAGCTGCCGTCTCTGCCGCCGCGAGGGCGTCAAGCTGTTCCTCAAGGGCACCAAGTGCCTGACCGAGAAGTGCCCGGTGGAACGCCGCGCCTACGCTCCCGGCCAGCACGGTCAGAGCGGCGGCCGGCAGCGCAAGGCGTCGGAGTACGCCAAGCAGATGCGGGAGAAGCAGAAGGTCAAGCGGATGTACGGCCTCACCGAGCGCCAGTTCCGCAATACCTTCGACGGCGTCACCCGTGAGCCGGGCGTGAAGGGCACCAACCTGCTCATTGCCCTTGAGACCCGGCTGGACAACATCGTCTACCGTATGGGATTCGCCTCTAGCCGCAAGGCGGCGCGCCAGCTCGTCGTGCATGGTCACGTCGAGGTCAATGGCCGCGGAGTAGACATCCCCGCCTACCGGGTCGTCCCCGGTGAAGAAGTTCGGGTCGCCCCGGGCAGCCGCGACAACCTTTCCGTCAAGGTGGCCCAGGAGGGCGCGTCCCGCGGCCAGCCGGTGTCGTGGATTTCCGTTGATGCCGACAAGGCCGCCGGCAGGGTGCTGGAGCGTCCGACGCGCGAGGCCATCCCGATCAATGCCCAGGAACAGCTCATCGTGGAGCTCTACTCCAAGTGACCATGACCATTGACCTGACTGGATTGGTGCGCCCCCATCTCGTCGAGATGACGAAGCGGGACGACAATCCGAATGCCGCCGAATTCCGCCTCCAGCCGCTGGAGCGAGGATTCGGCTACACGCTCGGCAATTCACTCCGCCGCCTCCTGCTCTCGTCCCTCCGGGGCAGCGCGGTGTGGGGGTTCCGGCTCGACGGCGTCGTGCACGAGCATCAGACCGTGCTGGGCGTGCTCGAGGATGTGCACCAGATCGTGCAGCGCCTCAAGGCGCTGACGCTCGTCATGGTGGAAGAGGTGGACGAGGCCGTCCTGCACATCCGGCGAGACGGCGCCGGCCCGGTCTACGCCCGCGACATCCAGGAGCATGGCTCGGTGTCGGTCAGGAACCCCGACCACCTGCTCTTCACGCTCCAGGACGATCGCGAGGTCTCCATGGAGCTGTACGTGAACAAGGGCCGCGGCTACGTCGAGGCCGAGATGCACCCGGCCGATCGCTCGCTGCCGGTGGACCTCGTACGGATCGACGCCATCTATAATCCGGTGCGCCGCGCCAACTTTGCGGTCGCCGAGACCCGCGTCGGACAGCGCACCGACTACGACCGTCTCACCGTGCAGGTGGAGACCAACGGCACCATCACGCCGGAAGACGCCATCGCCTACGCGGCGGCCCTCGCCCAGGTCCACTTCCAGTACTTCGTGGACTTCGGCAAGGTGCCCACCATGCGCGATGCCGCGGCGCCGGCAGGCGACGGCGCGGGCGGCAACCTCCGCCTCCGCCTCTCCCGGGCCATAGACGATTTCGGTCTCTCGGTGCGCTCGCTCAATTCGCTCAAGAACTCGAACATCCGGACGCTCAAGGACCTCGTCGAGTTCACCGAGGACGACCTGCTCAAGGTCAAGAACGTCGGCGAGAAGGCCCTCGGTGAAATCGCCGAGCTGCTGCTGCGCGAGGGGCTCAACTTCGGGATGGGCTTCGACGAGTCCGACGGGGAGTTGCGGATCTCGCGGCCCGGCGTGCCGCCCGTCGCGCAGCCGTCCGCCGGGGCAGGGGAGTCGCAGTAAATGCGCCACCGCGCCAAAGGCCGCCAGCTCTCCCGGACGTCCAGCCACCGGCGCGCCATGCTCAACAACATGGCGACGAGCCTCTTCGACCACGGCCGCATCGTCACCACCGAGGCCAAGGCCAAGGAGTTGCGGCCCTTCGCCGAAAAGCTCATCACCCTGGCCCGGCGGGGCGATCTGCACGCCCGGCGCCTCGTGCTGCGCCGGATCAAGAGCCGGGAGACCCTGTCGCGCCTCTTCACCGAAATCGGTCCGCGCTTCGCGGCCCGGCCCGGTGGGTACACCCGCATCCTCAAGCTCGGCCACCGCGACGGCGACGGGGCGGACATCGCCCGCATCGAGTTGCTCTCCGAGTGACCGGCATTCCGGATGTGAGACATTCAAAAGGGGACCCTCGGGTCCCCTTTTTTCGGCTGGTACTTCCGGTGGAGGCGCCGCGGCAGCGGCTAGACGGCTGCTTTGCGGCGCGGTGCCTTTGCCACGCGGTTACTCTTCAGGCACTGCGTGCATACCCGGACCCGGCGCGGCGCTCCGTCCACCAGGACCCGCACGGTCTGCAGGTTGGGGTACCAGCGGCGCTTGGTCCGATTGTTGGCGTGGCTGACGTTGTTGCCGGTGATCGGCCCCTTGGCGCACACGGTGCACACCCGTGCCATAAGATCCATCCCCTGAAGAGTCTGCGAAGGCTGGTACCGAGAGCCCCCAAAAGTAATGCGCCGCGACCCATGACACAACCTCATTCCCGGGGCGGAGATGCCTAAGGCGCTGATCACCGGAGTGACCGGCCAGGACGGCTCCTACCTCGCCGAGCTGCTGCTGGCCAAGGGGTACCAGGTCGTCGGGATGGTCCGGCGGACCAGCCACGACAGCTACGAGCGGATAGATCATCTCCTCGACCGGATCGAGGTGGTGGCGGCCGATCTCCTCGACCAGCACTCGCTCACCGTGGTGCTGCAGGAGACCCGCCCCGACGAGGTCTACAACCTGGCCGCCCAGTCATACGTGCCGACCTCCTGGACCCAGCCGGTGCTCACCGGCGAGTTCACCGCCCTCGGCGTGACCAGAATCCTCGAGGCCATCCGATTGGCGCATCCGGGCGCCCGCTTCTACCAGGCCAGCTCCTCCGAGATGTTCGGCAAGGTGACCGAGACGCCCCAGAGCGAGTCCACGCCGTTCTATCCCCGATCTCCCTACGGCGTCGCCAAGGTGTACGGCCACTGGATCACCGTGAACTACCGCGAGTCGTACGGCCTCTACGCCGTGAGCGGGATCCTCTTCAATCACGAGTCGCCCCGCCGCGGCATCGAGTTCGTCTCCCGGAAGATCACCGACGGCGTGGCGCGGATCAGGCTCGGCCTGGCCAAGGAGCTCCGCCTCGGCAATCTCGATGCGCGGCGCGACTGGGGGTATGCGGGCGATTACGTCGAGGCGATGTGGCGGATGCTCCAGCAGCCCACGCCCCAGGACTACGTCATCGGCACCGGCGAAACCCACAGCGTGCGCGAGCTGGTCGAGATCGCCTTCGCCCGCGTGGGGCTCGACTACCGCGACTTCGTGGTGTCCGATCCCAGGTTCTATCGCCCGGCGGAGGTGGACCTTCTCCTTGCCAACCCGGCCAGGGCGCGCCGCGAGCTCGGGTGGGCACCGAAGGTCGGATTTCCCGAACTGGTCGCCATGATGGTGGACGCCGACATGGCGCGGCTGAGCGCGAAACAATGAAGGTGCTGGTCACCGGGGCCGACGGCTTCGTCGGGCGTCACCTGGTGCGGCGGCTGGTCGAGGAGGGAGACGAGGTGGCGGCGGGGTGCCGCCCCGGCGGCCCGCCGGTGGACTGGTCCGTCTCGGCGCAGGGCGGCCCGGTCGCCGTGCTGCCGCTGGAGATCACCGATCGCGGCTCGGTCGAGCGGGCGCTGGCGTGGGGCCCTGCCGCGGTGGTGCACCTCGCCGCCGTCGCCTCCACCCGCGAGGCGCGCCGCGATCCCGCCGGGGCCTGGGTGGTCAATGCCGCCGGTACCGCGCAGCTAGTGGCGGCGGCGGCTCGGCGCGAGCCGGCCGCGGGCGGTCCGCTGATCCTGGTCGTCTCGAGCGGCGAAGTGTACGGCGCCGGCGGACCCTCCCCGAGAGTGGAGTCCGATCCGCTGCTCCCCGTTTCTCCCTACGCCGCGAGCAAGGTGGGCGCCGAGGCGGCGGCGCTGGAGGCGTGGCGGCGGACCGGATTGCGGGTGGTGATCGCCCGGCCGTTCCCGCACACCGGCCCCGGGCAGTCCACGACGTACGCCGTGCCCGCATTCGCCGAGCGCCTCCGCGCTGCCAAGTCGTCCGGCGCGGCTACGGTGCCGACGGGCAACCTCGACCCGGTGCGCGACTTCCTTCACGTGCGCGATGTGGTCGAGGCGTACCGGTTGCTGCTGCACCGCGGCGTGCCCGGCGAAGCCTACAACGTCGCGAGAGGGGAAGGGGTGCGGGTGGGCGAGCTGTTCCGGATGCTGGCGGGCATCATCGGCACGGGCGCCGAGCCGCGTCCCGATCCGTCGCTCGTGAGGAGCGACGATATTCCGTACCTCGTAGGTGACTCGACGAAGCTCCGGCGCGCCACGGGGTGGGCGCCGGCGATCTCGGTGGAGCAGACTCTGCGGGAGCTGGTGGATGCCCAAGCGGACTGACCTCAAGACCATCCTGCTCATCGGCTCCGGTCCGATCGTCATCGGGCAAGGGGCGGAGTTCGACTACTCCGGCACCCAGGCCGTCCGCGCCCTCAAGGAAGAGGGGTACCGGGTGGTCCTCGTCAACTCGAACCCGGCCACGATCATGACCGACCCCGAGCTGGCCGACCGGACCTACATCGAGCCGGTCACGGCGGAGTGGGTGGCCAAGGTGATCGAGCGTGAGCGGCCCGATGCGCTCCTGCCGACGATGGGCGGCCAGACGGCGCTCAACGTGGCCATGGCGCTCCAGCGGGACGGGACCCTCCAGCGGTACGGCGTGGAGCTGATCGGGGCCAACGAGCGGGCGATCCGGCTGGCCGAGGATCGCCAGGAGTTCGCCGAGGCGATGCACCGGATCGGGCTCGCCACCCCGCAGGGCCGCACGGTGCGGAGTCTCGAGGAGGCGCTCGAGGCGGTGGAGGTCACCGGGTATCCCGCGATTCTCCGCCCGTCGTTCACTCTCGGTGGCACCGGCGGCGGAATCGCATACAACCTTGAGGAACTCGAGACTCTCATCCGCCGGGGCCTCCAGCTCTCCCCGGTGGGCTCGGTACTGGTCGAACGCAGCGTCATCGGCTGGAAGGAATTCGAGCTGGAGGTGATGCGCGACGGCGCGGACAACGTGGTGATCGTCTGCTCCATCGAAAATCTCGACCCCATGGGCGTGCACACCGGCGACTCCATCACCGTGGCACCCACGATGACGCTCACCGACCGCGAGTACCAGCGGATGCGCGACGCCTCCATCGCCATCATCCGGGAGATCGGCGTCGCGGCCGGCGGCTGCAACATCCAGTTCGCGGTCGATCCGGCCACTGGCGAGCAGCTCGTCATCGAGATGAACCCGCGGGTCTCTCGCTCCTCCGCCCTCGCCTCCAAGGCGACCGGTTTCCCGATCGCGCGGATCGGGACCAAGGTGGCCGTGGGCTACCGGCTCGACGAATTGCCCAACGACATTACCCGCACCACCCCCGCCTCCTTCGAGCCGGTGCTGGACTACGTGGTCGTGAAGTTTCCGCGCTTCGCCTTCGAGAAGTTCCCCACTGCCGACCCCACCCTCACCACGCAGATGAAGTCGGTGGGCGAGGCGATGGCCATCGGCCGCACCTTCAAGGAGGCGTTCCAGAAGGGGCTGCGCGGGCTGGAGGCCGATCGCATCGGGTGGGTCACCGGCGCGACCGCGGCCGACGACCGGCTCCAGGACGAGAGCCGGGCGGGGGTCCTGGCGGCGCTCCGCAGGCCGACGCCGGAGCGGGTCTTCCAGATCAAGCGCGCCTTCCAACTCGGCGCCTCGGTCGAGGAAGTCGCGGAGCGCACCCACATCGATCCCTGGTTTCTCCACCAGATGGCCGAGCTGCTCGAGGCCGAGCGCGACTGGGCCACGCGGGTGCCGACCGGTGACGACGACGCGGAGCGCGCGGCGCTGCTTCGGATGAAGCGCATGGGCTTCTGCGACCGGCAGCTCGCCGACCTGCGAAACACCACTGAGACGGCGGTGCGGCGCGAGCGCCACCGGCTCGGCCTTCGGCCGGCCTACAAGACGGTGGACACCTGCGCCGGCGAGTTTCCCTCGTCCACTCCCTATCTCTATTCGTCCTACGACGAGGAGAACGAGGCAAAGGCCTCGGGGGACCGGACCGTCGTGATTCTCGGGAGCGGCCCCAACCGGATCGGCCAGGGCGTCGAGTTCGACTACCTCTGCGTCCGGGCGGCAATGGCGTTCCGCGAGCTCGGTTTCCGCACGGTGATGGTGAACTCCAATCCGGAGACCGTCTCCACCGACTTCGACATCTCCGACGCGCTCTACTTCGAGCCGCTGACGCTGGAGGACGTCCTCGAGATCGTCGCCGTCGAGCGGCCCTTGGGCGTCGTCGTGCAGCTCGGCGGCCAGACGCCGCTCCGTCTGGCGCGGGGGCTCGAGCGGGAAGGCGTGAATATCCTCGGCACCTCGCCCGAAGCGATCGCCCTGGCCGAGGACCGTGGGCGCTTCGAGGGGGTGGCTCGGGAGCTGGGCGTCGCCCAGCCGCCGAGCGGCGTGGCGTACTCGGTCGAAGAAGCGGTGGCCGTCGCCGCCCGGGTGGGCTACCCGGTCCTGGTCCGGCCATCCTACGTCCTCGGCGGCCGCGCAATGGAGATCGTCTACGACGATCCCTCGCTGCGGAGCTACTTCGGCCGGGCCGTGCGGGTTGCGCCGGAGCATCCGGTGCTCATCGACAGCTTCCTCGAGGACGCCTTCGAGGCCGACGTGGACGCCATCGCCGACGGCACCCGGTGCGTCATCGGCGGCGTGATGCAGCACATCGAGGATGCGGGCATCCATTCCGGCGATTCCGCCTGCGTGCTCCCTCCATATCTCATCACCGAGGACCAGGTGGAGGAGATGCGGCAGCACACCCGGGCCTTCGCCGACCGCCTCGGTGTCGTCGGGCTTCTCAACGTGCAGTACGCCATCAAGCACGGCGTGGTCTATGTTCTGGAGGTGAACCCGCGCGGGTCGCGCACGGTACCCTTCGTGTCCAAGACCACCGGCGTCCCGCTCGCGAGCTTCGCCGCCGCCATCATGGTCGGCCGGACGCTCAACGAGCTGGGGCTGAACGAGGACGTCCTCCAGCCTTACGTCGCCGTCAAGGAAGCGGTCTTCCCCTTCAGCAAGCTGCATGGCGTGGACCTCATTCTGGGTCCCGAGATGCGCTCGACGGGAGAGGTCATGGGTATCGCCGACTCGTTCGGGATGGCGTTCGCCAAGGCCCAGATCTCGGCCGGTGGAGCGCTGCCCCTCGAGGGCGCGATCTTCGTCACGGTGAATGACGATGACAAGGAGAACGTCACTCCGATTGTGCGGCGGTTCCACGGCCTCGGGTTCCGGGTGCTCGGCACCGAGGGCACGGCGCGCTACCTGCGCGCGCGCGGGATACCCGCCGAGCGGGTGCACAAGGTCCACGAGGGCCGCCCCAACGCCATCGACCTCCTCCTTTCGGACCGGGTCCAGCTCCTCATCAATACCCCGCTCGGCAAGCTGAGCCAGCAGGACGACTACGCCATCCGTCAGGCGGCGCTGCAGCACGGCGTGCCGTACACCACCACCCTCTCCGGCGCCTCGGCGGCGTGCGACGCCATCATCGCGCTCCGGAGCCGCGCGGGCGAGGTGCGCTCGCTCCAGGAGTGGCACGCGCTCGCGCGGGAGATGTCGCCCGAATGGACCGGGTGACCGCCCGGGCCCCCGCGTTCGCAAAGGCGGTGCGGGCGGGGGTCCGGGGCGAGGTGCGGGAGGAAGAGCCGCTCGCGCGCTACTCCACCTACAAGATCGGCGGACCGGCCACCGTCCTGCTCCCCGCCGCGCCCGAGGACGTCGGCATCGCGCTGCGCCTGGCCTACGAGGCCGGGGTCCCGGTGTTCGCCCTCGGCCTCGGCTCCAATATTCTTCTCCCCGATGCCGGGCTCGACGCGCTCGTCGTCCGGCTGGGCAAGCCTCTCGACCATCTGCGGCAGGAGGGGGACGTCTGGACGGTCGGTGCCGGACTTCCCGCGCCGCTCGCCGCCCGGAAGACGGCGGCCGCCGGTTACGCGGGGCTTCACATCTTCGTGGGCGTCCCGGGCACCGTCGGAGGCGGGGTCTACATGAACGCCGGCTGCCACGGCGGGGACTGGTCGGAAGTCGTCGAGCGCGTCACGGTGGTGGACATGACGGGAGCGGACGCGGTGCTCGGCCGGGCGGCGGTGCCGTTCAGCTACCGGCGGAGCGGTCTCGAGGGCCGGATCATTCTCGAGACGGTGGTGCGCCTGCGCCGCGAGGAGCAGGAGCGGCTGGAGCAGGAGATCGCCGAGATGTTCGAGTGGCGTCAGCGGGGGACGCCGTTCAATCAGCCGTGCTGCGGCAGCGTGTTCAAGAACCCGTCGGGGCCCAGCTGGAACCGGGAGGGTGGACCCCGGACGGCCGGACAGTTGATCGAGGCGGCGGGATTGAAGGGGAGGCGGGTCGGCGGCGCGGAGGTCTCCCCAATGCACGCCAACTATTTCGTGAACACCGACTCCGCCACCGCGGCCGACGTCCGCGCGCTGATCTCCCTGGCGCAACGAGAGGTCGAGGTACGATTCGGCGTGCGGCTCGAGCCGGAGGTGAAGGTGATCGGGGCCGATGGCGCCTGGGCCGAGGGCTAGGGCATCGGGTGTTCCTCGCTGCTGGTCGGGGCCAGCTCGCTCCGGGCGCTGCAGTGGCCTGCGCCCGGGGGAGGAAGTGGGAGTAACTGGCGGCCCACTGACGCGCCCTTCGCGACCTGGTCCCGACCCTGCGCCGATGCCGCTCCCGCACCCGACGGAGCAGCGACCGTCGCAATGGGCAGCACGACGAGGAGCCAGCCGCTCCCGCGCGCGACGGACCGCCGAGCGCAGCCACTTTCACAGATAGCCGAGAGCCCTATGCCCGACTACTTCGCCCACGAATCGAGCTACATAGACGACGGCGCCACCATCGGCCGGGGCACCAGGATCTGGCACTTCTGTCACATCCTCCCGGGCGCCGTCATCGGCGAGCGATGCAACCTGGGCCAGAATGTGGTGGTGATGGGCGGGGTCCGTCTGGGCAACAACGTGAAGGTGCAGAACAACGTGTCAATCTACGAAGGGGTCGTGCTGGAGGACGACGTGTTCTGCGGGCCGAGCTGCGTCTTCACCAACGTGACCAATCCGCGAAGCCACGTGTCGCGGAAATCGGAATACCAGCAGACCCTGGTTCGGCGGGGCGCCTCGATCGGCGCCAACGCCACGATCATCTGCGGCGCGACGCTGGGGGAGTACTGCTTCATCGGGGCCGGAGCGGTGGTGCGGGGGGAGGTGCCCGCCTACGCCCTCATGGTTGGTGTGCCGGCCAGGCGGATTGGGTGGATGTGCCAGTGCGGGGTCCCGCTGCGGCTTCAGGGCGGCTCCGGCTCCTGCGTGGCCTGCGGCACCGGTTACCGGGAAGAGGGGGGGCGTCTCGGTCCGATTGCCCCACCATCACAACACGGCTAACTTCCACGGCTGCCGAATCTTGCGCTTCTTTCGCCCCGGGTCTCGACGATGAACGTACCATTGCTGGATCTGGTGGCTCAATACCGGAACATCAAGGATGAGCTGCTGCCGGCCCTGATGTCGGTCATCGAGCGCCAGGCGTTCATCATGGGCGCCGAGGTGGGCCAACTGGAAGCGGCGATCGCGAAGCTCTCCCAGAGCAAGCACGCCATCGGGTGCGCCAGCGGCACCGATGCCCTGCTGCTGCCGCTCCGCGCCCTGGGTCTGGCGCCGGGAGACGAGGTGATCACCACCCCGTTCACCTTCTTCGCTACCGGCGGCGCCATCCACAACGCCGGCGCCCGGCCGGTGTTCGTGGACATCGATCCGGCCACCTTCAACATCTCTCCCCAGGCCATCGAGGCGGCGGTCACTCCGCGGACCCGGGCGGTGATCGTGGTCCATCTCTTCGGCCAGATGGCGGAGATGGAGCGGATCCTTCCGATCGCGGCGCGGCACGGCCTCGCGGTCATCGAGGATGGCGCCCAGTCGATCGGGGCGCGACGGATGATCGAGGGGTCCTGGCGCGCGGCCGGCTCGCTCGGCCACGTCGGAACCTTCTCCTTCTTTCCGAGCAAGAACCTGGGCGGCTTCGGCGACGGGGGCATGATGGTCACCCAGGACGACGATCTCGCCGTCCGGCTGGCCCGCCTCCGCCTGCACGGCGGCTCCCGCCAGTACTACCATGACGAGGTGGGCTTCAACAGCCGGCTGGACACGTTGCAGGCCGCCGTGCTTCTGGCCAAGCTGCCGCACCTCGCCGAGTGGAGCACTGCCCGCGCGCGGCACGCCGGACGCTACAATGAGGCCTTCCAGCGGAACCCGCACATCTGCCCGCCGCACATCGATCCGGCCAACGAGTCCATCTTCAACCAGTACACCCTCCGGGTGCCCCGGCGTGACGAGCTGCAGGCGCACCTCAAGGCGCGCGGGATCGGCCACTCGGTCTACTATCCGCTCGCGCTGCACCTGCAGCCCTGCTTCTCCTACCTCGGCTACGCCCGCGGCAGCCTGCCGGTGAGCGAGGAGGCGACCCAGTCCGTCATCTCCCTTCCAGTGTATCCCGAGATGACGGCCCCGCAGCAGGACGCGGTCATCGACGCGGTCCTGGAGTTCTACGCGTGAGCGGGGGAATCGCGGGGGCGCTGATCAAGAAGGCCGAGCGCCGGGAGGCGCTCTTCGGCATCGTGGGTCTGGGATACGTGGGGCTCCCGCTCGCCGTCGGGCTGGCGAACGCCGGGTATCGGGTGCTGGGATTCGATGTGCAGCAGAGGGTGGTGGACGGGCTCAACGCCGGGCGCTCCCACGTCAAGGACGTGAGCGATGCGGAGCTCCGGGCGGTGGTGGAGTCGGGGCGGTTCAGCGCCACCACCGACATGTCGCGGCTGGGCGAACCGGACGCGATCTCGATCTGCGTCCCGACCCCGCTCTCCAAGTTCAAGGACCCCGATGTCAGCTTCATCGTGGCCGCCACCGACGCCGTCAAGCGCACGCTCCGCCGCGGCCAGGCGATCATCCTCGAGAGCACGACCTACCCCGGCACCACCCGGGAGATCATGCAGCCGGCGCTGGAGAGCACCGGCCTCGAGGTGGGGAAGGATTTCTTCCTCGCCTTCAGCCCCGAGCGGGTGGATCCGGGCAACGCCACCTACGGCACGCGCAACACCCCCAAGGTGGTCGGCGGCATCACCGACGACTGCCGGCGGGTGGCCATGGCGCTCTACCAGCCGGCGATCGACACGCTGGTGCCGGTGTCGACCACCGAAGCCGCCGAGCTGGTCAAGCTTCTCGAGAACACCTTCCGCAGTGTGAACATCGGGCTGGTGAACGAGATGGCGATCGTCTGCGACAAGCTTGGCGTGGACGTCTGGGAGGTCATGGAGGCGGCGGCGACGAAGCCGTTCGGGTTCATGAAATTCCTCCCCGGCCCCGGGCTGGGCGGTCACTGCATCCCGGTCGACCCCCACTACCTCGCGTGGAAGATGAGGGGACTCAACTACAAGACGCGCTTCATCGACCTCGCCGGCGAGGTCAACACCGAGATGCCCCTCTTCTGGGTGCGGAAGCTGGCCGAGGCGCTCAACCAGGTGGGCAAGGCGGTGCGCGGGTCCCATGTCCTCGTCCTCGGAATCGCCTACAAGCGCGACATCGAGGACATCCGCGAGAGCCCGGCGCTCGACATCATCCGCCTGCTTGAGGGGCAGGGCGCCGCCGTCTCGTATCACGATCCCCACGTCCCCGTG
Source organism: uncultured Gemmatimonadaceae bacterium (assembly GCA_964475685.1). Classification (GTDB taxonomy): domain Bacteria; phylum Gemmatimonadota; class Gemmatimonadetes; order Gemmatimonadales; family GWC2-71-9; genus CAVVWJ01. The sequence continues at coordinate 11,135 of CAYYXP010000160.1, read as the reverse complement.
CTCAACGAGGACGGCCGCGAGTTCCATTCGGTAGCGCTGACGCCGGACGTCGTGGCGGCGGCCGACTGTGTCCTCATCGTGACCGACCACACGAGCGTGGACTACAGGATGATCAAGCGCCAGGCGAAGCTCATCGTCGATACCCGGAACGCGATCCCGAAAGAGGCCTGAGATGCACGTGGCGGTAATCGGAAGCGGCTACGTCGGCCTCGTTGCCGGCGCCTGTCTGGCGGAGACCGGCAACGACGTCATCTGCGTGGACATGGACGCGAGCAAGATCGCGCGCCTGCAGAAGAACGAGATTCCGATCTACGAGCCCGGTCTCGAGCCGATGGTGCGCCGGAACCAGGAGGAGGGGCGGCTCACCTTCACCACCGACCTCGCCCCCGCGGTCAGGAGCTCGCGCGTCATCTTCATCGCCGTGGGGACACCTCCGGGGGAAGACGGGTCCGCCGACCTGCAGCACGTGCTCGGCGTGGCGAAGGAGATCGGCCGCGCCATGGACGGGCACAAGGTGATCGTCACCAAGTCCACCGTCCCGGTCGGTACCGCCGAGAAGGTGCGCGCGGCGGTCAGGTCCCAGACAAAGCTTCCCTTCGCGGTCTGCTCAAACCCCGAGTTCCTGAAGGAAGGCGCGGCGATCGAGGACTTCATGAAGCCCGATCGTGTCGTGATCGGGGTGGACGACGAGGACGCCAAGGCGGTGATGGGCGAGCTGTACGCCCCCTTTACCCGGCAGGGCGGCAATCGCGTCCTGTTCATGGACATCGCCTCCGCCGAGGTCACCAAGTACGCCGCTAACGCCATGCTGGCGACCCGCATCTCTTTCATGAACCAGATGGCCCGGTTCTGCGAGCTGGTGGGCGCCGACGTGCACAACGTCCGCCTGGGCATCGGCTCCGACCAGCGGATCGGGCGCGCGTTCCTCTACCCGGGTCCGGGTTACGGCGGGTCCTGCTTCCCCAAGGACGTCAAGGCGATCATCCACACCGCCGACTCGCTGGGGCTGTCGCTTGATGTCCTCAAGGCGGTCGAGGCGGTCAACGAGCAGCAGAAGCGCGTGGTCCTCAACAAGGCGCTCAAGTACCTCGGGAGCGACCTCAAGGGGAAGATCGTCGGTGTCTGGGGTCTCGCCTTCAAGGCGGAGACCGACGACATGCGGGAGAGCCCGACGATCCCGCTGATCGAGGGGCTCCTCGCGGCCGGCGCGCGGGTGCAGGCTCACGATCCCAAGGCGCAGGAGTCGGCGCACCAGGTCTTCGGCGACCGGGTGATGTACGCGGCCGATCCCTACAGCGCTGTCCACGGCGCCGACGCACTGCTGGTCATGACGGAATGGCTGGTGTACCGCAACCCCGACTTCGAACGGGTCCTCCGGCTGCTCCGCCGGCCGCTGCTCATTGACGGCCGCAATCTCTACGATCCGCACCGGATGACGGCGATCGGCTTCGAGTATCACGGGATCGGCCGGGGCGCACCGTGACCCGAGTGCTCATCACCGGGGCCGCCGGCTTCATCGGCTCTCATGTCGTCGAGGCGCTGGTGCGCCGCGGCGACGAGGTGATCGGCATCGACAATTTCGATCCCTTCTACCCCCGCGCCATGAAGGAGGGCAACCTCGCCGAGATGGGGGCGCTCCCCGCGTTCGCGTTCCACGAGCAGGACATGCTCGACGTGGAGGCACTCCGGGCGCGGCTCACTCCGGACACGGTCGTCGTCCACCTGGCCGCCAAGGCCGGGGTGCGTCCCTCGCTCGCCGATCCGGTCGGGTATGCGCGCGCAAACGTGACCGGCACCGCCGCCGTGATCGAGGCGGCGCGCCGCGCCGGCGTGTCGCGGTTCGTCTTCGGGTCGTCCTCCTCGATCTACGGCGACAGCACTCCGGTACCGTTCCGGGAGGACGCTGTGGCCATCGAGCCGGTCTCCCCCTACGCCGCCACCAAGCGGGCGGGCGAGCTCTTTCTCGACTCGGTGGCGCCGATCTACGGCTTCCGGGCCGCGTCGCTCCGGTTCTTCACCGTGTACGGCCCGCGGCAGCGCCCCGACCTGGCCATTCACGCCTTCGCCCGAAAGATGATGAAGGGCGAGACGATCACCCTCTTCGGCGACGGCACCCAGGCGCGCGACTACACCTATTGCGACGACATCGTCGCCGGCGTCATCGCGGCGGTGCTCTGGACCGGGAGGGCGCCGATCGGTGTCGAGACATTCAACCTGGGCGGCAACCGCTCGGTCCCGACGGGAGACATGGTCGCCGAGATCGCGGGCGCGATGGGCATAGAGCCGCGGATCGAGTGGGGCCCGATGCAGCCGGGTGACGTGCAGCGCACCGCCGCCGACCTCTCCAAGTCCGGTGCGGTCCTCGGCTACGAACCGAGGACCCCGTTTCCCGAGGGGATCCGGCGGTTCGTGACCTGGTTCCGGGAGGCGTATGCCCGGTCAAACTGAGCGGCTGCTGGCCCGGGCCCGCGAGCGCTTCGGGATCCAGGACTACTACGGCGCCATCTACCTGCTGGAGGAAATCGTCGCGTCGGGCCGAGCCTTCGCCGACGTCCACCACCTCATGGGCGTTTCGCTCTCCCTGGTGGGCCGCCCGGATGAGGCGCTCCGCGAGTTCGGACGCGCGCTCGAGCTTAACCCGCGATACCTCGAGGCGCTCATCCACCAGGGCCTGGTCCTGAGCGAGATGGGACGCGCCGCCGAGTCGGAAGAGGCGTTTGGGCGCGCGGCCGCGAGCGTCGCCCCCGCGTCGAACGGACTGCCCGCGCCCGTCGCGGCCAAGCTGGCGAACCAGCACGCCGAGCTGGGAGACGCCTACGCGGAAGCCGGCGCGCTCAGCGAGGCCATCGAGCAGTACGCCCGGGCGCTGGAGCTCGGGCCCGGCTTCCACGACCTCCGCTACCGGATGGCCCGACTGATGCTCGAGGCCGGGAGGCCGCTGGAGGCCCGGGAGTCGCTCGAAGAAGTGATCCACGCCCGGCCCAACTTCGTGGACGCGGAGGCCGCGCTCGGCCTTGCCCACTATCTCTCGGGCGACGGAGTCGGCGCCCGGGACGTGTGGAAGGCCTGTCTCGCCCGCCGCCCGGAGAACGCCAGGGTCGAGGCGTATCTCGCCATGCTCGGACGAACCGGGACGTGACGCGCGCCCCGGTCTGCGCTCTCATCCTGGCCGTGGGCTGCGGTGGCGCCGGCGATCACGAACGGCTCGGCGACGAAGCCTACGGGGAAGCCCGCTACGCCGAGGCGCTTGCCCAGTACACGTCCGTGCTCGGCAGCAGTCCCGATGTCCGCGTATGGACCAAGGTCGGCGCCGCGGCGCTTCACGCCGGGGAGTTCCGGCAGGCCACCGACGCGTACATCCGCCTTGCCGCGGAAGATCCTGCCCGTGTGCAGGAGGCCGCCGAAGGACTGGAGGCCGTGGCCCGGGCCGCCGATCATCGCACTGACGCCGGCTCGCTGCAACATGCCCTGGGAGGCCTCCAGGCCGTCGCGCCCGAACGGCTCACCGGCCGGTACGCCGTCCTCCGCGCGACTCGCCCCGGCGCCGACAGCGCGGAGCTGGTCGCGCTCCTGCCCGGCGCCATCGCGGCGGCGACCGAGCCCTCGACGGTGGACTCCCTGCTCACGCTCTACGGATTCGCGCTCGAGGCCACCGCCGGTTGCGGGCAGGCGCTTCTCCAGTTTCGCGCCGTCCTTCGCCGGAGCGCCGACAGTGCCGTGCGCGCCCGGGCCCGGGGAGGCGTGGCGGAGTGCGCGTTCGCGCTGGGGGAACGGGCCGCGTCCCGGGGCAAGGCCCTGGATGCCGCGCTCTGGTTCGCCGAAGCGGCGCGGGCCGACTCCCTCTCGCCGCCGGGCCGCCGGGCCAGCCTGCGTTCGGCCGAGGCACGGCTCGCGCAGGGCGACACGATGGCGGCCGCGATCGTCCTCCAGTCCGTGATCGCCTCGGGTCCGGGCGACTCCGCGGGCCTGATCGCGGCCGGCCACCTCCGCGCCCTCGGGCTGGTTCCCTCCCGGGGCGATTCGGTCCGTACCAGGGGCCGGCCATGAAGTGGAGCGTTCTCGCAGCCGCGCTCCTCACTATGGCCGCTTGCGGGGGCAGCGGTCCCCCAGCGCCGAAGGTCGCCCCGTCTCCGGTGGCGGCAACCGCGTCCAAAGAGGAAGTCGACTCGCTGTGGGCCTGGTCGAAGCTGGCGATTCGGAAGGGGAAGTGGGAGGAGGCGGTCAAGGAACTCGAGCGCACTCTGCTCGAGTTCGAGCCGGGCGACAGTCGGGTGTCGCAGGCGCACTTCTTCCTCGGCGAGGCCCATTTCGGGATGGGCAGCCAGCTCACCGCGGCGCGCGAGTTCCGCAAGGTTTCCGACGAGACGCCCAACGATCCGCTCGCCCCCGAGGCGCTGCTGCGGGCGGGGGACGCCTACGCCGATCTCTGGCGCCGCCCCGAGCTGGACCCTTCCTACGGCCAGACGGCGCTGGCGACATACCAGGAGCTGCTCAATCGCTACCCCGGCGGCCCGGCCGCCAAGCGGGCCCAGGATCGGATCAACGAGCTGCAGGAGCGCTTCGCCTACAAGGAGTACAAGGCGGCGCTCTACTACTTCCGCCTCAAGGCCTACGACTCGGCCATCCTCTACCTCAAGGACCTGGTCGCGACATACCCCCGTTCCTCCATCGCGCCGGACGCGCTGATCAAGCTGGTGCAGGCCTACCGGACGCTGGGCTACAAGGAAGACGTTCAGGAGACCTGCGGCTACATCCGGCGATTCCATCCCCAGGCGGCGGGCGTCGGCGAGAACTGTCCCTCCGAGTCCGCCGAGGCGTCCTGAGCGGATGATCGGCCTTCTCGGCGGATCGTTCGATCCGGTTCACAACGGACATCTCATCGTCGGGCAGGTCGCGGCCGAGGCGCTGGGCCTCGACCACCTGCGCTTCGTGCCCGCGCGGGAGCAGCCGTTCAAGCGCGGCCGCCACGGCGCCTCCGCCGAGGACCGCGCGGCGATGCTCGCGCTTGCGCTGGCCGACATGCCGGCAATGAGCGTCGAGCCGATCGAGCTCTTCCGTCCCGCCCCGTCCTACACGGTGGATACCCTGAGGGCGCTGCGCGCACGCGAGCCCGGAGCGGAGTTCACCCTCCTGCTCGGGGCCGATGCCGCCGCCGATCTCCCCGCGTGGCACGAGACGGCGGAGATCCCGCGCCTGGCCCGGATCGTGGTCTTCGCGAGACCGGGGACAACGGTGCCGGCCCTGCCGGCGATCTCCGGAACGATCAGCGTTCCCGCCCTCGACATCTCGGCGACGGGCATCCGCCAGCGGGTGCAAGAAGGGCGCTCGATCCGGCACTGGGTACCGGACGCGGTCGCAGGGTACATCGTCTCGCACCGCTTATATTTGGGCCCAGAATGATCAAGAATCTGATGACCGCGGTCTTCGGGTCGCGCTTCGACCGCGAGCGCAAGAAGATCCAGCCCACTGTCGAGGCGATTCACGCCTATGAGGAGCGGCTCAAGGACTTGAGCGAGGAGCAGCTCAAGGGCCAGACCGCGCTCCTCCGGCAGCGCCTCGCCGAGCGGACCGGCGCCCTCAAGGCCGAGCTGGAAGAGGTCCGTCGGGCCAAGCACGCCTGCGCCGACCCCGTCGAGCGCGATGGCCTGGAACGCCGGTTCCACGAGTTGGAGACGAAGTACAAGAAGGAGCTCTCCGCCGGGCTCGGCGACCTCCTCCCGGAGGCATTCGCCACCGTGCGGGAGGCCTGCCGCCGCCTGCTTGGCACCACGGTCAGCGTGACGGGGCACGACCTCGTCTGGGACATGGTGCCGTACGACGTGCAACTCATCGGCGGCGTCGTGCTGCACCAGGGCCGCATCGCCGAGATGGCCACCGGCGAGGGGAAGACGCTCGTCGCCACCCTGCCGATGTACCTGAACGCGCTCACCGGCCGCGGCGTGCATCTGGTGACGGTGAACAATTACCTGGCCCGTCGCGACTCGGAGTGGATGGGCCACGTGCTCAAGTACCTGGGCCTGTCGGTGGCCTGCCTGGACGACACCGAGCCGTCGTCGCCCGACCGCCGCGCCGCCTACCTCGCCGACATCACCTACGGCACCAACAACGAGTTCGGCTTCGACTACCTCCGCGACAACATGGTGTTCTCGCTGGAGCAGCGGGTGCAGCGGGAGCACGCCTTCGCCATCATCGACGAGGTGGACTCGATTCTCATCGACGAAGCGCGGACGCCGCTGATCATCTCGGGCCCGGTGGGCAACGAGGCCGACGACAAGTACGCCCAGTTCGACCGGCAGGTGGCCGAGCTGGTGCGGAATCAGACCGGCGTGGTGAACACCCTCCTCGCCGAGGCCGAGAAGCTGCTGGAGGACGAGAAGACGAAGGACGACGGCGCCCTCAAGCTCTATCAGTCCCAGCTGGGCATGCCGAAGAACAAGCGGCTGCTCAAGATGCTGAACGAGCAGGGCATCAAGCAGATGGTGCAGCGGATGGAACTCGACGCCATCGCCGACCGGAAGCTGCCGATGAGGCAGCAGCGGATGCGTGATCTGGAGGACGTGCTCTACTTCGTGCTCGACGAGCGGGGCCATTCGGTGCACCTGACCGACCGGGGCGCCGAGGCGATGTCCCCCGACGATCCCGAACTCTTCCTCGTGCCCGACATCTCGGAGCAGATCCACCGGATAGACAAGGACCCCGACTTGTCCCTCCACGACCGGATCGAGGCCCGCCGCACGGTCGAATCGGACTACGCGCTCAAGAGCGAGAAGCTGCACATCATCCACAAGCTGTTGCAGGCCCATGTCCTCTACGAGAAGGACGTGGAATACCTGGTGCAGGACGGCCAGGTGCTGATCGTGGACGAGTTCACCGGCCGGATCATGACCGGCCGCCGCTGGGCCGACGGCCTCCATCAGGCGGTCGAAGCCAAGGAGAAGGTGCAGGTCAAGGGGGAGACGCAGACCTTCGCCACGATCACCATCCAGAACTACTTCCGGATGTACGACAAGCTGGCCGGCATGACCGGCACCGCGGAAACCGAGGAGACCGAGTTCTACTCGATCTACGGTCTCGAGGTCAGCGTCATCCCGACCAACCGTCCCATCTGCCGGAGCGACCAGGCCGACCACATCTACAAGACCCGGAAGGAAAAGCACGACGCGATCATGGATGAGGTCGAGCGACTGCAAGGCCTCGGCTGGCCGGTGCTCATCGGCACCGTGAACGTGGATGTGTCGGAAACGCTGTCGAGGCAGCTCAAACGGCGCGGCCTCAAGCACGAGGTACTGAACGCGAAGTACCACCAGCGCGAGGCGGAAATCGTCGCCGGGGCGGGGCAGAAGGGCGCGATCACGATCGCGACCAACATGGCCGGCCGCGGCACCGACATCAAGCTGGGCAAGGACCTCGACCTCACCCAGCCCGAGGCGGGCCTCCAGATCGTCGGCACCGAGCGCCACGAGTCGCGGCGTATCGACCGCCAGCTCCGCGGCCGCTCCGGCCGCCAGGGCGACCCCGGTCAGTCCATCTTCTTCCTCTCGCTGGAAGACGATCTGATGCGCCTCTTCGGCTCCGATCGCATTGCCCGGTGGATGGACAAGAGCGGCGCCGAGGAGGGCGAGGTCATCACCGGCGGCCTGGTGACCCGGGCGATCGAGCAGGCGCAGAAGCGGGTGGAGCTGCAGAACTTCCAGCAGCGCAAGCGGCTGCTGGAGTACGACGACGTGATGAACCAGCAGCGCGAGGTGATCTACTCGCTCCGGCTTTTCGCCCTCGAGCGGGGCGAGGAGCTCAAGGCCGAGGCGCGGCGCATGATCGAGTCCGCTCTCGGGCGGGCGGTCACCGAGTTCCTGGTGGACGCGACACACCCCGAGGAGTACGATCGGGGAGGGCTGCGCGAGGCGCTGACGCTGCAGTACCTGGTGACGGTCGACGCCCTCACCGACGCCGAGGCGACGCCGACGATCGACAAGATGGTGGAGCGGACCAGGGCCGAGGGGGAGGAGAGCTTCCGGCGGAAGATCGAATACCTGGCCGACTTCGGCCGGACCATCGGGGTTCCCGAGGTGGAGAGCCAGGTGCTCTCACAGGTCATGCTCACGGTGCTGGACGAGCGGTGGAAGGACCACCTGTACGACCTCGACCAGCTCCGCAACGCGATTCAGTATCGCGCCTGGGGGCAGAAGGACCCGCTGGTCGAATACAAGCGCGAGGCCTTCGAGATGTTCACCGACCTCATGCACGACATCCAGTCCACCTTCACCGAGCGGTTCCTCAAGATCCAGGTGAGCGCAGAGCCGCGTCAGGAACAGCCGATGGCGGCCCTGCCCGCGCGGCGTCCGGCGCCGGCGCCCACCAGGGAATTGCATTCGGCCGCTCCGACGAGCGGCGCGGACGACCTGTTCACCGGCCGCGCTCCGCGGGCGGGCTCCCGGCTTTCGCCCGAGCCGGAGGTGAGCAGCTCGCTCGGGCCCATCGGACGCACGGCGGCGGCGACGGTGCCGGAGGTGGGGCGGAACGATCCGTGTCCGTGCGGGTCGGGCAGGAAATACAAGAAGTGTCACGGGGCGGGGCGCTGACCAGCAGACGGAGGTGTCTATGGCTCGCATTTGGCAACTCGGCCCGCCGCTGGTGATGGTCGCGGCGCTGGCCGTCGGGTGTGGCGGATCAGGGGAATCGCGCCAAGTGAAGGCCGAAGCCCGAGCGACTGACTCGGCGGCGGCAGCGACCGCGGCAGTGGCCTCGGCTGAGCGCCGGGTTTCGAACGTGATGATCGGACGACGGGTGGGTCCCGGTGGCCGCATCACCGACCCGACATTTCAGTTTGGCCCTCTGGATACCGTGCACGTCTCCGTGGGGGTCGAAGGAGGCACGGGCGCCGGCACGCTGACCGCCGCCTGGCGGTCTCAGGGCGGCGAGGTCCTGCAGCAGAGCTCCGAGCGGGTCCCGTCCGCGGGTGAAAACGCCGCGTTCAACCTGTTCCAGCCCAAGGGGCTCAAGCCGGGGACCTACAAGGTGATCATCTTCCTGGGCGACGACTCGGTGGATACCAGGGTGTTCGCGGTTCGGAAGTAGCGGCGCGGCGCCGCCGACCCTGCGGCCGATCGATGATCAGGATCTCATCGGTCCGCGGCAGATAGCAACTCGAACCCGGCCCGGGCGAAGTCCGAGTCGAACGCGAACGCCGCGCGAATCCGGCCTCGGTGCATGACCTCGAAGCTCACCGCGTCGGTCAGCGAGAACTGTTGATCCCGAAACCGCGCCAGCCAGCGGGACAGGGCGTCCCGCACCAGATTGGCAGGCACGTCCACCCACTCGTACGCCGGATCGGCCATCAGGTCGGTCACTACCCCCCTTGCCAGCTCGGGACCCCGACGGTGCAGCAGGTGCCCGTGCAGCTCCGCCAGCACCAGCACGGTTCCCACCAGACGCCCTCCGCCTGCGAGATGCCGTCGACTCACGGCGACGGCCTCCGCGTGGTATTGGTCTCGCGGGTTGGCGAGGGCGAGAAGCGCCCCCGTATCAACCAGAGCGACGGCGGGCACGGCGCGGGGTACCGTAGAGGTATTCGTCGTGCCGGGATGCCAGGTCTCGAGGCAGGGCCGGGTCGTCGCCCAGGGCGCCGACCAGCCGGTCCATCGACCACCCTGGCGCGCGCTCGGCGAGGAGGTGCTCGGCGACGCTGCGGAGGCCCCGCCGGAGGATCTCCGCCTTCGGCAGCCCGGTCCGCCGGGCCACCTCCAGCAGCAGCGCGCTATCCGACGGGTCCAGATACACCTGAACCGGCTCCCGCACCTGGCTCACTCGATTGCGCTTGGGCATAACCTCCACCGTAAATGTATTACATGTACATTATACATGCATAGGGGTATCATGGCCACTCCCTCCGCCGCGACGACCAACCGGTGCCGTCCCACTCGGGCGGCCGGCACGACCGCTTCACCAAGCGTCGGCTCTACCAGGAGGTCAGCCTTTGCCCAGGCGCTCGGCGGGCTTCCGGCGTAAGCCAGTCCGAGCCGCGGCGGAAACGGTACTTCAGTAGACTTCGTCGCGCGGCATCTTGGGGCCGTGCCCATCCAGGTCGCTTCCCTCGCCGAATCCGACCGTCCGCGCGAGCGTCTCTGGTCGCTCGGCGCGTCCGCGCTGACGGCCACCGAGTTGCTGGCCATCCTGATCGGCACCGGAAACGGACAGTGCGACGTCCTCGAGTTGGCCGGCAAGTTGCTCGGTGTAACCGAGGGGTCGCTGCGCCGCCTGGCCCAGCGGCCCGCGGCCGAGCTGCTGCGGACGCCGGGCATCGGGCCCACTAAGGCCGCCCGCCTGCTCGCCGCTTTCGAGCTAGGCGCGCGCATTGCGGGTGAGCGGCGGCCGACACTGCTCCGCATCCGGGAACCGGAAGACATCGCCCGGTTGTTTCGTAACCGGCTGCGTGACTTGCTGGTCGAGGAATTTCACCTGGTGGCTCTCGACAGTCAGAGCCAGGTCCTGCGGGAAGTTCTCGTTACGCGCGGCCTGCTCAACAGCTCGCTCGTGCATCCCCGTGAGGTCTTTCGCGCGGCCATCGCGGAGGCAGCGGCGGGAATCATCGTCGTCCACAATCACCCGAGTGGAGACCCCACCCCCTCGGCCGAGGACAAGGCTGTCACCCGGCAGTTGATGGCCGCCGGCCGACTGCTCGACCTGCCGTTGTACGACCACGTCATCATCGCGGGAGACAGGTTCGTGAGTTTCGCCAACGCGGGACTGTTGTAATCGGGCCTTCGCTCACCGCCTAACCCTCGCCCTGATACCAAGCTAGCCCGCCAAGCCACCCCGAGGTCGGACCGGTCCGGCACCGGCCGCCGGCCCCGCCCATGTTGACGGCTGCGCCGCCAATCGCCATTCTGATATGGAAGGCGCTGTGGCCCTGAGGGTTCCCGGGCCTCATCGCTCCAACCAATTCTCTAAAAATCAGCTCCCTCCGCAGCCAGGCCGGCGGCGGAGGGCGAAGTGTCGTCTTGTGTGACGCTCCACACCGGGAGTGCCGTGACCGGTACGCTGCCCGACCTCGCCCCCGACCTGCGCGCCGTGCTCGAGCGGCACGCCGACCGGCTCGATCTCGACCTGATCGAGCGGGCGCTCCGCTTCAGCGCGTC
>CAYYXP010000159.1:0-17172 GCA_964475685.1 uncultured Gemmatimonadaceae bacterium | reverse complement strand
CGACCAGGCGAAGGCCGCCGCGATGTTGCCGGCTGCGAGGTCTTCCGCGTAGTCGTTACCGGTGAATTTCCGGATTTGCCCACCCTCCCGCGCCTTCTTGATCTTGGCGCAGGCGGCCTTCGCGTCCGCGACTGTCGCCGCCGAGGGGTCCTTCCCCATGCCCAGCATCACGAGGCCGATGGTGTCGCGCATCTCGGTCAGCATCGTCACCTGGCCCTTGAACTTCGGATCGAAGATGTCGTTGATGCTGGTCAACTCCCGGCCGGTCTTCTTGGGGTTGTAGCCGATGCCGGTCATCCCCATGAGCCACGGCACGCTGTACATCCGGCCGGCGTCCCAGCTCACGTTCTTCACGTCGTCGACCAGGTTGGCCTTGTTGGGGAACTTGGAGTCGTCGAGCGGGGCGACGTAGCCGAGCCGGATCAGCCGGCCGGCCATCCAGTCGGTGAGCACGATGATGTCGCGGTCGATGCTCTGGTTCCGCTTCAGTGGCTCGTCGATCTTGGCGAAGAACTCGTTGTTGTCGTTGACGTCCTCGGTGTATTCGACCTTGATACCGGTCGCCGCCTCGAAGTCGGCCACGGTCTTCGGGTCGATGTAGAGCGGCCAGTTGGAGACCCGGAGGGTCTTCCCGGCGGCGGCTTGACCGCCGGCCGCGGCGCCGGAGCCAGGCGCGCCCTCCTTGCCGCCGCAGGAAGCGAGGAAGCTCCCGCCGAGCGCGAGCCCGCTTGCCCCGAGGGCGGCCCGGGTGAGAAAGCCGCGGCGGTTGATCGCGCGGCGAAGGAATTCGTGGACGTCGTGCCCGGTCCCATCGGGCTCTCGCTCGCTCATCGCGTGCTCCTGGTGTTCAAGGGTGGGTGTCGGCCGGGAGTCGCCCGCTCCACGGTCGTCCTGAGATCGGTTTCTTCCTCGACTCTATGGCCGGCGGGCGGCAGGAGGCGCGCGGCGTCGCGCTCCCAGCTTGCCCAGAGCGATTGCCCCGGCTCGAGCCCCGTGACGCTGTCCTCCGGCCCCACGTGGGCCACGATCTCGGTGCCGTCGAGCGCCGCGAGCGTGCACCGGATCATCGGGCCCTGGAATACGGCATGGCGCACCGTCACCGGAATCCCCGTCTCGGCCGCCGGCGCGGCGTTCGACACCCGGAGTCGCTCGGGCCGGACCATGACCGTCGCGGGGGACCCCGGCAGGAACTGCCAGCCGCCGGCGGGAACCCGGATCGCGCTGTTGCCCGCCACCGTGATCGTCGCCTCTGCCCCCTGGGTCGTCCCCATGACGCCGGGGAGCAGATTGGCGACGCCGATGAAGTTGGCCACGAAGACCGACGTGGGCGAGTGATAGATGGCGGTGGGCGAGCCGATCTGCTCGACCCGGCCCTCGTTCATCACCGCAATCCGGTCCGACATCGTGAGCGCCTCTTCCTGGTCGTGCGTGACGTAGATGAAGGTGATGCCGACCTCGCGCTGAATCCGCTTGAGCTCGATCTGCATCGCCTGCCGGAGCTTCAGATCCAGCGCCCCCAGCGGCTCGTCGAGCAGCAGCGCGCGCGGATAGTTGGCCAGCGCGCGCGCCAGCGCCACCCGCTGCTGCTGGCCTCCGGAGAGTTGCCCCGGCTTCCGGCCGGCGAACTCGGTGAGCCGCACGACCTCGAGCAGCGCCTTCACCCGCTTCCGGGTCTCATCTTCCGCGATCTTCTGGCTCCGCGGGCCGAAGGCGACGTTGTCGGCGACGTTCATGTGGGGGAAGAGGGCGTAGTGCTGGAAAACGGTGTTCACGTCGCGGTGGTACGGCGGGACCCGCGACACGTCCTTGCCGTCGAGCAGGATGCGCCCCTCGGTCGGCTGCTCGAAGCCGGCGATCATCCGGAGCGTGGTGGTCTTCCCGCACCCGGAGGGACCGAGCATGGAGAAAAATTCTCCGCGCCCGATGGCGAAATCGGCATCCTGAACCGCGACGTAGCTTCCGAATCGCTTGTGAACGTGGTCAATGGTGATCACGTCGTCCGGCGACCCGGCTCGGGGGATTGTCGTCATACCCGCCAATGTGCAACGCCTTCCTACGGTTGACAACTGCGGTCCGGGGGCACAACCTCCAGTCAACCGGCATCGAATGACCCCTCCGAGGCGATAGCATCCCCGACCACGTCGAATCACAGGACAGGACGCCATGAGCACCACCCTTGCTTCCGGGCAGCGGGCGGCCAACGATCGCCTTCTCGCCCGAGCCCAGGAGGTCGGCCAGTCCGAGATGGCCCGCCTCCTGGCCCGCACCTCCCGGTCCGCCGAGCTCTATCAGCGGGCCGTGAAGACCCTGCCGTTCGGGGTCGTCTCCTCATTCCAGAAGATGCAGCCCTATCCGATCTACGTGACCCGGGGGAAGGGGAGTCACATCTGGGACCAGGATGGGACGGAGTACCTCGACTTTCACGGCGGCTTCGGGGCCATGGTGGTGGGACACGCCCACCCCCGCGTCGTCGAGGCCATCCACGAGGCGGCCGGAGGCGGGACCCACTTCGCCGTCACCACCGAGTCGGCGGTGCGCTTCGGGGAGGAGATCTGCCGGCGGTTCAATCTGGAGATGATCCGCTTCGCCAACTCCGGCACCGAGGCGACGATGGACGCGATCCGGGTGGCGCGGGCGGCCACCGGTCGCGATGTCGTCTGCAAGATCGAGGGGTCGTACCACGGCCATCACGACAGCGTGATGTTCTCCGTCATCCCCAACGCCGACACGATGGGGGGGCGCGACCGCCCCGCCAGCGCTCCGGTCTCGAAGGGGATGGTGAAGGACGCCTCCAGGTACATCCAGGTGGTCCCCTTCAACGACGCCGACCACCTCGAGCGTGTCCTCGACGAGAAGGGGTCCGAGATCGCTTGCCTCATCATGGAGCCGGCCATGATGAACATCGGGATCGTCGTCCCCCAGCCCGGCTACCTCGAGCGGGTCCGCCAGCTCTGCACCAAGCACGGGGTGGTGCTCATCTACGACGAGATCAAGACCGGCTTCACCATCGCGTCCGGCGGCGCCACGGAGCGATTCGGGGTCCAGCCCGACCTGGTCTGCCTGGCCAAGGCGATCGCGGGCGGGCTGCCCGCCGCGGCCTTCGGAGGCCGGGAAGACCTCATGCGGCTGATCGAGCGGGGCGTCTCGCAGATGGGGACCTACAACGGCAACCCGCTGGTCGCGCACGTGGGACTGGTGGTCATGACCGAGATTCTTACCCCCGCGGCCTACGACCAACTCGGCCGGCTCGGCAAGCGTCTGGTCCAGGGCTGTCAGGCCGCCATCGATCGCTTCGGGATGCCGGCCCACACCGTGGACCTCGGCGCCAAGGGGTGCGTGTCCTACCGGCCGACCCCGATGCGGAACTACCGCGACTTTCTCGAGACCCGCCCGGAGCTGTTCGCGGCGTCGTATCCCTGGCTGCTTAACCGTGGCCTCTTCATGACCCCCGGCGACGAGGAACAGTGGACGCTGTCGGTGCAGCACTCCGAGGCCGATGTGGACCGGTACGTGGCGGTATTCACCGGGTTTTGTGAGGCAGTCACGAAGTGAGACGGAGGGCCGTCCTCTCCGTCCTCTGCATCTCCCGAACAAACCCCGTTATATTGGGCCGATGAGCAGCCCCCGCTTCGAGGTCGTCGCTCCGTTCCAACCCGCCGGAGACCAGCCGCGGGCCATCCGCGAGCTGTCCGAGGGCCTCCGCCGCGGCGACAAGTACCAGACCCTGCTCGGCGTCACCGGGTCGGGCAAGACGATGACCCTGGCCCATACCATCGCCGCCTACGGCAAGCCGACGCTGGTCCTCTCCCACAACAAGACTCTGGCGGCGCAGCTCTACGGCGAGCTCCGGCAGTTCCTGCCCCGGAACGCCGTCGAGTACTTCGTCTCCTACTACGACTACTACCAGCCGGAGGCGTACGTCCCGGCCACCGACGTGTACATCGAGAAGGACGCGTCGATCAACCAGGACATCGAGAGCCTCCGGCTCCGCGCCACCTCGAGCCTGATGGAGCGAGAGGACGTGGTCATCGTGGCGTCGGTGAGCGCCATCTACGGCCTGGGCGACCCGGTCGAGTACCGCAAGCTCATGGTCACGGTCCGCCGCGGCGAGCGGCGCGGTCGCGACGCCATTCTCGCCGAGCTCGTCCGCATCCAGTACGCGCGGAACGACGTCGCCTTCGAGCAGGGGAGCTTTCGCGTCCGCGGCGACTCGATCGAGATCTTCCCGGCCTACGCCGAGCAGGCCATCCGCATCGAGCTGTGGGGGGACGAGGTGGAGCGGATCAGCAAGATCGATCCTCTCACCGGCAACGCCATCGCCCAGCTCGAGCAGTGCGCCGTCTATCCGGCCAAGCACTTCGTCACCGAAAGGTCCCGGGTCGAGAGCGCGGTGTCCCTGATCCGGTCGGAGCTGGCCGAGCGGCTGGCGGAGTTGAAGACGGCCGGCAAACTGCTCGAGGCCCAGCGGCTGGAGTCGCGCACCAGCTTCGACGTCGAGATGATGCTCGAGGTCGGCACCTGCGCCGGCATCGAGAACTACTCGCGCCACCTGAGCGGCCGTCGACCCGGTGAGCGTCCCGCCTGCCTGTTCGATTATTTCCCGCCCGACTTTCTCGTTGTGGTGGACGAGTCCCACGTCACCATCCCCCAGATCGGCGGCATGTTCAACGGCGACCGCGCCCGCAAGCTCACGCTCGTCGATTACGGCTTCCGGCTTCCGTCGGCCCTCGACAACCGGCCGCTCCAGTTCGACGAGTTCATGGCGCTCGCGCGGCAGATGATCTGCGTGTCGGCCACGCCGGGGGATTACGAGCTTCAGCTTTGCGGGGGCAACGTCGTCGAGCAGATCATCCGGCCCACCGGCCTGGTGGACCCGGAAGTGGATATCCGCCCGGTGCGGGGGCAGGTGGACGACCTGCTCAACGAGATCCGCGTTCGCGAGGTGCGCCACGAGCGCGTGCTGGTGACGACACTCACCAAGCGGATGGCCGAGGACCTGACCGACTACCTGCAGCAGGCCGGGGTGCGGGTCCGGTACCTCCACTCCGACATCGACGCCATCGAGCGGATGGAAATCCTCAGGGGGCTCCGGCTGGGGGATTTCGATGTCATCGTGGGCATCAACCTGCTGCGGGAAGGGCTCGACCTTCCCGAGGTGTCGCTGGTCGCGATCCTCGACGCCGACCAGGAGGGATTCCTCCGGAGCGACCGCGCGCTGGTGCAGACCGTCGGCCGCGCGGCGCGCAACGTCAACGGGCGGGCGATCCTCTACGCCGACAGGGTCACCGGCTCCATGCGCCGGGCCTTGGACGAGATGACCCGCCGCCGCGAGATCCAGCGGCGGCACAACGAGGAGCACGGCATCACGCCCCGCTCCATCGTCAAGTCGATGGACGAAGTTCGGCTCTCCACCCACGTGGCCGACGCCCGCACCGAGCGCCCTGGGCCCGAGCGGCCGCTGCAGGACCGCATCGACCTGCACGACCCCGCCCGCCGCGCCGCCGCGATTCAGGCGCTCGAGCGGCAGATGCGGGAGGCCGCCGCCAACCTCGAGTTCGAGATGGCGGCTATGCTCCGCGACCAGGTCAATGAGCTCAAGGCGCACGGCGCCCCCGATGTGCGTCGGGGGACCGCCCCCCGGCTCCGCCGCCGCGCGTGATTCGTCGTCTCGATGCGGAGGAACTGAAAACGGAGGGGCTTGCCGTGGGAGAGGCGCTGCCTCCGCGGTCGCTGATCACGTTCGAGGGCGACCTGGGGGCGGGGAAGACCACGCTCATCCAGGCTATCGCGAGGGGGCTGGGCGTCGCCGGTGTCGCCACGAGCCCGACCTACGCGCTGGTCCACCGCTACCAGGGACGCCGGGGGCCTGTCTTCCATCTCGATTGCTATCGGCTCCGCTCGCCCGACGAAGCGGCCGATCTCGACTGGGAGGGCCTGCTCCGCGAAGGCGATGCGATTCTTGTGGAATGGCCCGAGCGGGCAGGGGAGTGGCTCCCCGCGCCCGCCCGCCGGTTCCGGCTCCACCACCTCGACGACCCTGAGCGCCGGGGCCTGGAAGCTCTCTGATGCTTCTGGCTCTGGAAACGGCAACCGACCGCGCCTCGGTGGCGGTGGGACGCTCCGAGAACGAGGCGGTGGAGACCAACATGGCGGGGGCGCGGCGCCACGCCGCGTCGCTCCTCCCCATGGTGTCGGCGGCCCTCGCGGAGGCCGGCGCCACCCTCGATGACCTCACGGCGGTCGTGGTGTCGGACGGCCCGGGCAGCTTTACCGGCCTCCGGGTGGGGGCCGCGGTCGCGAAGGCCCTGGTGCAGGCCCGCGGGCTCGCGCTCTGGACTGCGCCGTCGCTTCTCGTGCGTGCTGCGGGGGCCGGCAGCCGAGAGGGGACCGTTCTCGCCGTCTCCGACGCGCTCAGGGGCGAGATCTACGCGGCAGCCTACCGGTTCGCCGGCGGGTCCATCGTTACCGAGCTCGCGCCGACGGTGTGCCGGCCCGAGGAACTCGCCGGCCGTATCGCATGCCCCACGTTCATCGTCGGCGACGTCCCCGCGGCGGCTCGCGCGGCCCTCGAACGGTGGGCAGGTCAGCCGGTCGTGCCGCCGCCCGAAGGGGCGCCCGCTGCCCGGCGGCTGCTGGGGCTGGTCGGCCGCATCGGCGGCGCGCGACAGGTCGGCGCGCCCGCAGGCTGGGAGCCGGAATACGGGCGGCCCGCGGAGGCGCAGGCACGCTGGGAGAGTACCCATGGACGCCCCTTACCGGATTCGGCCGGCCGTCCCCGTTGACGGGAAGGCGATGCTCGAGCTCGAGCGCCGCGCCTTCACCGACCCCTGGAGCGAGGCGAGCTTTCACGAGGCGCTCGCCTCGGCGTGGACCTTCGGGCTGGTGGCGGAAACGGGGCGGGGCATGGCGGGCTACCTGATCGGGCGGGACGTCGCCGGCATGGGCGAGATCCTGAATCTGGCGGTCGTCCCCGAGTTCCGCCGCCGCGGAATCGCGGGCGCGCTGCTCGAGGGGGGCCTCGCCGCCTTCCGCCGGCGGAAGGTGCACGAAGTGCTTCTCGAGGTCCGCGAATCGAACCTGCCGGCGCAGGCGCTCTATCTCGGCCGCGGATTCCGGGCGGTGGGCCAGCGAGCGTCGTACTATCGCAACCCCAGGGAGGACGCCCTGGTCCTCCGTCTGGCCTTGCAGCAGTCGGCGTGATTCTGGTTGGCATGGCGAACTTCTGGTAGCGGCGGCAACTTGTAGGTTGACATCTTATCCGGGTCCGCATGATCGGGCCCCATCGAGAACCTGGAGGTGCACGTGAGCCGCAGTCTGAACAAAGCGATCCTGATCGGGAACCTCGGCGCCGACCCCGAGGTCCGCAGCACCGCAAACGGTGGCCGTGTCGCCACGCTGTCGCTGGCCACCAGCCGCCAATGGAAGAACCAGGCGGGCGAAAAGCAGGAAAAGACCGAGTGGCACCGGGTCATCGCGTGGAACAACAAGGGATCCACGCTTGCCGACGTGGCCGAGAAGTATTGCAAGAAGGGCGACAAGATCTACGTGGAGGGGACCATCGAGTACCGCTCGTGGCAGGATCGCGAGGGACAGACGCGGTACACCACCGAAATAACTGCCCGGGAGTTGATCCTCCTCTCCGGACGGAGCGGTGAGGGTGCCGAGTTCTCCGTGCCGAGCAAGGTCGGGGCGGCGGCGGTGGCCGCTCCGTCCAAGGGCAAGGAATCGCTGGACGACTTCCCCGACGCGCCCGACGCCGAGGACGACGACCTGCCGTTCTGAGCGGGTCCCGATCAAGCCAGGGCCGGGGCGTCCCGAGGGGCGCCCCGGCCTTCGCTTTCTCCATTCCCTTCTGCCGAACGCCACACCCAAGGCCCAGTACTACCCTCTGCGCTGTACGCCTAAATGATTATGTGACAATAGAATGAGTCAGCCTGACATCACGGCCCTTCGCTGGCGTTGATCTTGCCACTCCTGCCGCTGAACCGTTCCAGGTTTGCCTTCCCATCTCCATACCCGACAACGACGTCGCTGGGAGACATCGATGCTGCGCACGTTCAGCGTGAAGTGGCTGGGCACCGTCGCCCTCATCATCAGCCCCGTGACCCTGCCGGCGGCGCCCGCGGTTCGCACGCCGGCCCCCGTCTCCGCTCCGGAGGCTCAGGTGGCGGACACGCCGAAGACGGCTGCCAAACCGGCCGCCAAGCCGGCTGTGCAGATACAAGCGACCGGGATGGGCCCCTCGACTCGTGTGGCCACGCTCGCCGAGCTGAACCAGATGCCGGTAGATGAGGACTGGGAGCCGCTGTTCGGGCCGAAACCGGCGTACTCGATGCGGGAAACCCTGCTGGCCTATACCCGCAAGGAATACCAGCCGCTCCGCCGGAGCGAGTTCTACGCGTCCGGGTTCCTGACGGAAAACCAGGACCTGCCCTGGGGCAAGGTCATCGGGCCGGTGACGCCATCGCAGATCGGGTCGCCCATCATCAACGACGCGATGCCGTTTGTGACCATCGCCATCCAGGCGCCGAGCGGCGCCACCTATCAGATCGGCGACACCCTGCTGCTCGCCCAGCGCGGAGTCGAGCTGAAGCCGTTCGGCAATGCCATGCTTCCCACCGGTCTCGCGCGCGTCACCGATACGGTGTCCGGGCGCTATCTCGCGGTGGTCGAGGCGGTCTACGGGCCCATCCAGCCCGGCCAGGTGGCGCTGCCTGCGGAAAAGTTCACCCCGGCCGCCGGGCAGCACGCGGTCCCGGTGTCCGACGGCGTCCGCGGCAAGTTCCTGGGCGGACCCAAGCGGCAGGAGCTCAAGGCGCCGCAGATGGTGGCCTTCATTGACAAGGGCCGCCAGGATGGTGTCGCCGCCGGCGACATCTTCGAGGTCCGCCGGAAGACGGAGCGTCTCGACAATGGCCAGCAGCGCACCAGCCAGCTCCTCGCCACGCTCCAGATTGTGCACGTGGGTGAGCACTCGGCCACCGGCCGCTACCTCGACGTCTTCCTCCCCGACATCGCTCCGGGAACGGAAGTCCACCAGGTCGCCAAGCTGCCGTCCTGACCTCCGGCAGTGCAGCGGCCAACACGGCGCCGGGCTAAGGCCCGGCGCCGTGTTGTTTTCCCGGTTCCTTCCGCGCCCCACATATCTATATTGCGGGGCGGTTCCACCGACGGCCTAATCTCGTACAGCGTCTGGAGATCTCGATGGCGAGGCATTCCAAGTGAGCGGGCGGGTCCTGGTGACGGGCGGGGCAGGATTCATCGGCTCGCACATCGCCGAGGCATATCTGCGCGGCGGATGGGAGGTGGTGGTCCTCGACGACCTCTCCCGCGGCAAGGAGCGCAACGTCCCCGGGGGCGCGCGGCTCGTGCTCGCCGACATCCGGTCGGCCGAAGCGCGCCAACTGCTCGCCACCGGGGGCTTCACCGTCCTCAACCATCACGCTGCCCAGATCGACGTCCGGGTGTCGGTGGACGAGCCCGCCGTTGACGCCTCGATCAACGTGGTCGGGTTCGTGAATCTCCTCGACGGGGCGGGCGCCGGCGGCGTCCGGCGCGTCGTCTTTGCCAGCAGCGGCGGCGTGATTTACGGAGATCCTGAGGTCATCCCGACGCCCGAGACCGCGCCGAAAATGCCGGTGTCCCCGTACGGTGTCAGCAAGCTCGCGGGCGAGTACTATCTGCGCGCGCTCGCCGCTCTCCGCGGGTTCGAGGGCGTTGCCATGCGGTACGCCAACGTCTTCGGGCCGCGGCAAGACCCGAAGTCGGAAGCGGGGGTGGTCTCCATCTTCGCCTCCCGACTTCTGGAGAACAAACCGCTGACGGTGTTCGGCACCGGGAAGCAGACCCGCGACTATGTCTTCGTGAGGGACGTTGCCCGCGCCAACGTGCTCGCCAGCACGGTTCCGATGCCGTCGGACGGCGAGCTGGATGCTCCCGCCTTCAACATCGCCACCTCGAAGGAGCGCGACGTGCTCACCCTCGCCGAGGCCGTCGGGCGGGTCCTCGAAAAGAAGCCGGAGATCGAATTCGCTCCGCCGCGGCCCGGCGAGCTGTTCCGCAGCTCGCTCGACATCGGCAAGGCCAGGCGAGTGCTCGGGTGGAGCCCCGAGGTGGTTTTCGACGACGGGCTGCGCGAGCTGGTCGAGTGGTTCCGGAAGGAGGGCACGTGATGCTGCAGGCGGGCGGCGCCGTTCCCAGCTCCGCGGTTGAGCTGGTGCTCACGGCGAGCACCGAGACCAAGGTCGTTCTCGTCATCACGGTCATCTTCTCGCTGGTCTCCTGGTTCATCATCATCTACAAATGGTGGCAGTTCAGGAAGCTGAACAAGCAGGCCGACCGGTTCTTCGCGGAGATGGAGCGGACGACCCGCCTCCAGGACGCCTACCACGCGGTGATGAGGCAGCCCCCCTCGCCGTACAACCGGCTGTTCCGGGAGGCGATCACCTTCTACTCCGAGCTCCGGCCCGGCGCGCTCAGCGAGGAGCGCGGCGCCGACCGGAGCACCCTCACCCCCACCCAGCTCGAGGCCCTCAAGATGGTTCTCGGCAAGGAGGTGGCGGCGGAACGGGATCTCCTCGGCCACTACGTCCCCTGGCTCGCGACGATCGGCTCGGTGAGCCCGCTGCTGGGCCTGCTGGGCACCACCCTCGGCATCATCAACGCCTTCACCGGCATCGCCACCAAGGGCTCGGGCAATCTGGCGGCAGTGGCGCCGGGCGTCGCCGAGGCGCTGGTGGCGACGTTCGCGGGCCTCGCCGCCGCCATTCCGGCCGTCATCACCTACAACCTCTACGTGAATCGGGTGCGTCTCTTTGCCGGTGAGCTCGAGGGATTCGCCAACGAGCTGATCGGCTCGATGGCCCGGGAAGGCCTGCTCTAGGTGGCGGGCCTGGGGGGAGGGCTCGGCAGCCAGCAGAGCGAGCTCCCGCTGATGGCCGACGTGAACGTCACGTCGCTCGTGGACGTCATGCTCGTCCTCCTGATTATTTTCATGCTCACGGCCCCGATCATGCAGGGCGGCGTGGACGTCGAGCTGCCGCGTGCCGAAGCCAGGCCGCTTTCCCCCAAGGAGGGGATGGTGGTCACGGTCAACCGGAGTGGGCGCATCTTCGTGGACCAGACGCCGGTATCCTACAACGATTTTCGTGTGACCTTCCGCTCGCTGGTCGCCACCCGCAAGCCAACGGGAGTGTATCTCCAGGCGGACACCCGCGTGCCCTACGGACAGGTCGTGCGCGTGCTGGCGATCATTCGCGCCGCCGGCGTCTCGAACGTCGGACTGGTTGCCCAGGAGGAAGGGTCGCCGTGACGGGCCGGGCCGGTCGTGGCCGGCCCCCCGGCACCGCGGCGGGGATGATCGGGACGGTCCTGGTGCACGCGATCGTGGCCGCCCTCTTGTTCACCCAGGTCCGTTCCTCTAGGGCCATGCCGCCGTCCTACGCAGTCGAGCTCGTGGCCGCTCCGGCCCCCACGCCCAAGCAACGCCTGGCCAGGGAAGCGGTGCCTACGCCGCCGCCGGTCGAGAAGCCCGCGCCGGTAAAACCGCAGCCGCCCAAGCCGAGCAAGTCTCCGCCGGCCCCAGTGCCCAAGCCACAACCGCGGGACAGCAACCGCGAGCCGCCGCCCAGGACCGCCGCGCCGGTGACGCCGGTGCCGGGGGAGACGCCGAGCACGGGAACCGACGTTGCCAACATCAAGACGCCGGGGCTGGAGTTCCCCTATCCCGAGTACCTCCGGAACATCGTCACCCAGGTGTACCGGAACTGGGACCGTGGGTCCGCGCGGGAGAACAGCTATGCGGAAATCGCCTTCATGATTTCGCGCGACGGCGCGGTGCGCAACATCCACTTCGTCACCCGGTCGGGCAGCTTCGCCTTCGATCTCAGTGCCCAGGGGGCCATCGAGGCCTCCGGCAATTCGGGCGCCTTCGGTCCTCTTCCCGACGGATGGGAAGCCGACGTCCTCCCCGTAAGCTTCTACTTCAAGCCGACGAGCCGATGACACGAACTCTCGCCTGCCTTGCCACCCTGATCGCCGTCCTGCCCGCCACGCCGCTCCGCATGCTGGAGGTGGCCGCGCAGGACACCAGCCGGGTGAAGGAAGGGGTGCGTGTCGGCCTCGAGTATCAGCCCGGCGTCCGGCCCGGGCTCGTGGTGTTGCCCGGGCCGGGGCTCGATTCAGTGCGGGCCATCGTGCGGCGCGATCTCGACTACAGCGACCGATTCGAGATGCTGGATGCGGGCACCGCCTCCCCCGCCACGGGCGGTGCGACGGGAACGATCAACTACGGCATCTATAAGCTCATGCAGGCGGCGTTCGCGGTGGAGTTCGCCGATACTCCGGGCGGAGTGACGGCGCGGCTGCACGACGTCTCCGCGTCCCGAATGCGCAACCAGCAGGTGTTTCCGCTGCCGGCCGTGACCGACGCCGGCTTTCGTCTCGAGGTCCACCGCGTGTCCGACGAGATCGCGCGCTGGGCCACCGGCACGGCCGGCATCGCCGCCAGCCGCCTCCTTTTCGTGTCGGGCGGGCGAATCCACCGGATCGACAGCGACGGCGTGGATCTGCTCCCGCTCACGCCGGCGGGCCGCACGTCGCTCTCACCGTCGTGGTCTCCCGACGGCCGGCAATTCGCCTACACCCAGCTGGGCGAGGGGCGCGGGGGCGTGGCGGTCCAGGATCTCTCGACCGGGGCGGTCGTGCCGGTGCCTGGCACCCAATCGGGGCTCAACATCACGCCCGCCTTCTCCCCCGACGGCAAGACCGTCGCGTACGCGCATTCCGACGAGGCCGGCACCGACATCTTCACGGCGAACTACTCCGATCGCTGTTGCGCGCAACGCTTGACCGTGGGACGCTATGCGGACAACTTATCAGCAACGTTTTCGCCCGATGGAAGGCGGGTTGCCTTCGTCTCGACCCGTGCCGGACCGCCCCAGGTCTACGTCATGGCCGTGGACGGGACCGACCAGGAGTTGCTGGCCCCGTTCGATTTCGGCGCAACGGGCGCTTCCAACGCACCCGAGTGGTCTCCCGATGGCGCGAACGTGGTCTTCCACCGCGAAGTCGATCGCAGCCAGCAACTCTTCCTTGTCGATGTCACCGGTCGTCGCCTTCGTCAGATGACGTCGGCCGGGCGCAATGAAGACGCCACCTGGGCCCCCGATGGCCGACACCTCGCGTTCGTTTCCGACCGGAGCGGGGTGCGCCAGCTCTGGATCATCGATGTCGAAACCGGCCGCGTTCGCCAGCTCCACACGCCTGGCGCCGCGCGGCTCCCCTCGTGGTCCCGGCGTCTGGGCCGGACCGCGGCAGCTTCCAACCCCTGAACGTGGAGTCATGATGCGCGCTTCGTCTCTGCTGATGCTCCTGGCCGCCACCGCCACCGCCGCCGGCTGCGGTGGAAAGAAGCCACCGGAGGAGCCCGAGCCCCAACCTGCCCCGGCGCCCGCCCCTGCGCCGACGCCTGCACCTCCGGACGACAGCGCCGAACGCGAGCGGCTCGAGCGCATGGCGCGTGAAGCGGCCGAGCGCACCCGGGCCGTGGCCGCCGATCTCTCGGCCATGATCACCTTCGATTACGACCAGTCCGCCGTCCGCTCCGCCGACGAGGCCAACCTCGATCGCAAGGCCGCGATCCTCCAGGCCAATCCGAACGTGCGGGTCACCATCGCCGGGCACGCCGACGAGCGCGGCTCCGACGAGTACAACCTGGCGCTCGGCAACCGCCGCGCCGCGTCGGCCAAGCGGTATCTCCAGAACAAGGGAGTCGACGGCTCGCGGCTCGACGTGGTCTCCTATGGCGAGGAGCGTCCACTCAGCTCCGGGGGCGACGAAGCCGCCTGGGCCCAGAACCGCCGCGACGAGTTCCAGGCCACGGCCGGCGGCAGCAACCTCGTCGCGCCGCAGTGAGTCCATTGGTTGTACCTGGACGGGTGCTCGCGGGCGCGGCGCTCCTCGCCGGGCTCGCGGGGTGCGCCACGAAGAGCGACGTCCAGACCGTCCAGGGGGAGGTGTCCCTGCTTCGGGCGGAAAGCACCCGGCGCGATTCGGCCCGGGCCGCGCAGCTCGGCGAGGTGATCCGGATGCAGCAGGCCATCCTGGATTCCCTCAATTCCGAGAAGCGGGCCGTCGGGAAGCTCCGGGGTGACCTCGCGACCGACCTCTACAAGATCCAGGAGCAGCTGGTCCAGTTGCAGGAGCTCACCGGACAGAGTCAGCAGCGGCTGAGCGAGCTTCGGACCCAGCTCGAGGCGCGAGGCGCGCAAATCCAGACCCCGGCGCCTGCGCCGGGCGACGGCGCCCGTCCCGAGGCCGCCAACGACGCCTCGGCCGACCAGATGTACGAGGCATCGTTGGCCCAGCTCCGGCGGGGCAGTACCAGCACGGGGCGGACCGGCCTCCGGGAGCTGCTCAAGGCCTACCCGTCGAGCCCGCGCACGGCCGATGCGCTCTACTTCATCGGCCAGAGCTACTCGAGCGAGAACGCCGACTCGGCGGCGGCGTACTACGGGCAGGTGGTGGATGGCTACGCGTCGTCCCCGCGCGCGCCTTCCGCGCTGTACAACCTTGGCCTCCTCGCCGAGCGGCGGAAGGACACCGCCAAGGCCAGGGACACCTATCAGCGAGTGGTCCAGAAGTACCCTCAATCGGACGAAGCCGCTCTCGCTCGCGACCGACTGAAGGCGCTCGGGCGATAAGCCCCGGGCGCCACGTGCCATGACCGGGACCGCTGGGGACATGCCCTTCCTCGACCACCTCGAGGAGCTGCGGTTCCGCATCCTCCGGTCGCTGGGCGCAATCGTGGTTGGATCGGCGCTCGGGCTCTGGATGGTCCAGCGCTTCCAGCTCGTCAACATCCTCAAGAAG
Organism: uncultured Gemmatimonadaceae bacterium; assembly: GCA_964475685.1. Classification (GTDB taxonomy): domain Bacteria; phylum Gemmatimonadota; class Gemmatimonadetes; order Gemmatimonadales; family GWC2-71-9; genus CAVVWJ01. The sequence continues at coordinate 2,301 of CAYYXP010000159.1, read as the reverse complement.
CCGATCGCGCCGTATCTCACCGGCGGCAAACTGATCGTGACCAGTCCCACCGAGCCGGTCATGATCGTCTTCAAGCTCGGCTTCCTGGTGGGGCTCGTCCTCGCTTCGCCGATCATTCTCTGGCAACTGTGGGCCTTTCTTGCGCCGGCCCTCTACGCACGCGAAAAGAAGGCGCTGGTTCCGTCGCTGTTCGTGGGGCTTGTGCTGTTTCTCGCCGGCGCGACCGTCGCCTACCTGTACGTGGTTCCCCAGGCGCTTCGGGTGCTCTTCAGCTTCCAGACCGAGGCGATTCAGCCATTCATCACCTACGACAACTACTTCGGCTTCGTCGTCCAGGTGGTGCTGGCGCTCGGACTCTCGTTCGAGCTTCCGCTCGTCATGATGATCCTCGCCTGGCTCGGCGTGGTGGGCCCCGCGGAGCTCGGCCGTTTCCGCCGCTATGCGGTCGTGGCCGCCTTCGCCGCCGGGGCGATCCTCTCCCCCGGCGCGGACCTCGTGTCCATGGTGATGATGACGCTTCCGCTCCTGGTGCTGTACGAGGTGGGACTGGCCGGCGCGGCACTCATCCATCGCCGCCGGCGGCACGCGGCGACTGTCGGGTTCGTCCTGATCGCTCTGGGATGGGGGGCCGCGCCGGCCGATGCCCAGGTCCCGGCCAGGCAGCGCCCCCCCTATACCCAGGCGGACTCGCTCCGCGACTCCACCCGGACGCGGGCGGGCCAGCCGCTCGACTCGGCGACCGCGCGCCGGCTCGGCCTCCCCACCGGGCCCTCCCGCAGCTTCGCGCCGCCCGATTCGGTCATCACCGACCTCCTCAAGAGGCCGGGCTACCAGGCCACACGGTATCGCGCCGACTCGGCAACCGTCTTCCTGGGTGAGGACCGGGTGTTGCTGGAAGGGGAGGCGCTCACCGAACGGCAGGGATCGCTGCTGGAGGCGGACACGATCACCTACCGCCGGAAGAGCTGCCTTCTCGATGCCCGGGGGGATCCCCATCTCTTTGACAAGGACCAGGTGCTGATCGGCGAGGCCATCCGGTACGACACCTGCCGGAGGCGCGGTGTCGTGGAGGACGCCCTCACCAACTTCACCGAAGGCTCCACCGTCTGGTTTCTCCGGGGCAACGTGGCCCAGGATTCCAGCTCGAGCCGGATCTACGCCAGTTCCAGTGAGATCACCAGCTGCGACCTGCCGACGCCTCACTACCATTTCTCGGCCGGCGAGGTGAAGTGGATCTCCCGGAACGTGCTGGTGGCGCGGCCGGTCGTGCTTTACGTGCGGGACGTCCCCATCCTCTGGCTGCCCTTCATTTTCCAGGACGTGCGGCCGGGCCGCCGGTCGGGAATCCTGGTACCTCAGGTGGGGATCAACGACATCATCCGCCCCACCGGGAACTACAACCGGCAGGTCACGAACGTCGGCTATTACTGGGCGCCCAATGATTACATCGACCTGACGGCGCGGCTCGACTGGTTCGCCAATCGGTACCTCCAGTACGGCGTGGCAGGGCAGTACCGCTGGCTCAACCGCTTCGTCAGCGGGGCAGCGGCGTTCAACGAGCAGCGACAGGTGGACGGGGCGTCGGCCCTCACGCTTCGGTGGGACCACCGGCAGGACTTCAATCTCTCCACCAGCCTCAACCTCAGTCTCAATTACGTAAGCAACAACGCCGTGGTGCGGCAGAACGCAATCGATCCGTTGCAGAACACCCAGCAGATCACCAGCTCCCTCAACTACTCGAAGCGGTTCGGCTGGGGCACCCTGACCATCGGGGGCAACCGCCGCCAGAGCATCACCGATGGAAGGGTGCAGCAACTCCTTCCAGCGGTAACCTTGTCTCCGGTGCCCATCGGGCTCGGCTCCGATATCACCTGGTCGCCCGGGCTGAGCTTCACCAACAACACGACGTCGAAGGACCCGCTCCCGGCGCTGACGCTCATCCTGCCGGGTGGTGTGGTGGATACCGTCAGCCGGACGGCGAACACCCGCGTCACCGCCTTCAGCTTCGAGACGCCGGTGCGATTCGGCTCCTTCAACTGGGCCAATTCGCTGCGGGCGGTCGATCAGATGGGAACGGCTCCCGACTCCTCCGGGGTGCGGGTGCCCAATGACGCCACGCCCGATCCCAACGACTCCCTGCTCGTCAGTCAGATCGCCAACGGGAGCTTCCAGAGCTCGATCGACTGGGATACCGGGATCAACCTGCCCATCCTCTTCCGCGGTTCGTGGAAGCTCCAGCCGGTCGTCGGGATCGCCAACACGACCAGCGGTCCGTTCGCGATCCGGAACCGGAACACGAAC